>NZ_WWJT01000629.1 GCF_009865385.1 Streptomyces sp. SID486 | reverse complement strand
CCGCTGCTGCGGGTCCATCGCCAACGCCTCACGCGGCGAGATCCCGAAGAACCCCGGATCGAAATCACCAGCGTCGTACAGGAAACCACCCTCACGCGCGTACGCCGTGCCCTTGTGGTCCGGGTCGGGGTGGTACAGCGCCTCCAGGTCCCAGCCGCGGTCGTCGGGGAACGCGGCCATGGCGTCGCCGCCCCTGGCGAGCAGGGACCACAGGTCCTCGGGGGTGCGTACGCCGCCCGGGTAGCGGCAGCTCATCGCGACGATCGCGATCGGCTCGTCCACCGCCGTCGCCCCTCGTACGGCCGGCAGCGCCGCGCTCCGCGGAGCGCCGTCGGAGACGCCGGCCGCCGTCAGCTCCGCGAGCAGGTGACGGGCGAGCCCGGCGGCCGTGGGGTAGTCGAACACGAGCGTGGCAGGCAGCCGCAGTCCGGTGGCCGTGTTCAGCCGGTTGCGCAGCTCCACCGCCGTCAACGAGTCGAA
>NZ_WWJT01000628.1 GCF_009865385.1 Streptomyces sp. SID486 | reverse complement strand
GCGACCACCTTCGCCCCGTCCTGAAGCGACAAGCCACCGGCCACCACCGCAGCGGCGATCTCACCCTGCGAATGACCGATCACAGCCGCCGGCTCGACACCGTAGGACCGCCACACCTCTGCGAGGGAGACCATCACCGCCCACAACACCGGCTGCACGATGTCGACCTGCTCCAGCCAGCCCTCACCACCACCGCCACGCAGGATCTCGGTCAGCGACCAGTCCACGAACGGCGCCAACGCAGCCGCACACTCACCCACCCGCTGAGCGAACACCGGAGACGACTCCAGCAACTCCGCAGCCATCCCCAGCCACTGCGAACCCTGACCCGGGAACACGAACACCGTCTGCCCGCGTGAACCGGCGACGCCGCGCACCACACCGGGCAGGACACGTCCATCGGTCAGCGCGTCCAGGCCGTCCAGGAGGCCGTTGCGGTCTCCCGCGAGGACCACGGCTCGGTGCTCGAACGCCGACCGAGTGGTCGCGAGCGAAAGACCGACGTCCAGGGGTGACAACCCGTCGCCGTCCCGTACGAACGTGGACAGTCGCGCGGCCTGGGCTGCCAGCGCACTGTCCGAGCGGCCCGAGATCACCCACGGCACCACCGCGGGCGGTGCGTCCTCCACGGAGGGTTCCATTCCCGGAACCGGATCCGGCGCCTGTTCGAGTACGGCGTGGGCGTTGGTGCCGCTCATGCCGAAGGAGGAGACGGCCGCGCGCCGGGGCCGACCGGTCTCGGGCCAGGCCACGTCCTCCGTCAGCAGCCGTACCGCGCCCGCGGACCAGTCGACGTGCGGCGTGGGCTCGTCGAGGTGGAGCGTGCGTGGCAGCATGCCGTGCTGCATGCCGAGGACCATCTTGATGATCCCGGCGACGCCGGCCGCGGCCTGCGTGTGTCCGATGTTCGACTTGATCGAGCCCAGCCACAGCGGCTGGTCCTCCGGCCGGTCCTGGCCGTAGGTCGCCAGCAGCGCCTGCGCCTCGATCGGGTCGCCCAGCTTCGTCCCCGTACCGTGCGCCTCCACCACGTCCACCTCGGCCGCCGGGACCTGGGCGTTCGCCAGCGCGGCCCGGATCACCCGCTGCTGGGAGGGGCCGTTCGGCGCCGTGAGACCGTTGCTCGCACCGTCCTGGTTGATGGCGGTGCCCCGGACGACGGCCAGTACCCGGTGCCCGTTGCGGCGGGCGTCGGAGAGGCGCTCCAGCAGGAGGACGCCGACGCCCTCGGCCGGCCCGAAACCGTCGGCCGCGGCCGAGAACGGCTTGCAGCGGCCGTCGGGGGCGAGGCCACGCTGCCGGCTGAAGCCGACGAAGGTCCAGGGTGTGGACATGATCGCCGAACCGCCGGCCAGTGCCAGCGGGCATTCGCCCTGGCGCAGCGACTGCACCGCCAGGTGCAGGGCGACCAGTGACGAGGAGCAGGCCGTGTCGACGGCCACGGCAGGGCCCTCGAAGCCGAAGGCGTACGCGAGACGGCCGGAGGTGACGCTGAGAGCGTTTCCGGTGACGAGGTAGCCCTCGACTCCGCTCGACGGGTCGTGGCTGCCCGTGCCGTAGCCGTGTGAACCGGCACCCACGAAGATGCCGGTCTGGCTGCCCCGCAGGACCGCCGGGTCGATGCCCGCGCGTTCGAACGCCTCCCAGCCCGTCTCCAGTAGCAGCCGCTGCTGCGGGTCCATCGCTGTGGCCTCGCGCGGCGAGATGCCGAAGAACGCCGGGTCGAAGCCGCCCGCGTCCGAGACGAAACCGCCGTGGCGCGAGTACGTCTTCCCGGGGGCGTCGGGGTCGGGGTCGTACAGCCCCTCCGCGTCCCAGCCACGGTCCTCGGGGAACCCGGAGATCGCGTCCCGGCCCTCGGTCAGCAGCTCCCACAGCTCTTCGGGCGACTGCACACCGCCGGGGAAGCGGCAGCTCATCCCGACGATCGCGATGGGTTCCTGGTCCGTCGCGGCCCGGACCGCGGGCTCCGCGGGGGCGATGGTGTCGTCCTGGCGGCCGAGGATCTCGGTGTACAGGTACTCCGCGAGGGCGACCGGAGTCGGGTGGTCGAAGACGACGGTGGCCGGCAGTCGGCACCCCGTCGCGGTGTTGAGGTGGTTGCGCAGTCGGACCGCGGTGAGGGAGTCGAAGCCGTGGTCCTTGAAGGTGAGGTCCGGCTCGACGCCGTCCGGGGTGGAGTGCCCGAGGACGGTGGCGGCCTGTTCCTGCACCAGCCGCAGCAGGATGCGCTGCCGCTCCGCCTCCCCCGCGCGCCGCAGGCTGCGCCGCAGGTGCGACTCCTCGGCGTCCGAGGCGGCCTGCGCCAGCGGGCGCCGGGTCACGGTTCGCCGGTCCGGCTCGTCGGTCGTCGCGCGGGAGGCGAGGTCGGCCACCGCGGACAGCTGTTCCTGGGACACCGGGCGGGTCACCAGGGCGTCCACGCCGGCGACCGGGGTACCGACCGCGTCGGTGACGAGCACCGACAGTCCGTCGGTTCCGGCCGGCGCAAGCCGTACGCGCAGCGTCGAGGCGCCGGTGGCGTACAACGACACCCCTCGCCACACGAACGGCAGCCGTGTTCCTTCCGCCGCGCCCCGGTCCGCGTCCAGCGGTCCCAGGCCCGCCTGCAAAGCGGTGTCCAGCAGCACGGGGTGGAGACCGTACCGCGCCACGTCCACCGGCTCGGCCTGCGGCAGCGTCACCTCGGCGAACACTTCGTCACCGCGCCGCCAGACCGCCTCCAGCCCGCGGAACGCCGGCCCGTACGTCACTCCGGTCAGCGCCAGCCGCTCATAGAAGCCGGCTAGCTCGACGGCCTGCGCGCCGGTGGGCGGCCACGTTGCCAAGTCATGCTCTGTCGCCAGGGTTTCGGGGCCGACGACCAGAACACCGGTGGCATACCGGGTCCAGGACCGCCCGTCCACGGCGTCCTCGTCACGGGCGTACACCTCGACGGAGCGCGCTCCGTTCCTGTCGGGACCGCCGACGGTCACCTGAACCTGTACGGCGCCCCGCTCCGGCAGCGCGAGCGGCGCCTCGAGTGTCAGCTCCTCCACCCGGTCACAGCCGACGGTCTCACCGGCCCGCAGCGCCAGCTCGACGAAGACGGAAGCCGCGAGCAACGGCGTTCCCTGTACGGCATGTTCGGCGAGCCAGGGGTGGGTGCGCAGGGACAGCCGGCCCGTCAGCAGCGCCCCATCGGAGGCGGGCAGCGTGACAGCCGCGCCCAGCAACGGGTGATCGGCCGAGGACAGACCGGCCGACGCGACATCCCCCTGTCGGGCGGTGTCGGGTTCGATCCAGTAGTGCTGGTGCTGGAAGGCGTAGGTGGGCAGGTCGACGCGTTGAGCGCCCGTGCCCTTGAACACCGCCGTCCAGTCGACGGCCGCACCCCCGACGAACGCCTCCGCCACCGACGTGACGAGCCGCTCCATGCCACCTTCGTCGCGACGCAGCGAACCGACGGCGGATATAGGCGTGTCGAGGTGCTCCTCTGCCGTCTGCTCGACACCCATCGTCAGCACCGGATGCGCACTCGACTCGATGAACAGACGGAAACCGTCATCGAGAAGGGTCCGCACGGTGTCGGCGAAGCGAACCGTCTGACGGAGATTGCGGTACCAGTAGCCCGCGTCCAGACCGGTCGTGTCCAACACCCCGGCCGTCACCGTGGAGTAGAACGGCACCGAAGCGGCCTGCGGAGCGACCCCTGCCAGGTCGCGCAGGAGTACGTCCTCGATCTCCTCCACATGCGAGCAGTGCGACGCGTAATCCACCGCGACACGACGCGCCCGCACACCCTCCGCCTCGCAACTCGCCAGGAGTTCATCGAGAGCGTCCGCGTCACCGGAAACGACGACCACGGCGGGGCCGTTGACGGCTGCGACCGCGAGTCGGCCGTCCCACGCCTGCAA
>NZ_WWJT01000627.1 GCF_009865385.1 Streptomyces sp. SID486 | reverse complement strand
ATGGTGTCCGTCTCCCTGGCCCTCGAAGCCGTGCAGGAGCGGTTGCAGTCGTGGGACGGTCGGCTGGCGGTCGCGGCGGTCAACGGCCCCGCTTTGGTGGTGGTTTCCGGTGACGCCGACGCCTTGGATGAACTCTTGGCGTCCTGCGAGGCGGAGGGTGTGCGGGCTCGTCGTGTCGCGGTGGATTACGCGTCGCACTGCTCGCATGTGGAGGAGATCGAGGACGTACTCCTGCG
>NZ_WWJT01000626.1 GCF_009865385.1 Streptomyces sp. SID486 | reverse complement strand
CAGCGGCCCGGCTCCAGCGGCCCGGCTCCGGCGGATGCGCGCCCGCCTTGGCGCCACCGGCCCGGCACCGGCGGATGCGCGCCACAGCCTTGGCGCCACCGGCCCGGCACCGGCGGATGCGCGCCACCGGCCCGGCTCCGGCGGCCCGGCTCAGCTTCGGCCGCGCAGCTCCCGGTACCGGGCGACCAGCGCCTTCGTCGACGCGTCCAGGCCGGGGACCTCGGCGCCCTCGGTGAGGGCGGGTTCGATCCGCCTGGCGAGCACCTTGCCCAGCTCCACACCCCACTGGTCGAAGGAGTCGATGTTCCACACCGCGCCCTGCACGAACACCTTGTGCTCGTAGAGGGCGA
>NZ_WWJT01000064.1 GCF_009865385.1 Streptomyces sp. SID486 | reverse complement strand
AAGCCGCGCCGGACCCGCAAGGCGACTGCGGCAACCGCGCCGGAGGCCACCGAAGCGGAGGCCAAGCCCCGCCGCACCCGCAAGACCGCGGCAGCCGCCGAGACCGCCGCCGACACGGCCGAAGCCACCGAGGCCAAGCCCCGCCGGACGCGGAAGACCGCCGCGACCGCAGAGGCCGCCGTGGAGACGGCCGAGGCAGTCGAGGCCAAGCCGCGCCGCACCCGCAAGACCGCGGCGGTCGCCGTGGAGGCGGCCGACGGGGAGCCGGCCGCCGCGCCCAAGGCACGACGGACCCGCAAGGCCGTCGCCGAGGCGGCCGCTCCGGAGATTCCGGCGCAGGCCACCGAGGAGCCGGAGGCCAAGCCGCGCCGCCGGACCCGCAAGACGGCGGCGTCCGCCGCCGAGACGGCCGGGGAGGGTGCCGAGACGGCGCCCAAGCCGCGCCGCGCCCGTAAGGCGACGGTGGCCGCGGAGGCCCCCGAGGCCTGATCCGGCCGCCGCCCGCACGGCGGCGTGAACGATCCGATGGCCGGGTCCACGACAGTGGACCCGGCCATCGGCGTCCCCGGCCAAGACGGTGTACCCCGCCGCCCCGGCCCACCACGCCCCGCCGCCCCGGCCGACCACGCTCCCACCAACCCGGCCCACCACGTCCGCCGCCGCCCCGGCCCACCACGCCCTGCTGACCCCGGCCGACCGCGACCCCACCGACCCTGTCCTCCACGCCCGCCGCCAAGCCGACCCACCCCGCCCTGCCGACCCGGCCCCCACCACGACCCCACCAACCCAGCCCACCACG
>NZ_WWJT01000625.1 GCF_009865385.1 Streptomyces sp. SID486 | reverse complement strand
CATGCGGGAGGCGGCCGACCCGGCCACCGGCCACGGCCCCGGTGCCGCGGGCGAGCGGTTCGGCCTGACCACCTTCGCCGGACGCGTCGCCGCGCGGGCCGGCACCGACGAGGACACGGCGCTGCGGGACGCCGCCGCGGTCATGGAGGTACTGGACGCCGCCCTCGCCCCGGAGCTGACCGAGCGCATGGCCGGGGTGCTCCCGGCGGACATCCGCGAACTGCTGCCGGTGGGCCGGGCGGTGCAGGGGACGGAGGGCTGAGGCCGAGGGAGCGGCATCCCCGGCCGACAGCGGCATGCGGCCCATGGGACCGACGTCGGCATGCGGCCCATGCCGCCCACGTCGGCATGCGGCCCAGGTCGGCACGCGGCCCACGTCGGCATGCGGCACACGTCGGCATGCGGCCCATGCGGCCGACGTCGGCATAGGGCCGGGTCGGCGCGGAGCGCCGTCGGCGGTCGGCGGGCGGAGCGC
>NZ_WWJT01000624.1 GCF_009865385.1 Streptomyces sp. SID486 | reverse complement strand
ACCCGGCGCGCCGCCCCGCCCCCCCGTACGGGTCACCCCAGCGCGCCGACCCGCCCCCCGGCCCGGTGCAATGGAGCCGTGACCGCGCCCCCGGACGACTGCCTCGCGCGCAACGAATGGATCTGCGGCGCCTACCTGAGCACGCGTCGGCAGATCCTCCTCGACGCGGTGGTCCAGCACCTCCAGCTGACGCTGCTGTCCGTCCTGATCGGCCTGGTCATCGCGCTGCCGCTCGCGGTGGCGGCCCGGCGCTGGGGCTGGGCGGCCGGTCCCGTCCTCGCCGTGACGACGATCCTCTACACGATCCCGTCGCTGGCGATGTTCTCCCTGCTCCTGCCCCTCTACGGCCTCTCGGCCACCCTGGTGGTCGCCGGGCTGGTGCTGTACTCGCTCACCCTCCTGGTGCGCAACATCCTCGCGGGCCTGCGCGCGGTCCCGGAGGAGACCCGGCAGGCCGCACGCGGCCTCGGCTACGGCCCCGTCCGCCTCCTGCTCACCGTGGAACTCCCCCTCGCCCTGCCCGCCGCCATGGCCGGCCTGCGCATTGCCACGGTCTCGGCGGTCTCCCTGGTCACGGTCGGTGCGATCGTCGGCTTCGGCGGGCTCGGCAACCTCATCTACGCGGGCATGAACACCTACTTCAAGGCCCAGGTGCTCACCGCGTCCGTGCTGTGCGTGCTGATCGCCGTCGCCGCCGACCTGCTCCTGCTCGGCGCGCAGCGGCTGATCACGCCCTGGGCCAGGGCGGGCCGGGGATGAGCACCCTCACCGCGAGCTGGGACTGGCTCACCGACCCCGCGCACTGGCCGGGCGACGACGGCATCCGGCACCGCCTGCTCCAGCACCTCCTGCTCACCGTCGTCTGCCTGGTCCTCAGCTGCCTGATCGCCCTGCCCGTCGCCCTCGTCCTCGGCCACCTCGGCAAGGGCGGCGCGCTCGCCGTGAACGTGTCCAACGTCGGCCGGGCCGTGCCCACCTTCGCCGTCCTGGTCCTGCTCCTGCTGACCCCCGTGGGCAGGTGGGGCGAGGGACCCACGGTGGTCGCCCTGGTCCTGTTCGCCGTGCCGCCCCTGCTGACCAACGCCTACGTCGGCATGCGCGAGGTCGACCGCGGTGTCGTCCAGGCCGCCCGGGGGATGGGGATGACGGGCCGGCAGGTGCTGTTCCGCGTGGAGCTGCCCCTCGCACTGCCGCTGCTGCTGAACGGCGTACGGATCGCCGCCGTCCAGCTCGTCGCCACCGCCACCATCGCCGCGCTCGCGGGCGGCGGCGGCCTCGGCCGGATCATCACCGCCGGCTTCAACCTGGCCAGCACCCCCCAGGTGGTCGCGGGCGCGCTCCTCGTCGCCGTGTTCGCCCTGATCGTCGAGGGGGTCTTCGAGGTCGCCGAACGCCTGGCGCCGAGATGGGCCCGGGGTGGCCGGTGAGAGGCCGCGCCCGGGCGTCAGCCGCCGTGCTCCTCGCCCTCACCGCCTGCTCCCCGGGTCCCTCCCTGGAGAACCGGGGCGCGGTCACCGCATCGCCCGGCGACAGCCACCACCTCACCGTCGGCTCGGCCGGGTTCACCGAGAGCGACCTGCTCGCCCAGATGTACGCGCAGCTGCTGGACCAGGCCGGGTACCGCACCTCTATCCTCACGGTCGCCAACCGGGAGCTGTACGAACCCGCCCTGGAGTCCGGCCAGATCGACGTCGTACCGGAGTACGCGGCCACGTTCGCCGACTGGCTCAACGCCAAGACGCACGGCGCCGACGCGAGACCCGTCGGCTCCCCCGATCTCGGCGCGACCATGAAGGCTCTGCGCGAACTCGCCGCACCCCGCGGCCTCACGGTCCTTCCCCCCGGCCGCGCGGTCGACCAGAACGCCTTCGCCGTCAGCGCCGGTTACGCCCGCGCGCACGGCCTCAGGACCCTCAGCGACCTGGGGGCCGCGAAGCTGAAGGTGCGGCTCGCCGCCGGTGACGAGTGCGTGGAACGGCCGTACTGCGCGCCCGGCCTGAAGAAGGTGTACGGCATCGACATCACCGGGGTCGACCCCAAGGGCGTCGGCACCACCCAGGCCAAACTGGCCGTGCAGGACGGCCGGGACCAGATGGTGCTGACCACCACCACGGACGCCACCCTGGACCGGTTCGGTCTGGTCCTGCTGGCGGACGACCGGCATCTGCAGAACGCCGACTACGTCGTCCCGGTCGTCAACCGCTCCCGCGCGGGCAGCGCACGCGTGGTGAAGGCGCTGGGCAAGCTCAACGACGTCCTGACGACCGAGGACCTCGCACGGCTGAACCAGCAGGTCGATGTCCGGCGCCGGCTGCCCGCCGACGTCGCCCGGGCCTACCTGAAGGACAAGGGCCTGCTGAAGTGAACCGGATCAGGCGTCCGACACCGAGTCGAAACTGACCTGCCCCCGCGCCACACCCTGCGCGTCCGCGTCCACCGAACGGCGCAGCGCCTCGTGCAGCTTCGCCGGGGTGAGCACACCGAGGAACCGCGCGCCGTCCAGTACGGCGACCCAGCCGGCGTCGTGCTGGAGCATCACCCCGAACGCCTGCTTCAGCGGGGCGCCCACCGGCACCCAGGCGGTCATCCGGTGCACCAGGTCCCCGACGGCACCGCCCGCCGCCAGCTCGTCGATGCCCACCCAGCCGCGCAGGTCGCCGCCCGTGTCCAGGACCACCGCCCACCGCGCGCCCTCGGCGCGCAGCCGCCGCGCGGCCCGCTCGGCGGGCTCGTCCACCCGGGCCACGGGCGGCTGCTCCAGGTCGTCCGGCTCGATCTCGGTGACCGACAGCCGCTTCAGCCCGCGGTCGGCGCCCACGAAGGAGGCGACGTACCCGTTCGCGGGCGCCCCGAGCACCGCGCCGGGCGTGTCGAACTGTTCGATACGGCCCTCCCCGTAGACGGCGATGCGGTCACCGAGCCGGACGGCTTCCTCGATGTCGTGCGTGACCAGCAGCACCGTCTTGCGCACCGCGGCCTGCATGCGCAGGAACTCGTCCTGCAGCTGCTCGCGCACCACCGGGTCGACCGCGCCGAACGGCTCGTCCATCAGCAGCACCGGCGGATCGGCGGCCAGCGCCCGGGCCACGCCGACCCGCTGCCGCTGCCCGCCGGACAGCTGCTCCGGATAGCGCCGCCCGTACGTGTGCGGGTCGAGCCCCACCAGCTCCAGCAGCTCGGCCGCCCGGGCCCGCGCCTTCGCCCGCTTCCAGCCCAGCAAGGAGGGCACGGTCGCGGTGTTGTCCAGGACGGTGCGGTGGGGGAAGAGGCCGACCTGCTGGATGACGTAGCCGATGCGGCGGCGCAGCTGCACCGGGTCGACGGCCGCGATGTCCTCGCCGTCCACCAGGATCCGGCCGGAGGTCGGCTCGATGAGCCGGTTCACCATCATCATGGTCGTCGTCTTGCCGCAGCCGGACGGCCCGACGAGAGTGACCAGCTCCCCCTCGGACACCTCGAAGGAGAGGTCGTCCACGGCCGTCGTCCCGTCCGGGTACCGCTTGGTGACCTGCTCGAACCGGATCATTCCCTCACGCTACGGCAGCGCGCCCCGGGCCTCATCCCGCCGTGCCCCGACCGGCGGACACGGCGGGCGGCCGGGCGTCGCCGCACGCCACGGCCCGCGCCCCCGAGCACGGCGGCCGGCCCGCGCTCCCGAGCACGGCGGCCG
>NZ_WWJT01000623.1 GCF_009865385.1 Streptomyces sp. SID486 | reverse complement strand
ATCTCGCCGCGTGAGGCGACGGCGATGGACCCGCAGCAGCGCCTGCTGCTGGAGACCGCCTGGGAGGCCATCGAGCGCGCGGGTATCGACCCCGCCTCGCTCAAGGGCAGCCAGGCCGGTGTCTTCGCGGGCGCCGTCGCGCCCGACTACGGACCGCGCGTCCACGAGGCCGCCGACGGTGTCGAGGGCCACCTCGTGACCGGCAGCGCCATCAGCGTCGTGTCCGGCCGCGTCGCCTACACCCTCGGCCTGGAGGGCCCCGCCGTCACGGTGGACACCGCGTGCTCCTCCTCCCTGGTCGCCCTGCACCTCGCCGTGCAGGCACTGCGCCGCGGCGAGTGCACCCTCGCCCTCGCCGGCGGCGTCACGGTCATGGCCACCCCCGGCACCTTCATCGGCTTCAGCCGGCAGCGTGGACTCGCCCCGGACGGCCGTTGCAAGCCGTTCGCCGCCGCGGCCGACGGTTTCGCCCCGGCCGAGGGCGCCGGCATGCTCCTCCTGGAGCGCCTCTCCGACGCCCGCCGCAACGGACACCCGGTACTGGCCGTCGTACGCGGTACGGCCGTCAACCAGGACGGCGCCAGCAGCGGCCTGTCCGCCCCCAACGGCCCCTCCCAGCAGCGCGTGATCCGTGCCGCGCTCGCGGACGCCGGACTCTCCCCCGACCAGGTCGCCGCCGTCGAGGCCCACGGCACCGGCACGAAGCTCGGCGACCCCATCGAGGCACAGGCCCTCCTGGCCACCTACGGCCGTGGACGCGACGCCGACAAGCCGCTGCTGCTCGGCTCCGTCAAGTCCAACATCGGGCACACCCAGGCCGCGGCCGGTGTGGCCGGGCTGATGAAGATGGTGCTGGCCATGCGGCACGGTGTGCTCCCGCGCACCCTGCACGTGGACCAGCCGTCACCCCACGTGGACTGGTCGACCGGAGCCGTCGAACTCCTCACCGAGACCACCCCGTGGCCCGAGGCCGAGGAACCACGCCGATTCGGCGTGTCCTCCTTCGGCATCAGCGGAACCAACGCCCACGCCATCGTCGAAGAGCCCCCCGTGCCGCAGGCCGACACCGACGACGACACCCCCGGCACCCCGGCGCCGACCGCCCTGCCGACCGTCCCCTGGGTGCTGTCGGCCAAGTCCGCAGCGGCACTGCGCCCCCAGGCCGCGCGCCTCCTGGAGCACGCCGAGGCCCACCCCGAGGCGACGGCCGCCGACACGGCCCTCTCCCTCGCCACCACCCGGACCGCCTTCGACCACCGCGCCGTCGTCCTGGCACCCGACCGCACCACGGTGATGCGGGAACTCCGGTCCTTCGTCTCCGGCCGCGCCACCACCGCCCTCGTCGAGGGCACCGTCCGCCGCGGCACCGGGGTCGCCTTCGTGTTCCCGGGGCAGGGTTCGCAGTGGCTGGGTATGGCTGCGGAGTTG
>NZ_WWJT01000622.1 GCF_009865385.1 Streptomyces sp. SID486 | reverse complement strand
CACCTGGGCGACGTTGCGCACCTGCGCCGTCAGGTTCCCGGCCATGAAGTTGACCGAGTCCGTCAGGTCCCGCCAGACGCCGGCGACGCCGGGCACCTGCGCCTGTCCCCCGAGGCGGCCCTCGGTGCCCACCTCGCGGGCCACCCGGGTCACCTCGTCGGCGAACGCGGACAGCTGGTCCACCATCGTGTTGACGGTTTCCTTCAGCTGGAGGATCTCGCCGCGGGCGGGCACGTCGATCTTCTGGGAGAGGTCGCCCTTGGCCACGGCGGTGGCGACCTGCGCGATGTCACGGACCTGGGTGGTGAGGTTGCCCGCCATCGCGTTGACCGAGTCGGTCAGGTCGGCCCAGGTGCCGGACACACCCGGCACCTGCGCCTGGCCCCCGAGGGTGCCCTCCGTGCCCACTTCGCGGGCCACTCGCGTGACTTCCGAGGTGAACACGGACAACTGGTCGACCATGCCGTTGAAGACGGTGGCGATGTCGCCCATGAGCCCGGTGGAGTCGTCCGGCAGCCGGGTGCCGAAGTCCCCGTCGCGTACCGCCGTCAGACCCGCGAGCAGTCTTCTCAGTTCGTGGTCGCCCGGAACCGCCTCGGTCGTCCCGGTCGCCTTGCCGGCCATGCGCACCCTCGATCCGCTCCCCAGGAGCCCCCGCCGCGAGGACTCGGAACCGCGGCCGGGAGCAGACTGCCGCCCGGCCGTTGGTGTGTGCATTTCCGCAGTTCACGGATTTGCATGATGAGAAAAATACGCCGCAGGTTAACCCACCTCCGCGCACTTGGACAAAGCAGTCGGCCAACCCTCGGCGCCCGGGAGATTTCCCGTCCCGGACAGGTGTGAGACCGCGTGATCCGGGTAGCCGCATCGGTTTCACCGCGGCTCCGGCGGGTCGTCGAGGCCCCGGCGCCGGCTCGTCCCGGGCCGCGGGCGGCCGGCCGGTGCGGCGCCCGGCCGCGGCACAC
>NZ_WWJT01000621.1 GCF_009865385.1 Streptomyces sp. SID486 | reverse complement strand
GACCCGCACCCACCCCCCCACCGCACGAGAGCGTTCCCAGGGACCCCTTACCCGGCTGCCGGGCCCCTGGGGGCCGTAGGGGTGTCTTGCGTCGGCGCCCCCTGCCTAGCCTCCGACAACGGAGGGGAAGCGGACCGGAAACCGTCCGGAGGCGATCCGCGCGGCCCAGGCCCTCACTTCGATCTCGATCGGATGGCGCGCTGGTGAACAACGAAGAGCAACTGCTCGACTACCTCAAGCGGACCACCGCGGAACTGCGGGAGGCACGGCGACGGCTGCGCGAGAACGAGCAGCGCGCACACGGCCCCGTCGCCGTGGTCGGCATCGGCTGCCGCTACCCGGGTGGCGTCACCACTCCCGAGGAGCTGTGGGACCTGGTCGCGTCCGGCACCGACGCGGTGTCCGGCTTCCCGTCCGACCGGGGCTGGGACGTGGACGCCCTCTACGACCCCGACCCCGACCGGCCCGGCAGGACCTACGCCCGTACCGGCGGATTCCTCCACGACGCCGCCGACTTCGACCCCGACTTCTTCGGCATCAGCCCCCGCGAGGCCCTCGCCACGGACCCGCAGCAGCGACTGCTGCTGGAGACCTCCCACGAGGCCATCGAGCGGGCCGGCATCGTCCCGGCCACCCTGCGCGGCAGCCGTACCGGCGTGTTCGCCGGCGTGATGTACAACGACTACGCCACCCGCCTCACCTCCGTACCCGACGACCTCGACGGCTACCTCGCCAACGGCAGCGCCGCCAGCATCGCCTCCGGACGCGTCGCCTACACCTTCGGCCTCGAAGGCCCGGTCGTCACCGTCGACACCGCCTGCTCCTCCTCCCT
>NZ_WWJT01000620.1 GCF_009865385.1 Streptomyces sp. SID486 | reverse complement strand
TCGCCCGCCACCTGGCCGGACGGCACGGCGTCCGCCGTCTGGTGCTGGCCGGCCGGCGCGGACCCGACGCGCCCGCCGCCGAGCGACTGCGCGCCGACCTGACGGCCCTCGGCGCCGAAGCCGAGATCGTCGCCTGCGACGTCGCCGACCGCGCCGCACTCGCCGCCCTGCTCACCGCGCACCCCGTCGACAGCGTCGTGCACACCGCGGGCGTCCTCGACGACGGCCTGATCACCTCCCTCACCCCGGCCCGGCTGGACACCGTGCTGCGGCCCAAGGCGGACGCCGCCTGGCACCTGCACGAACTCACCCTGGACCGGCGACTCGCCCACTTCGTGCTGTTCTCCTCCGCCGCCGGCACCATCGACGCCTCCGGCCAGGGCAACTACGCCGCCGCCAACGTCTTCCTGGACGCCCTGGCCGCGCACCGCGCCGCCCTCGGACTGCCCGCCACCTCCCTCGCCTGGGGCCTGTGGTCCGGCGGCGGCATGGGCGCCGGCCTGGACGCGGCGGACGCGCAGCGCATCGGACGCTCCGGGATCGGCGCCCTCGACCCGGACGAGGCACTGGACCTGTTCGACGCCGCCGTGACCGGCACCGGCCACGCCCTGGTGCCCGTACGGCTCGACACCGCCGCCCTGCGCAGGCGCGGTGACGACCTCCCCGCCGTACTGCGCACCCTGGCCGGCGTCACCGCCCGCCCGGACCACGGCGACCGCCCCCGCACCCTGGGCGAGCGACTGGCCGCGCTCCCCGCCGCCGACCACGAACACACCGTGCTGGAAGCAGTGCGCACCGAGGTGGCCGCCGTCCTCGGCCACGCCGGGCCGGCCGCGGTCGAGCCGCGCCGCGCCTTCACCGAACTCGGCTTCGACTCGCTCGCCGCCGTCGAACTGCGCAACCGGCTCAACACCGTCAGCGGACTGCGCCTGCCGTCCACACTGATCTTCGACTACGCCACCCCGGCGGCGCTCGCCGGCCACCTCCTGGAGCGGCTCGCACCCGCCACCGGGGAACACGAGGACGGCGCGGGCGCGCACGACGACGACGAACTGCGCGGCCTGATCTCCCGCATCCCCGTCGCCCGCATCCGCGAGGCCGGTCTCCTCGACAGCCTGCTGAAGCTGTCCGAACGGGCCCCCGAGCCCGCCGACCAGGCCCTGGACATCAAGTCCATGGCCGTGGCCGACCTGGTGCGCGCCGCACTCGACCGCAGCGGCGGCCGGTGAGCCGCCCCGGTGCCGGACGACGCGCCGCGTCCGGCACCGGCCACCCCCGAACCCGGCGCACCCTCCACCGCGTCACCAGCGCCGCCGAGCCAGCAGGGAGCGACACCGACCGTGGACACATCCGTCGAGCAGATCGTCGAGGCGCTGCGCGAGTCATTGCTCGAGAACGAGCGGCTGCGCCGGCGACAGACCGAGATCACCGAGGCGGCGCAGGAGCCCGTCGCGATCGTCGCCATGAGCTGCCGCTACCCCGGCGGAGTCAGCTCGCCCGAGCAGCTCTGGCAACTGGTCGACACCGGCACCGACGCCGTGGGCGACTTCCCCGCCGACCGCGGCTGGGACGTCGAGGCCATCTACGACCCCGACCCCGACGCCCCCGGCCGCACCCACGTCCGCGAGGGCGGCTTCCTGTACGACGCCGCGGACTTCGACCCCGGCTTCTTCGGCATCAGCCCGCGCGAGGCCCTCGCCATGGACCCGCAGCAGCGGCTGCTGCTGGAGACCGCCTGGGAGGCGTTCGAACGCGCCGGCATCGACCCGCACACCCTCAAGGGCAGCCGCACCGGCATCTACGCGGGCGTCATGTACCACGACTACGGCAGCTGGCTCACCGAGGTCCCCGACGGCGTCGAGGGCTACCTCGGCAACGGCAACCTCGGCAGCGTCGCCTCCGGACGCGTCTCCTACACCCTGGGCCTCGAAGGGCCCGCCGTCACCGTCGACACCGCCTGCTCCTCCTCCCTCGTCGCCCTCCACCTCGCGGTGCAGGCGCTGCGCACCGGCGAGTGCGCCCTGGCCCTGGCCGGCGGCGTCACCGTGATGTCCAC
>NZ_WWJT01000619.1 GCF_009865385.1 Streptomyces sp. SID486 | reverse complement strand
CGGGGACCGTGGACGAAGCGTGTACCGCTGACCGACCGAGGACCACTGACCGTCCGAGAACCGCGGACGGAGCCGGCCGCACACGCGCCGGAGCGCCCGCGGGCCACCTTTTCGGAACCGGAAGGCGACATGGAGGGCCACCAGTGACAAACCCCTTTCCGTTCACGGCCGTTGTCGGCCAGGACGACCTGCGGCTCGCGCTGCTGCTGAACGCCGTGTCGCCGGCCGTCGGCGGGGTGCTGGTGCGCGGCGAGAAGGGCACCGCGAAGTCCACGGCGGTACGGGCGCTGTCGG
Organism: Streptomyces sp. SID486; assembly: GCF_009865385.1. Taxonomy (GTDB): domain Bacteria; phylum Actinomycetota; class Actinomycetes; order Streptomycetales; family Streptomycetaceae; genus Streptomyces. The sequence continues at coordinate 1,078 of NZ_WWJT01000619.1, read as the reverse complement.
CGCTGCTGCCGCCGGTGGCCGTCGTGCCCGGGTGCCGGTTCTCGTGTGATCCGGCGTCCCCCGACCCCGCGTGCCCGGACGGGCCGCACGAGACCGGCAGCGGCGGCGAACGCCCCGCACGGATGGTCGAGCTGCCCGTCGGCGCCTCCGAGGACCGGCTCGTCGGCGCTCTGGACATCGAGCGGGCGCTCGCCGAGGGCGTGAAGGCGTTCGAGCCGGGCCTGCTGGCCGACGCGCACCGCGGCATCCTGTACGTCGACGAGGTCAACCTCCTCCACGACCACCTGGTGGACCTGCTGCTGGACGCTGCGGCGATGGGGGCCTCGTACGTGGAACGCGAGGGTGTGTCCGTGCGGCACGCCGCCCGCTTCCTGCTCGTGGGCACCATGAACCCGGAAGAGGGCGAGCTGCGCCCCCAGTTGCTGGACCGGTTCGGTCTGACCGTGGAGGTGGCCGCGTCCCGCGAGCCCGACCAGCGCGTGGAGGTCGTCAAGCGGCGGCTGGCCTACGACGCCGACCCGGACGGCTTCGCGGCGCGCTGGGCCGCCGAGGAGGCGGCCCTGCGAGAGCGCGTCGCCGCGGCGCGGGAACTGCTGCCGCGGGTGCGGCTCGGTGACGGCGCGCTGCGGCGGATAGCGGCGACCTGCGCGGCCTTCGAGGTGGACGGCATGCGCGCCGACATCGTGATGGCGCGGACCGCCACCGCGCTGGCCGCGTGGGCCGGGCGGACCGATGTGCTCGCCGAGGACGTGCGGCAGGCGGCTCTGCTGGCGCTGCCCCACCGGCGCCGCCGGAACCCGTTCGACGCGCCGGGGCTGGACGAGGACAAGCTGGACGAGACGCTCAGGGAGCACTCCGGCGAGGACGACGACGATCCCGGACCCGACGGCCCCGACGGCGGCGGTCCCGACGGCGGCGGTCCCGGCGGCGGCCCCGACGACGGCGGCCCCGACGACGCTGTTCCCGAGGTCGGCGGCCCCGGCGACGCCGGTCCCGACGGCGGCGGACCCGACGGCGGCGGACCCGACGGCGGTGGCCCCGACGGCGGCGGCCGGCCGGCGCCGGACAGCGGGCCGCG
>NZ_WWJT01000618.1 GCF_009865385.1 Streptomyces sp. SID486 | reverse complement strand
GGACGGGCGCCGGGACGAGGTCCACCCGGTACAGCGGGTCGTCGCCGTCGCCGGCGAGCTGCTCGGCGGAGACGGGCCGGGCCACGAGGCTGCGCACCGTCGCGACCGGCGCGCCGGTGGCGTCGGCGAGGGTGAGGGTGACGGCGTCGGGTCCGGACGGGGACAGGTGCAGGCGCAGGGTGTCGGTGCCGCCCGCGTGCAGGGTGACACCGCCCCAGGCGAACGGCAGCACCGCCTGGCCGCCGGGGAGGTCCAGCAGGTTGACGTGCAGGGCCGCGTCCAGGAGCGCCGGGTGCACGCCGAACGCCGCGGCGGTGGCCCGGGCGCTCTCGGGCAGGGCCGCCTCGGCGAACAGCTCCTCGCCACGGCGCCACATGGCGCGCAGGCCCTGGAACACCTCGCCGTAGCCGTAGCCGGTGCGGGCCAGGCCGGGGTAGAGGCCGTCCAGGTCGACGGGTTCGGCGTCCCGCGGCGGCCAGTCGGTCAGGGCAAGGGCCGGGGCCGCCTCCGGTGCGCCGGACACCGCGCCGGCCGCGTTGCGGGTCCAGGGGGCGTCGGCGGTGTCGGCCCGGCGGGACCACACGGTCAGCTCCCGCCGTCCGTCGCGTTCCCCGCCGACGGCGACCTGTACGGCCAGCGCGCCCTGCTCGGGCAGGATCAGCGGGGCGTGCAGGGTGAGTTCCTCGACGGTGTCGCAGCCGGTGCGTTCCGCCGCCTTCAGTGCCATCTCGACGAAGGCGGTGCCGGGCAGCAGCACCGTGCCGTGCACGGCGTGGTCGGCGAGCCACGGGTGGGAGGCCCGGGAGAGCCGGCCGGTGAGGACCGCTCCCCCGCTGTCGGGCAGTTCGGTCGTGGCGGTCAGCAGCGGATGGCCGGTGGCGCGCTGGCCCAGGCCGTCGGCGTCCCCGCCGCCGGCGCCGGCCTCCAGCCAGAGGCGTTCACGCTGGAAGGCGTAGGTGGGCAGACCGGTGCGCCGGGCGCCGTGCGGGGCGAAGAACGCCGACCAGTCCACGGCGGTGCCGGCCGCGTGCAGCCGGGCCACGGCCGTGACCAGGTCGCGTTCCTCGTCGCCGTCGCGGCGCAGTGCGGCGAGGGTCACGACGTCCTCGGGCACGCAGTCCGCGGCCAGGGCGGTGAGGGCCGCGTCGGGGCCGACTTCGAGGAAGGCCCGCACGCCGTGTCCGTACAGGGCGGTGAGGGCGGCGGCGAAGCGGACGGGGCGGCGGACGTGCTCGACCCAGTGGCCCGCGTCGGCCGGCCGGCCGGTGTCGACGAGGGCACCGGTGAGGGTGGAGACGATCGGGATGCGCGGCGCCTCGAAGGAGCAGCGGGCGGCGGCCTCGGCGAAGTCGGCCAGCATCGGCTCCATCAGCGGCGAGTGGAAGGCGTGCGAGAC
>NZ_WWJT01000617.1 GCF_009865385.1 Streptomyces sp. SID486 | reverse complement strand
ATGGTTCCCCTGCTTCTGGTTCTTCTGCTGGCTCTGATCCTCTTCGGTGCGGGTTTCGCGCTGAAGGCACTGTGGTGGATCGCGGTGATCGTGCTCGTCGTGTGGCTGCTGGGCTTCGTCGTCCGTTCCGCGGACAGCGGCGGCCGTAGGGGCCGCTGGTACCGCTGGTAGACGAAAGGCATCCGGCGCACGGGACATGCCGTGCGCGAACGGTGAGTGGGGCCCGGCCGGACACGGCCGGGCCCCACTGGTGTGAAAGGCACCCTGCCGAAGTGGTGTGGGACGGATCCGGCGCATCGGACGTACCGCAGGGTACGTGTGTGCTGCAGCGGCCTCGCGGGATCAGCAGCGGAACCCTCCGCACCTGCTATGACCGTGGGGCCGCTGCACCCGGTCCATTCGCGGCCCGTTGCCAGCCCATTCCGGTGCGGTCTCGGCGGTCAGCCGGGCGGCCTGCGGCGGGTGCGCAGCGCCAGTACCAGGCAGACCGTGGTCGCGACGACGGCGAGCGAGGCGGGCAGACGTGCCCATGAGGTGCCGGCGACCGGTGCCTGGGCGGCCATCAGTACCACCGTGCTCGCGGCGGCGGCTGTCAGCGCGGGTGTCGCCCGCGGGCGGCCGGGCGGGGCGGTGACACCGGCTGTCCACGCATCGGTGACGAGCAGGTAGGCGAGGAGCAGGGCGCCGATGCAGGCGACCAGCCAGACCGCGGGATCGGTGAGGGCCGCGACCGCTATCGCCGCCGCCGGGAGCACGGTCGTCCGGTAACGGGCCGCGAAGGTCCGCCAGCGCACGGAGGTCAGGACGGGGCGCGCGTCGACCATCGGAGCGGCCCACCACGCGGCCGCCGTGGCCCCCAGGACCAGCACCCTCACCAGCGGCGTCGCCTGTGGGACGGCCGGCGGGTCGCAGGCGGCGACGGCGAGCGCCGTGCCGAGCAAGCGGTCCGTGATGCGGGAGGTGAGACGTCTGAGGAGCAGGGCGGCTCGGCTGTCGGCCGGCCCCGTGCCCGGCCGGACGTGCGGGGCGGGGGAGGTGGTCATCGGGTCCCCCCGTGGATGCGGGTGCGCAGCAGCGGCGCGAGGGCGAGGTCGAGGGTCTCGCCGGGCCGGTGGGCGACGACCGCGACACCGCGTTCCACCAGGGCGAAGCGCATGGCGTCGCGGTCGGCGCGCCACAGCCGCAGCGCGAGTTCGCCCTCGCTGTCACCCGGTTCCAGACCGGGCTCACCAGAGGGGATCTCGACCACGACCATCGGGTTGGCCCGTCCGCGCACCTGGTGCAGAACGTCGAAGATCCGCTGATCGGTCAGCGGTGTGATGACGTACACCAGCGCTCCTTCGGGCAGCGCGCGTGGGGGCAGCAGGCTGAGTCCCTCCGTGCGGTACGCGAGGTCCTTGCGGACCTCCAGCACACTTTCGACGATGCGGTAGAAGTACCCCTGGCCGCCGCCCGGTTGCAGCCACCGGGTCCTCCCGCCGACCGACACGACGCCGACCCGGTCGTGGGTACGCAGGTAGGCGCGGACCAGTCCGGCAGCGGCCCGGAAGGTCTCGTCGAGCGAGGACGCGCCGGTGACCGGGTCGACGACGTCGGCGAGCACGTCCAGCAGCACCACGGTGTCGGCGGTGCGCTCCGCGGCGAACTGGTGGACCTGCACGGCACCGCGCCGGGTGGTGGCCGGCCAGTGGATCCGCCGCTGCCGCTCGCCGCGCACGTACGGGTGTACGCCGGTGACCTCGACGCCCTCGCCGCGCTGCTCGGCGGTGTGCTCGCCGAGCCGTTGCGGCAGCCGGACCGGTATGGGCGTGAGGCCGGCATGTCCGGGCAGCGGGAAGACGGCGATCTCACCGAGTTCGACCCGGACCGTGCGCCGGGCCAGCCCCCCGCGATCGTAGACGTCGACGTCGACCGTGCCGAGCGTCCAGCTGCCCCAGCGCTGCGCGGTCAGGACCAGGTCGACGTGGTGGGTGTCGACCGCGAGATCGTCGAGCCGGACCCCGTGACCGAGGGTGACGCCGGGGTCCAGGCGGCCGGCCTCACCGTCGTAGGACACCGTGATCCGCACCGTCACGTGTTCACCCTCGAAGCACCGCCGCGGCCCCACCTCGGCCTCGGCCGTCACCACCTCCGGGCGCGGCCCGCTCGGCAGGGCGAGGGCGAGCAGCACCAGGGGCACGGCGGCGAGAGCAAGTACCCAGGGACGCCCGGTGACCGACGCGGCGGTGAGCGCGACGACGGCCAACGTGCCCAGTCGCAAGGTACGTTCACCGGTTCGCCAGCCGGGCGGAGGCGGCGGCGGGGGCTGGGCGGCCACGTCGTGGCGGCCGTCCAGGGACCGCTGAACGGCTACGGCCGTGGTGCGGTTCGGTACGGGTTTCGTGGTGATGCGGTCGGCGGCCGTGGTGCGGTTCGGTACGGGTTTCGTGGTGATGCGGTCGGCGGCCGTGGTGCGGTTCGGTAAGGGCTTCGTCGTGGCGCGGTCGGCGGGCGCGGCGCCGGGCGGCAGGGGCTCCGTCATGACGCGATCGGCGGGCGCGGCAAGGTCTGCGGAGCGGGTACGGACTGCACGATCTCGCGTATGACGTCGTCGCCGTCGATCTGCCGGACCCACAGCTCCGGCTTGAGGGTGACGCGGTGCGCGAGGGCCGGCACCGCCACGGACTTGACGTCCTCCGGGGTCACGTAGTCCCGCAGGTCCAGAACGGCACGGGCGCGGGCGAGCTGCGTCAGGGCCAGACCGCCGCGCGGAGAGGCGCCGACCTGGATGTGCGGGTGGTCGCGGGTGGCGCGGACCAGCGCGACGACGTACTCCAGCAGGTCGTCGTCCACCTCGACGCGTTCGACGGCGGCCCGCATGGCCAACACCTCGTCCGGATCGCTGAGCGTGCGCAGCACAGCCTCGGGTGCGGCCCTATCGACACGCGCCCGCAACAGGGCCGCCTCCTCGGACGCCGCCAGATAGCCCATGCGAACCCGCAGCAGGAACCGGTCGAGCTGGGCCTCGGGCAGGGTGTACGTGCCCTCGTACTCGATGGGGTTGGCAGTGGCGACGACCACGAAGGGCTCCGGCAGCGCCCGGGTGCTTCCGTCGATGGACACCTGGGACTCCGCCATCGCCTCCAGCAGCGCGGCCTGGGTCTTGGGCGGCGTGCGGTTGATCTCGTCGGCGAGCAGCAGGTGGGTGAAGACCGGGCCGGCCCTGAAGACCATGTCGGCCGTCCGCTGGTCGTAGAACGGGGCTCCCGTGACGTCGGAGGGCAGCAGGTCGGGTGTGAACTGGATACGGCGGAAGTCCAGGCCGAGAGTGGTGGCGAAGGAGCGCGCCAGCAGCGTCTTCCCGAGTCCCGGCAGGTCCTCGATGAGCACGTGGCCGCCGGCGAGGACGCCTAGCATCACCAGCGCCAGCGGCTCCGCCTTGCCGACCACGGCCTTGCGGATCTCGTCGAGCACCGCCGCGGCTCTTTCGCCCGCCTGCCGGGGAGTCAGGCTTGCGTGGTCGGGGGTGGGGCGCGGGCTGGTCACGGTCGGTTCCTCACAGGGCGGGGTCGGGATGCGCGGGCTGCGGGGCCGGCCGCAGCGCCACCGGTCACAGGGCTTCCAGTCGGTCGAGCAGGGAGCGCAGGACTGGCTCGGGGAGAGCGGGGCGCGGAGCGGCCACCTGCGGGTCGATCCACGGCCACAGCTCGGCTCCGACCAGTGCCCGGGCCCGCTGCGGGTTCCGATACATCGCCACGCCGTGCCGTTCGGCCAGCCGGGCGGCGAACAAACGCTGCAACTGCGGCCGCATCACGGTGTCGAAGCGCGCTTCGCCGTCGTCGGCGAGGGTCTTGGCCACCATGCGCCGCCACGCACCGAGCGCCGGGGCCCGGCCGTCCAGCAGGCGTACCGGCTTGCGATAGCCGCTGTCCCGGGCGGCGGCGCCCGCGGCATAGCGGCCCAGGGCCAGTACGACCGCGGTGATGACGGCGAAGCCGGTGGCGGCCGCGGCGACACCGTCGGTCAGGGCGAGCAGCACGTCGGCCGCGACCGCGACGGTGCCCAGGACGGCCAGCGAGTGGCGTACCGAACCGGGCGCGGGCAGCACGGAGTTCGCGACGCCCCGGATCCGGTCGGGCGCCCTCATCCGGCACCCCTCGCGGCCTCGGGCCCAGACGTTCCCGCGCGTAAGCCGTCGGCGGTCCCGGTCATCCCGCTCGTCCCTGAGGTCCCGCTCGTCCCCGGGCTTCCGCTCGTCCCTGAGGTCTCGCTCGTCCCCGGGCTTCCGCTCGTCCCCGGGGTCCCGGCGGTACCGGCGATCTCGGCGAGTGCGGCCGCGGCCCGGTCGCGGTGGCTGTCGTCCATCGGGTGCCTGGAGTAGCGGGCCTCACGGAACAGCGCGGTGAGCGCGGCGGCGGCCGCCCCAGCGGGCAAGCCCCCGGCGACGGCTCGCTCCAGCAGGTCCTGCGGGGTGTCCGAGGCACGCCGGGACACGCCGGAGTGGGCGAGCGACTCCTCCATGGCGGCATAGCAGGCGATGACCGCTGTGCGGGCGTCGGTGCCGTCCAGCAGGGCACGGCGTCCGGAGTCCGCGGCCTGGGCCAGGCGTTCCCGTTCGTCGTCGAGCGTCGCGTACGCCGCCGGGGCCTCGGGCGGCGCAGGCCGGTGCGGATACCGCCACAGGCGCAGCCCGGCGATCACGACGACCACGACGAGCAGGGCGATGCCGAGCCCGAGCAGGACGTGCGTCAGCCCCAAGCGCACACCGTGGCCGCCGTGGCCGGCAGGCTGTGCCGGTGGCACGGTGGGCACCGGGTCCGGCTGCCGACTGGGGCGCGGTGACGACTCGTGGCCGCTTCCGGAGCCGCCGTCACCGGCGGAACCGAACCGGTGCAGGACGATGACGAGCAGCGGGACGACCAGCGACGTGGCCGTCAGGACGCGGCTCACGCCGTCGACCATCCGCTGTTCCACCGGGGTGAGTTCGCGGGCAGCGCCCACCTGCTTCCGGTACTTCTCGCGCAGCGCCAGGCAGCCGAGGAGCGACAGCAGGGCGAGGCCGACCACGAGGACGGGGTTTCCGCCGAGAGGTCCGCGGCCCTTGGCGAACAGGCCCCTGTCGGGGTGCAGCAGCAGTGCTCCCAGGACCAGTCCGCACACCACCAGCACCGTCAGCGCGGCCTGTGCGGCGCCGGTCGCGCTGTGCCGCCGTCGCCCGCCCGCCGTACGCTCCCGCCCCACCGCCACGACCCCTCCTTCGTGATCGGCAGCTTCGCACACCGGTCGACGGGGTGTCAGCAGGGGGTCGTCGGTACGGCGGCCGAGGCGGAAGCCCAGCGCGCCACCCGCCGCGCCACGTCGTGCGTGCGTTGCGGCCACGCGCCGCGATGCCGACCGTCCGTCGCCGCACCCGGCCGAAGCGAGCCGCGCTGAGTACTGGTTCCTGACCTACCTGTTTCACCTTCCTGACCTGCCTGTTTCACCGCGAGCGCCCGGGCGGGTGTGCGGTGGAGTCCGCACGCCACCCGTGCCACGCGGCTCGCTCATCGACCAGGGAACGACCCTGGCACGCCTGGAAACGACCCTGGC
>NZ_WWJT01000616.1 GCF_009865385.1 Streptomyces sp. SID486 | reverse complement strand
GCCACCTCAAGGCCCAGGGCGCGTGCCTCGGCGACGAAGTGGTCGAAGTCCTCGAGCGTGCCGAGGGCGGGGTGGACGGCGTCGTGGCCGCCCTCGGGCGAGCCGATCGCCCAGGGCACGCCGACGTCGTCGGGGCCGGCGGTGAGGGTGTTGTTGCGGCCCTTGCGGTGCGTGGTGCCGATCGGGTGGATCGGGGGCAGGTAGACGACGTCGAAGCCCATGTCGGCGATCGCCTCGAGCCGGCGGGCGGCGGTGCGGAACGTGCCGTGCGGCCGCTGCGCGGTGCCCTCCGAGCGCGGGAAGAACTCGTACCAGGAGCCGTACAGGGCGCGTTCGCGCTCCACCAGCAGCGGCATCGGGTCCGAGGCCGTCACCAGCTCCCGCAGCGGATACCGGTCCAGCACCGCCGCCACCTCCGGCGACAGCGCCGCCTTCAGCCGGTGGTGCACCGACAGGGAGTCGTCGCCGAGGGCCCGCGCCGCGGCCGACACCAGATCGCGCTCGGGTCCCCTGGGCACTCCGGCGGCGGCCCGCTCGTACAGCTCGGCACCCTCCTCCAGCACCAGACCGGTGTCGATCCCGGCCGGCACCTTCACGGACGCGACGTGCCGCCAGGTCGCCAGCGGGTCGCTCCACGCCTCCACCCGGAAGGTCCAGCGGCCGGTCGCGTCCGGGGTGACCTCGGCCCCCCACAGGTCGCTTCCGGGGGACAGCTCCCGCATCGGTGTCCACGGGCCGCGGCGGCCCTTCGGATCGCGCAGGACCACGTTCGCGCCCACGGCGTCATGCCCTTCACGGAACACGGTGGCCGTGACCTCGAAGGTCTCCCCGGCCACCGCTTTGGCCGGGCGCCTGCCGCACTCCACGGCCGGCCGGACGTCGCGTACCGGTACACGGCCGATGGCCGGGGTCCTGCGCATGTATCTCACCTCCGCCGTGCGCGAAGCCGGGCACCCGGCCCGGCTTCGCGATCCGATAGTCGGACCGATGTGAGCCGGTCCGAGGGGAACGCCTTGTACGGTGCCAGGTCAGGGGCTTGGCGCCGTGGAACGCCGCTCCGACGGCGGCGCTCTTCTGGCCGCGCGACGAGGCTGTGGCCGTGCGTCCTGCTCACGCAGATAGGTGACCAGGTTCGTGCGGAGATAGCGCTCGGCGGCGTCCGCGGCCTCGCGGGCGCAGCGTTTGCCCATCAGCACGCACAGGGTGTACCCCGAGTCCTCGAAAGTGGCCCGGACCGTGCGGTCGTGAGGCGAGGCGAGCATCACGCGCTCCCACGCCCGGTAACGCCGCAACTGCCGGGCCACTTCGGCCTTGGCGGGTAGCAGCATCGCCCTCTTCACCCTCCACGCTCTCGACTGGGCGCGTTCCCGACGGTCGGGTGGTGTCCGCGCAGGGGTGGGCACGGCACCGTTACGGCGATCGAGGCTTTCACTTATGGTGCACGCGCTGCGACGCAGCGTCTTGTTGGAGCTTCAACCAATGTGGGTGGCGGGCGCTCGTGTTGCACGAATGGCGTAGTGCCCTCACCGTGGAGGTGACTCAGAAGCGATCAACGCTCACGCTGTGTGTCCGGGATCCCTCCCGGACGGGGCAAGGGGAGCGGGAGCTTCGCCGGTGAGGAGCAAGCGACGATGAAGACCGCAGTGCCCTGCTACTACCACCTCGATGTGGAAGTCAGCCCGGAACGGGTGGTACAGGTCAGCCGCATCCTGGCCGCCCATCTCCGCTACTGGGATCTGGAGAACCTCGTGGATCCCGTCTGCCGCGGCGCCGAACTGCTGCTGCGGGCGATCGACGCGCACGCCACGGACAAGCACACCTCCATCGAGATGTGGTGGAACGGCCAGCACCTCATCACCGCCTTCGGTGACGACGACCCGGATCTGCGCCCCGACCAGGACCTGCGCTCCTGCCTGGCGGACATCGCCGCCATGAGCGACGGCTGGGGGTGCTGCGCCTCCGACACCGGCAGCAAGATCATCTGGTTCTCCCAGCGCGCCCGCAGCGGTGAACGCGTGCCCCTGGTGCCGCTCGCCCCCGCACCGACGCTGCGTACGGGGCTCACGGTGCCCCGCGTCGAGCGGGTGGCCGCGCTGGCCGCGCAGGCGCCCGCCGGTGACGACGCCCTGGAGGGCAGCCGGTGACCGCCCGCAAGAAGCGCGCAGGGGTGCCCGTCTGGAACGGGCACCCCTACCCGTTGGGTGCCTCGTGCGACGGGCAGGGCACCAACTTCGCCCTCTTCAGCGAGGTCGCCGAGCGGGTCGAGCTGATCCTCGTCGACGACAAGGGAGCCGAGACCGCCGTCCGGATGCACGAGGTCGACGGGTTCGTCTGGCACGCCTACCTGCCCGGCGTCGGCCCCGGCCGGCGCTACGGCTACCGGGTGCACGGCCCCTGGCAGCCCTCTCTCGGACACCGCTGCAACCCGGCGAAGCTGCTGCTCGACCCCTACGCGCGTGCCGTGGACGGCCAGATCGACAACCACGCCTCCCTGTACGAGCGCGCCCCGGACGGGCCCGCCCCGGCCGACAGCGCGGGCCACTCCATGCTGGGCGTGGTCACCGACCCGTCCTTCGACTGGGGCGACGACCGCCCGCCGAGGACGCCGTACGCGGAGTCGGTGATCTACGAGGCCCACGTCCGCGGCCTCACCCGTACCCACCCCGACGTCCCCGAGAGGCTGCGCGGCACCTACGCCGGCCTCGCGCACCCCGCCGTGACCGAGCACCTCACCTCGCTCGGGGTGACCGCGGTCGAGCTGATGCCGGTGCACCAGTTCGTGCAGGACGGCGTGCTCCAGGACCGCGGCCTGTCCAACTACTGGGGCTACAACACGATCGGCTTCTTCGCCCCGCACAACGCCTACGCCGCCTTCGGCACCCGCGGCGAGCAGGTCGACGAGTTCAAGTCGATGGTGAAGGCGCTGCACGCGGCCGGCCTCGAAGTCATCCTCGACGTGGTCTACAACCACACCGCCGAGGGCAACGAGCTGGGCCCCACCCTGTCGTTCCGGGGCATCGACAACGCCTCCTACTACCGCCTGGTCGACGGCGACTGGGAGCACTACTACGACACCACCGGCACCGGCAACAGCCTGCTGATGCGGCACCCCTACGTACTCCAGCTGATCATGGACTCGCTGCGGTACTGGGTGACCGAGATGCACGTCGACGGCTTCCGCTTCGACCTCGCGGCCACCCTGGCCCGGCAGTTCCACGAGGTGGACCGGCTCTCGGCGTTCTTCGACCTGATCCAGCAGGACCCGGTGATCAGCCGGGTCAAGCTGATCGCCGAACCCTGGGACCTGGGGGAGGGCGGCTACCAGGTGGGCAACTTCCCGCCGCTGTGG
>NZ_WWJT01000063.1 GCF_009865385.1 Streptomyces sp. SID486 | reverse complement strand
GGCCGGGGCGGCGGCGCGGCCGACCGGTCCTCGGGGTGCGCCGGCTGCGCGGCGGCGGGCAGGGCGGACAGCAGGGACAGGACACTGAGGGTGCCGAGCACGGCCGGAACGACGCGGCGGCTCAGGACACTTCGACGTTGCAGACTCACAAGGGCATGATCACGGAAAGGTCACGGCAACATGCCCGCATCGGACGGACACCGCCCGGAGAGCACCCGACCGGGTGACAGCCCGGCGCCGGCGCGCCCGGCCCGCACCGCCAGGGGGTGCGTCGGGGAGCGCTCCCCGGTAGAGGCCGGGAACGGGGCATGCCCGGCGTCCACGCGGGTATTCGCGCTGCGATTTGGTAGATCGGCGACGCGCCAGGGAGGCGGAACGCAATGCTGATGGCACACCCCGCGGTACTGAAGGACCTCATCGCCCAGTACGAGGCCCTCACTCTGCTCGGGGCCGAGGAGAGCACCCCCCAGGCCCGGCAGCGGCTTGCGGACATCTCCTACACCCTGTGCGTGGCCACCGGCACCCGGGACATCGACATGGCCCTGATCGCCGCCCGCCACCGCCTCTCCGGGGCCCGGCCGGAGGACGACTCACTGCTCGCCGTCTCCACCCCGACCTCCACCTCCACCTCCGCCTCCGCTTCGGGTGAGCCGGTGGCCATGGCCTGAACCGCCCCTCCCGCCGCGGCGGTTGCCCGCGCCTTCCCCGCTGAACTCGTCGCCTCCCGCTTCTGGTCGGCGAGACCCACCGGACGGTATACAGGCCCGGTCGAACGCGCGAGGTCCGCCGCACCGCGGCCGCCGCCGCGCGGTGCAGCGGGCTCAGGGGGAGGATCCATGACGCACGGGAAGCATCCGGCTGACGGGGTGAGGGGCGGGCGGCGGGCCGTCGTGCTGGGGGCCGCGCTGGGCGCGTGCGCCCTGGTGGCGGCCGGCGCCA
>NZ_WWJT01000615.1 GCF_009865385.1 Streptomyces sp. SID486 | reverse complement strand
GGCACCGTGCCCGGGCGGGCGGCCGCCGTCATCACGTCCGTCGCGCGGGCGGAGCGGTTCGACGCGCGCGCCCTCGCGCTGGCCGCACGGGCCGCCGCCAACCCCGTGGTCCCCCTGGTCCGGGCACTGGCCGAGGCCGTGGCGGCCGGGGACGCCGACGCCGCGCACTTCGTGCACCAGGGTTCCACCAGCCAGGACGTCCTGGACACCGGCCTGATGCTGGTCGCGGCCCGCACCGCGGAGCTGATCCTCGCCGACCTGGACCGCACGGCGGACGCGTTGGCCGCGCTGGCCGAGCGGCACCGGGACACGCCCATGGCCGCGCGCACCCTCGGCCAGCACGCCGTGCCCACCACCTTCGGCCTCAAAGCGGCCGGCTGGCTCCAGGGCGTCCTGGACGCCGCCGAACGGCTGCGCCGGGTCCGGGCCGACGGCCTGCCGGTGCAACTCGGCGGTGCGGCCGGCACGATGGCCGGCTACCTGGAGTACGCGCACGTCGTCGCGGGCCTGACCGGGGACGGACTGGACCGGTACGCCCGGCGGCTGCCCGCCGCGTACGCGGCGGAACTCGGCCTCGCCGAACCGGTGGTGCCCTGGCACACCGTGCGCACTCCTCTGGCCGACCTGGCGTCCGCGCTCACCGTGACCGGAGCGGCCCTCGGCACCTTCGCCGCCGACGTCCAGCTGCTGTCGCGCACCGAGACGGCGGAGGTGTCCGAGCCGGGCGCCGAGGGCCGGGGCGCGTCCTCCGCCATGCCGCACAAGCGCAACCCCGCCCTGGCCGCCCTGATCCGTTCCGCCGCCTACCGGTTGCCGGGGCTGTCCGGCACGCTCGCCCAGGCGGCGGTCACCGACGACGAGCGGCCCGCCGGTGCCTGGCACGCCGAGTGGGAGCCGCTGCGCGCCGCCCTCAGGCTGGCCGGCGGCGCCGCGCACACCGCTGCCGAGCTGGCCGAGGGCCTGTGCGTGCACGCCGGCCGGATGCACGCCAACCTCGGCCTCACCCGGGGCCTGGTGGTCTCCGAACGGCTCGCCGCCGCCCTCTCGCCCCTCCTCGGCCGGGCCGGGGCCAAGGCCGTCGTCTCCACCGCCTCCGCGCGCGCCGCGACCGAGGGGCGCCACCTCGCGGACGTCCTGGCCGAGGCACCCGAACTCGCCGGACGGCACGACGCGGAGTCGCTGCACGCCCTGTGCGCGCCGGAGCACTACACCGGCGCCGCCGGCCTGCTCGTGGACCGCGTCCTGGCCCGGCACCGCCGATCCCGTCCGGACGGCCGGGGTTGAACCCGCCCCGCCCCGCACCCGCACCCGGCCTCGCACCCGGCCCCGCACCTGTCGGCGTACCGACGCAGAAGGACATGACGATGACGGCAACCACACACCGGTGGACGACCCCGGTCGGCCTGCACGTGACCCGCCGGAGCGAGCCGCTGGACCCGGAGCGGGCCGAGGCCGAACTGGCCCGCCTGGAAGACGCCCTGGACACCCGGCGGGGACTGCTGCTGTCGGGCCGCGTCGACCAGCCCGGCCGCTACCGGCCGCACGACGTCGGCCACGTCGACCCGCCCGTCGAGGTCACCGCCGACCACGAGAGCGTACGGCTGCGCGCGCTGAACGACCGCGGGCGCGTCCTGCTGCCCGCGCTGGCCGCCGCCCTGGCGTCGCACGGCGTGCACCTGGACGAGGCCGCCGGCACGATCACGGCCGCTCTCACCGGGCAGGGCGCGGCCCGGCCCGTGGCCGAGGAGGAGCGCACCCGCCGGCCCTCCGCGTTCACCGTGCTGCGCGCCCTCACCGCCGCGCTGGCCGCTCCGGACGACCGGCTGTGGGGACTGTACGGAGCGTTCGGCTACGACCTCGTCCTGGGTTTCGACCCCGTCCCGCTGCACCAGGAACGCGACCCGCACGACCGCACCCTGGTGCTGCACCTGCCGGACCGCATCCTGTGGATCGACCGGCAGCGCGGCACCGCCACCCTCGACAGCTACGAGTTCTCCTACGCGGGACGCGGCACCGAGGGCCTGGACCGCGCCACACCCCTCGCGCCCTGCGGGCCGGCGACCGACCCGGCCGGCCCCCGGGACCACCCGCCCGGCGCGTACGCGGAGCTGGTGCGCCGCGCCAAGGAGCGGTTCCGCGCCGGTGACCTGTTCGAGGTGGTGCCCGGGCAGAGCTTCCACCGCCGCGCCGACGCTCCGCCCTCACGGGTCTTCCGCCGGCTGCGCGAGCGCAACCCGGCACCGTACGGGCTGCTGATGAACCTCGCCGACGGCGAGCACCTGGTCGGGGCCTCGCCGGAGATGTTCGTACGGTTCGACGCACGGGCCCGTACCGTCGAGTCCTGCCCGATCAGCGGGACCATCGCCCGCGGCCGGGACCCCTTGGAGGACGCCGAGCAGATCCGCACCCTGCTCGGCTCCGTCAAGGAGGAGTCCGAGCTGACGATGTGCACCGACGTGGACCGCAACGACAAGGCCCGCGTGTGCGTCCCCGGCAGCATCGAGGTCCTGGCCCGCCGGCAGATCGAGCAGTACTCCCGGCTCATCCACACCGTCGACCACGTGCGCGGCCGGCTGCTGCCCGACCGGGACGCCCTGGACGCCTTCCTGACGCACATGTGGGCGGTCACGGTCACCGGGGCACCCAAGCGCGCCGCCGTCGCGTTCGTCGAGGAGCACGAGCGCAGCCCGCGCCGCTGGTACGGCGGCGCGGTCGGCCGGATCGGCTTCGACGGCGGGCTGGAGACCGCCCTCACGCTGCGCACCGTCCAGATCCGGGGCGGCGTCGCCACCGTACGGGCGGGCGCCACGCTGCTGTTCGACTCCGACCCGCAGGCGGAGGAGGACGAGACCGTGCTGAAGGCGTCCGCGCTGCTGGACGCCGTGGAGAACGCGGACGGCACGGCGGCCGGGCGCTCCGTGCCCGGCCGGCCGGCCGCCGCACGGCCGTGGCCGGCCCCCGCGGC
>NZ_WWJT01000614.1 GCF_009865385.1 Streptomyces sp. SID486 | reverse complement strand
CGAGCGGACGACGAGGCTCGAACTCGCGACCTCAACCTTGGCAAGGTTGCGCTCTACCAACTGAGCTACGTCCGCTTGTCGTTTCGGTCCGCTTCCGCGTCCCGGCGACGTGTTGAACTCTAGCGGATTCCCGGGCCAGCACAAAAACGCGTTTGCGCAGCGTGCTGCGGTACGCCCGGCGGACCGGGTGCTCGGGGCCCCCTCGGGGACATCCCGAGGTCGCTCCCCGGACACCCGACCTAGACTCGACCACGTGCTCCACCACCCTCCTCTCGCCCGCTTCGGCGACCGCGTCGCCACCGGGCTCCTCGACGTCACCAGCGATCCGGCCGCCCTGGACTCCACCGGCTTCTGGGCCGTCTGCGCGGACTTCGAGGGCCGCCTGACCTGCGCGCGCTTCGCGGACGTACGGACGGAGCCGGTGCCCGCGCCGGTGCCCGGCGGATGGCGGGGGCCGGAGCCGGGGGAGTGGACCTCCTCCCTGGACAGGGCCGCGTACACGGAGGCCGTCCGCCGCATCCGCGCGCACATCGCGGCCGGCGAGGTCTACCAGGCCAACCTCTGCCGGGTGCTCAGCGCGCCGGTCGGGCCCGGCGCCGACGTGGACGCCCTGACCGCCCTGCTCGCCCGGGGCAACCCCGCGCCGTACGCCGGGACGATCCGGCTGCCGGTGCACGGCGTGGAGATCGCCACCGCCTCGCCCGAGCTGTTCCTGCGCCGCGACGGCAGGACGGTCGAGTCGGGACCGATCAAGGGCACCGGGCGCACCGAGGCGGACCTCCTGGAGAAGGACTACGCCGAGAACGTGATGATCGTGGACCTGGTCCGCAACGACCTCGGGCGTGTCTGCACCACCGGCAGCGTGACCGTCCCCGACCTGTGCGCCGTGGAGAAGCACCCGGGCCTCGTCCATCTCGTCTCCACCGTGCGCGGACACCTGCGTGAGGGAGCCGGCTGGCCGCAGCTGCTGGCCGCCGCCTTCCCGCCCGGCTCGGTCACCGGTGCCCCCAAGTCGAGCGCCCTGAGGATCATCGACGCGCTGGAGACGGCGCCGCGCGGCCCCTACTGCGGCGGTATCGGCTGGGTGGACGCCGACCGGGGCGCCGCCGGCCTGGCCGTGGGCATCCGCACCTTCTGGATCGACCGCTCCGCCGGGGGCGCGGCGACGCTGCGCTTCGGCACCGGCGCCGGCATCACCTGGGGGAGCGACCCGGAGGGTGAGTGGCGGGAGACCGAGCTGAAGGCGTCCCGGCTGCTCGCGATAGCGTCGGGGACGTACGAGGAGACCGAGGGAGCGCTCACATGAGGATCTGGCTGGACGGCGGGCTGCGGGACGTGGAATCCGCCCGGGTCTCCGTCCTCGACCACGGGCTGACGGTCGGGGACGGCGTCTTCGAGACCGTCAAGGCGGCCCACGGCGAGCCGTTCGCGCTCACCCGGCACCTCGACCGGCTGACCCGCTCGGCCCGCGGCCTCGGCCTGCCCGACCCCGACCACGACGAGGTGCGCCGCGCCTGCGCGGCCGTGCTCACCGCCAACCCGATGGCGCTGGGCCGGCTGCGGATCACCTACACCGGCGGCCACGGACCGCTCGGCTCCGACCGCGGCCGACACGGCCCCACCCTCGTGGTCGCCCTCGGTGAAACCACCCGCCGCCCGGACACGACCGCGGTCGTCACCGTCCCCTGGACGCGCAACGAACGCGGCGTCCTCGCGGGCGTGAAGAGCACCTCGTACGCCGAGAACGTCGTCGCTCTGGCCCGGGCCCACCGGCTCGGCGCCTCGGAGGCGCTGTTCGGCAACACGGTCGGACAGCTCTGCGAGGGCACCGGGTCGAACGTCTTCGTCGTCCTGGACGGCGAGATTCACACCCCGCCGGTCGCCTCCGGCTGTCTGCCCGGCATCACCCGGGCCCTGGTCGTCGAATGGACCGGCGCGCACGAGACCGACCTGCCGCTGGACGTGCTCGACCGCGCCGACGAGGTCTTCCTGACCTCCACGCTGCGGGACGTGCAGGCCGTGCACCGGATCGACGACCGCGAACTGCCCGGCACCCAGGGCCCGGTGACCGCCAAGGCCATGCGCGTCTTCGACGAGCGGGCCGGGCAGGACCTCGATCCCTGACCAGGGGACGGGGACGGGGACGGTGTCCGGGGTGGGGACGGTGTCCGGGACGGGGATGGTGTCCGGGACGGGGATGGTGTCCGGGGTGGGGACGGTGTCCGGGGCGGGTGCGGAAAATGGGCTGACGCGCCCGGTCGCCGTGGGTAGAACTCCTGTGATGACCACGACCCTGCGGCCGGCCGAGCCGCTCCAGAAGCACTCCGACGGGACCCGTTCCCGGCGCTTCGCGGTGTGCGTGAACAGCCGTCCTGTCGGGGAGCTCCGCCTCGGCACCTCGCTGAACCTCGGCGACTCGGCGGCCCGCGTCCTCGACGTGCAAATCGCCGAGCCCGACCGGCGGCGCGGCCGCGGCACGGTGGCACTGCTCGCCGCGGAGGAGGTGGCCCGCGACTGGGGCTGCGTCCTGATGGAGACGGTGGTGCCCGTCGCGGCGACCGCCGCCCTGCGCCTGTTCGCCACCCTCGGCTACACCGAGCGCAACCGCGGCATGGAGAAGCGCCTCGGCGCCGCCCCGCCCGCCCTGCCGCCGGACCGCCACGCGCGGCCCATGACCGCCGCCGAGTTCGACGCCTGGCAGGAGGCGGAGAGCGAGCGGTACGCGCGCACGTGGATCGACCGGGGCATACCGGAGGCCGCGGCCCGCGCCAAGGCCCGCGACGACCACGCGCGGCTGCTGCCGCGGGGACTCGGCACCGACGGCATGCTCTTCAGCGTGCTGGAGCACGAGGGCGGCCGGGTGGGCACCCTGTGGGTCGCCCTGGAGGAGGCCCGGGCCTACGTGTTCGACGTGGAGACCGACCCGGCACACCGCGGCCGGGGCCACGGCCGCGCGCTCATGCTGGTGGCGGAGCGCCAGGCGATCGAGGCCGGCCGGCCGGTCCTCGGCCTGAACGTGTTCGCGGGCAACACCCCCGCCGAGCGGCTGTACGCGTCGCTCGGGTACGAGACGGTGACCCACTCCCTGAGCAAGCCCCTGCTCTAGCCGAGTCCGGGCTCCGCCTCAGACGTCCCCGCCCTGCCCGGCCGTGACCTCAGGTGTCCCGGTGGCGCTGCCCGGTCGTGGCCTCAGGCATCCCGGTCCTCACGGCCGTGCGTTCCGGTGTCCCGGTCCTCCCGGCTGTGCCTTCAGGTGTCCTGGTCCTGCCCGGCCGTGTCTTCCGGCGTCCCGGTGGCGCTGCCCGGTCGTGGCCTCAGGCATCCCGGTCCTCCCCGTCGTGCCTTCAGGTGTCCCGGTGGCGCTGCCCGCTCGTGGCCTCAGGCGTCCCGGTCCTCCCGGTCGGCCGCCAGCCGGTCCACGATCTCCTCGATGCGCTCGCGCAGCCCCTCCTGGCTCTTGCCGCCGTCGAGGCGTTCGCCGCCGATGACGTACGTCGGGGTGCCCGTCACGCCGATCGCCTTGCCCTCGGCCTGGTCGGCGTCGACCACCAGGATGTGCCGGCCGTCGATCAGCGCGGTGTCGAACTCCTCGGCGTCCAGGCCGAGTTCGCCGGCAACCTCGACCAGGAAGGGCTCTCCGCGGGTGTCCAGCTCCGCCACCCGCTCCAGCACGGCCTCCACGTACGGCCAGCCCTTCCCCTGCTCCAGCGCCTCCTCGGCGGCCTGGGCCGCGGCGAAGGCGTGCTTGTGCTTCTCCAGCGGGAAGTGCCGCAGCCGCACCTCCAGCCGGTCGCCGTAGCGGGCACGCAGGGCGCGGACGTCGTCCAGGGCGGTACGGCAGTCCGGGCACTGCAGTTCGCACCAGACGTCGAGGACGAGGGCATCGGCGCGGTCGGGGGAGGAGTCGCTCATGCCCTCCAGTCTTCCAGGCCGGGCGCGGGCGACCCAACCGGGACCTCGGCGTACGGTGCTCCCGCCGGCGACGGCACTCCAGGAGGGGACGACCCGGAGATCTCCCTGATGTGCCCCGGGGAGCGTGGCCTCGCGGGGAGGCGAAGGTGCACGATGGAGGCGACGGATCGAGCCCGCCAGGAGGACCGGATGATCGCCGAGACAGTCTGTTCAGCCGTGTCCGCGGCGGGCCTGGGTATCGCGGTGGTCACGGCCTACCGCAAGCGTTTCCTGACGGCGGCCCGCCTCGCCGCCTACTCGCTCGTGCCGGTCGGCCTGGTGATGACCGGAGTCGTCGGCTGGCTCGCCGACACCGCCCTGAGCCCCACCGCCTGGGCGGGCTTCGGGGTGCTGGGCGCGGCCTGGCTCCTGTTCGCCGGGACGCGTGCCGTCGAGCGCCGGCGCGGGGCCGGCGGGCGGACGGAGCCCGGCGCGGTGGCGCCCGCGGCCTCGGCGCCCTCCCTGGGCGGAACGTCACGTCCCGCCGCCGGGACCCCGGGCGCGGCGCCCCGGGCCGACGGTTCGGCGGAGGACTTCAGCGACATCGAGGCCATCCTCAAGAAGCACGGCATATGACAGTCACATGACTGACCGAAACGACACACTGCGTCCGCCGGCGTCCGGAATCGGTCACCAGCCGAACGAGACCTCGCGGTATTCGGCGATCTCCCGCAAGCTCCGGGTGGGGTGATCGCGGTCGAGGCACCGGGTAGGCCATGATCTGCCGCGAGATGCTGGACACGACACAGAGCGAGGCCGCGCCGCCGAAGGACGAGCCGCGCGGGTGCCTCTTCGCCCTTTCCCAGCCACCGTTGATGATCTTCCTAGCGGTGATCGGGTGTCTGCTCCTCATGGCTGCGCTGCACGACCTGCTGTTGCTGTGAGCCGTACACGTCCGTCCCGGCGCCACCCGCCGGGGCCGACGTCGCACCGGGTGCCGTCCGCTCTCAGCCGGCCGCTTCCTTGCGCCGGGCCCGGTAGGCGGCGACGTGCAGGCGGTTTCCGCAGGTGCGGCTGTCGCAGTAGCGGCGGGAGCGGTTGCGGGACAGGTCCACGAAGGCGCGCCGGCAGTCCGGTGCCTCGCAGCGCCGCAGTCGCTCCTGCTCCCCGGCCACCACGAAGAAGGCCAGCGCCATCCCGCAGTCGGCGGCGAGGTGGTCGGCCACGGAGGCACCCGGCGCGAAGTAGTGCACATGCCAGTCGTAGCCGTCGTGGTCCGTGAGGCGGGGGGTGGTGCCCGCGGCGGCGATCAGCTCGTTGATCAGCATGGCGGCGGACCGGGGGTCCGGGGCGGCGAAGATCGACGCGAACCGCCCCCTGACCCTGCGCACCGCCGAGAGGTCGAACTCCGACAGCACCCCGACGTCGCTGATCTGGTGGTTTCGTACGAAGTCCGCGAGAGCTCCGACGTCGGGAAGTCCGTCCGCCGCCGCCTCGTCCTCCGGCGCGGAGTTCACCAGATCCACCACGGTGTCGAGGGCGCACCTGGTGTCGTGGGTGATCAGCACGTTTCGCTCCCTGGCCTGGGGGTCGGGCGGGCGCCCGCCGATGCTGGCCGATGGTAGCGACAACCGCGCCGGCCGTACCCGTCCTTGCCCGCCCCGCTCGCCGGTGGAACGACCCCGCGCCCCGCGGGGTTCCCGGGCCGCCGCCCGCGGCGGGCCGCACGAGGGGCCGCGCGCCCGGCAAGGCACGCACCGC
>NZ_WWJT01000613.1 GCF_009865385.1 Streptomyces sp. SID486 | reverse complement strand
CGTCGGGGTTCCGGCGGCCGGCCAATCCGCGGCTGCTGCGGCAGCGGCTGTTCGTGTTCGTGGTGGTGACGCTGCTGGTGGCGCTCGGTATCGCGGTGGCCCAGGGCTGTCAGGGCCCGGCGCGCGGGCTCGGCGGCGACGGCGGTGTCCAGCGGCAGCGGCACGCGGGGCCGGGCTATCCGCCGCCGGGCGACGCGGGGTTCCCGGCGGACCGGCGTCCGTCGGTGCTGAGCACCGACGCCGGGAACTGAGCGCCGACGCCGGGAACTGAGCGCCGCCGGTTCCGGGCGGCGTCCGGGGCGGGCGGCTTCCGGGGCGGGCGTGGGGGCCGGCCCGCGCCCGGTCAGTTCTCCGGCCGGCCGGTCGTCACGGCGTAGAACGCGACCGCGGCCGCCGCTCCCACGTTGAGCGAGTCGACGCCGTGGGACATCGGGATGCGGACCCACTCGTCGGCGGCGACCAGGGCCTGCGTGGACAGCCCGTCGCCCTCCGCGCCGAGCATGAGTGCCACCCGGTCCATCCGGTGCGGGGCGGCCTCGTCCAGGCTGCTGGCCTTCTCGTCCGGAGTCAGCGCGAGCAGCGTGAAGCCCGCCTCGCGGACCGAGTCCAGATCCCGCGGCCAGGTCTCCAGCCGGGCGTACGGCACCGAGAACACCGCCCCCATGGAGACCTTGACGCTCCGCCGGTACAGCGGGTCGGCGCAGTCGGGCGACAGCAGCACCGCGTCCATGCCGAGGGCCGCGGCCGAGCGGAAGATGGCGCCGATGTTGGTGTGGTCGTTCACCGACTCCATGACCACCACCCGGCGGGCGGAGCGCAGCAGCTCACCGGCCGTCGGCAGCGGCTTGCGCTGCATGGACGCGAGGGCGCCGCGGTGCACGTGGTAGCCGGTGACCCGTTCGGCGAGTTCCGGGCTGACGGCGTAGACCGGCGCCGGGAGTTCGTCGATGACGTCGCGCATGACGTCGACCCACTTGGCCGAGAGCAGCATCGAGCGCATCTCGTAGCCGGCTTCCTTGGCTCTGCGGATGACCTTCTCGCCCTCGGCGATGAACAGGCCCTCGGCGGGTTCCCGCTTGCGGCGCAGCTCGACGTCGGTCAGACCGGTGTAGTCGGAGAGGCGCGGGTCGTCGGGATCCTCGACGGTGATGAGATCGGCCACAGGGTGATACTGCCTTGTCCTGGGTGTGGTGCCAACGGCTCGGAAGAGGGGTGTTACCCCGGGTCACGGTTGATCAGGCGGTGGGTTCGGGGCCGACCCGTACGACCTCGCCGACGATGATGACCGCCGGCGGCCGCACGTCCTCGGTACGTACGGTCTCCGCGACCGTGGCCAGGGTGGCGTCCACCCGGCGCTGGGCGGCCGTCGTCCCCTCCTGGACGAGGGCCACCGGTGTCTGCGGCGGCCTGCCGTGCGCGACGAGCGCCTCGGCGATCTTGCCGATCTTGTCGACGCCCATCAGGATCACGAGGGTGCCGGTGAGCCGGGCCAGGGCGGCCCAGTCGACCAGGGACCGCTCGTCGTCGGGCGCCACGTGGCCGCTGACCACGGTGAACTCATGGGCGACCCCCCGGTGCGTGACCGGGATGCCGACCGCGCCGGGCACCGAGATCGAGCTGGAGATGCCGGGGACCACGGTGCACGGGATGCCCGCCTCGGCGAGCGCCTGGACCTCCTCCATGCCCCGGCCGAACACGAACGGGTCACCGCCCTTGAGCCGGACGACCGCCTTGCCCTGCGCGGCGTGCTCGATGAGCGCGGCGTTGATGGCCTCCTGGGCCATGTACCGGCCGTAGGGGATCTTGGCCGCGTCGATCACCTCGACGTGCGAGGGCAGCTCGGCGAGCAGGTCACGCGGGCCCAGCCGGTCGGCGATGACGACGTCCGCCTCGGCGAGCAGGCGCCGGCCGCGGACCGTGATCAGGTCGGGGTCGCCGGGGCCGCCGCCGACCAGGGCCACGCCGGGCGTGCGGGCGCGGTCGTGCTGCGGGACGACGAGGGTGCCGTCGTGCAGGCCCGCCACGATCGCGTCCCGGACGGCGGCGACATGGCGCGGGTCGCGGTCGTGCGGGTTCCGGGTGAGCACGGCGACGGTGACGCCCTCGCTGTGGCCGGTCGCCGGGGTCCAGGCCGTCGCCTCGTCGGCGTCGTCGGAGCGGACGCACCAGACGCGGTGCCGCTCCGCCTCGGCGGAGGCCCGGGTGTTCGCGTCGGCGTCGCTGGAGGCGACGAGCGCGTACCAGGCGCCCGCGAGGTCACCGTCCTGGTATCCGCGCCGGACCCAGGCGATCTCGCCCGCGTCGGCCATGGCCTCGACGGACGGGGTCGCCTCGGGGGAGATCAGCACGATGTCCGCACCGGCGGCGATGAGCGCCGGCAGACGCCGCTGGGCCACCTGGCCGCCGCCGACGACGACCGCGCGGCGGCCGGAGAGGCGAAGGCCCACGGGGTAGGCGGGGTGTTCGGCCATGAGGTACGGCTCCTCGGGCAGCGGTGAGCTGGGCGCGCTGCACCTTCGAAGCGGCCCTGACGTGCGGATTTTATGCCGTGGATGCGGTGCGGGGCACGGGAGGTCCAGTTCTTGGGCACCGGGCCTCCCGCCCCGCGGCGGTTACTTCTCGGTGACGCCGGCCGAGTCGAACGTCGCCACCTCGTGCATGGCGCGCGCCGTGCTCTGGACCAGCGGCAGCGCGAGCAGCGCGCCCGTGCCCTCGCCGAGCCGCAGGTCGAGATCGACCAGCGGGCGCAGCCCCAGCTTGTTGAGGGCCGCCATGTGGCCGGGCTCGGCGCTGCGGTGACCGGCGATGCAGGCCGCGAGCACCTCCGGGGCGATGGCGCGGGCGACGAGGGCCGCGGCCCCGGCGCTGACCCCGTCCAGGATCACCGGCGTACGCAGCGAGGCACCACCGAGCAGCAGGCCGACCATGGCCGCGTGCTCGAAGCCGCCGATCGCGGCGAGGACACCGATGGGGTCGGCGGGGTCCGGCTGGTGGAGTTCCAGCGCGCGGCGGATCACCTCGGTCTTGCGGGCCAGCGTCTCGTCGTTGATGCCGGTGCCGCGGCCGGTCACCTCGGCCGGGTCGGCGCCGGTGAAGACGGAGATCAGCGCGGCGGAGGCGGTGGTGTTGGCGATGCCCATCTCACCGGTGAGCAGCGCCTTGTTGCCGGCCGCCACCAGGTCGCGGGCGGTCTCGATGCCCACCTCGATGGCCGCCTTGGCCTCCTCGCGGGTCATCGCGGGGCCGGCGGTCATGTCGGAGGTGCCACCGCGGATCTTGCGCGGCAGCAGGCCCGGGGTGGCCGGCAGGTCGGCGGCCACGCCCACGTCCACGACGCACACCTCGGCGCCGACCTGGGCGGCGAAGGCGTTGCAGACGGCTCCCCCGCCGAGGAAGTTGGCCACCATCTGGGCCGTCACCTCCTGCGGCCAGGGGGTGACGCCCTGGGCGTGCACACCGTGGTCGCCGGCGAAGATCGCGACGGCGGCGGGTTCCGGGATCGGCGGCGGGCACTGCCGGGACAACCCGGACAGCTGGGCGGAGATGATCTCCAGCATGCCCAGCGCGCCGGCCGGCTTGGTCATGCGCTTCTGGCGTTCCCACGCTTCGCCGAGGGCTTTGGCGTCGAGCGGGCGGATCTGTGCGACGGTCTCGGCGAGCAGGTCGTGGGGTTCCTCTCCGGGCAGGGCGCGGCGGCCGTACGTCTCCTCGTGCACCACCCAGGACAGGGGGCGCCTCTTGGACCAGCCGGCCTGCATCAGCTCCGGCTCGTCCGGGAACTCGTCGACGTACCCGACACACAGGTAGGCGACGGCTTCCAGGTGCTCGGGCAGGCCGAGCGCGCGGACCATCTCCCGCTCGTCGAAGAAGCTGACCCAGCCGACGCCGAGTCCTTCGGCGCGGGCGGCGAGCCAGAGATTCTCCACCGCGAGCGCCGAGGAGTAGGGCGCCATCTGCGGCTGGGTGTGACGGCCGAGCGTGTGGCGGCCGCCGCGGGTGGGGTCGGCGGTGACGACGATGTTGACCGGGGTGTCGAGGATGGCCTCGATCTTCAGTTCCTTGAACTGCTTCGCCCGGCCCTTCGGCAGCGACTTGGCGTACGCCTCGCGCTGCCGCATCGCCAGTTCGTGCATGGTCCGCCGGGTCTCGGCGGACCGGATGACGACGAAGTCCCAGGGCTGCGAGTGGCCCACGGACGGCGCGGTGTGCGCCGCCTCCAGGACCCTGAGCAGCACCTCGTGCGGGATGGGGTCGCTGCGGAAGCCGTTGCGGATGTCACGGCGTTCGCGCATCACCTTCAGGACGGCCTCGCGCTCCGCGTCGGCGTATCCGGGCGCGGCCGGACCGGTGGGCTGCCGTGCCTGCGTCACCGCGGGCGTGCCCTCCTCCTGGTCGGCACCCCTGGTCCGCAGGTCGTCCGCGTGCTGGACGACACCGGGGGCGTGCTCCGCGTCCGGCACGGCGGCCGGCTCGCCCTCGCGCGGCGCGGGGACGGTGGCCGCCGGCTCCGGCTGCTCGTGGGGACCCTGCGGACCCTGGGCGTCACCCTCCGGGGGCAGCACGAGCGGCTGCGGCGGGGTGGGCGCCAGGTGCGGGGTCGTCGGCACCTGCCCCTCCACCGGCACGAACAGCCCAAGCGGCTGCTCGGGCTCGCCCGGCAGGCCGGAGGGCAGAAGCTGCTCCGCCTGAGCGGCCTGCCCGTGCTGCGGGTCCGCTCCGGGGTCCGCCGAGGCCGCGTCGGCCGCCTGGGACTGGAGCTGCGGGGCGCTGGGCGGGGCGTCGACGGTGGCTGCCGGGGCGCTGCCCTGTGCGGGGGCGCTGCTCTGTTCCGGGGCGGCGGCCTGCGTCGGGTCAGTGGCCGGTGCCGGGGCGGCGGCCTGCGTCGGGTCGGTGGCCGGTGCCGGGCTGGCGGCCGGTGCCTGGCCGGCGGCGGCCGGTGCCGGGTCGGTTCCCTGTGCCTGGCCGACGGTGGCCGGTGCCTGGTCCTGGGCTACGGCGGTCACGGTCGCGGTGCCGGTGCCGTGAGGTGCGTTCTGGGCGAGCTGCGGCCCCTGGACCTGGAGCACAGCGGGCTCGGACGGTTCCGTGGCCTGGGTGCCGTCACCGGCGGGCGGGGTGGGTACGGCGTCCGGGGCCGCGGGGTCAGCAGCGGCCTGCGGCACTTCAGCGTCCAGGACCTGAGGCTGGGCCGAGGGCTGGGGCTGAGACACCTCCGGCGCGGGGGTGCCGGGCTGCTGGGCCTGCGCGACGGCGGCCTGGGCGGCCGGAACGGCGTCGCCGACGGCGGGCTGAGCGGCAGGGACGGCGTCATCGACGGCGGGCTGAGCCGTCGGTACGGCCTCGCCGACGGCGGGCTGAGCGCCCGGGACGGCGTCACCGACGGCGGGCGCCTCAACGCCGGGCTGAGCGGGGAGGCCGGCGCCGGTGTTCACGGCCGCGCCCTCCGGTGTGCCCGGTTCGGCGGTGGGGGCCGGAACCTCGGCGGGCGCCGGCTGGTCGACGTCCTGTGCGGCTGCGGGGTCGGTGGGCTGGGCGACGCTCGGGGCGGTCGCGGGGTCGGCGGGCTCGGCCACACCCTCGGCGACAGCCGCACCGGCGGTCTGGGCCACCCCCTGGTCGGCGGACGGATCCGCGGGCTGGAACAC
>NZ_WWJT01000612.1 GCF_009865385.1 Streptomyces sp. SID486 | reverse complement strand
CCGGGGCGCGGGCCGTGCCGGGATGTCCGGCG
Organism: Streptomyces sp. SID486; assembly: GCF_009865385.1. Lineage (GTDB taxonomy): Bacteria > Actinomycetota > Actinomycetes > Streptomycetales > Streptomycetaceae > Streptomyces. Next base: position 7,176 of record NZ_WWJT01000612.1, on the reverse strand, counting down.
CCCCTGAGGCGGCCCGCGCCGTGGTGCCCGGATCCCATGTCGCGGCCCGCGCCGGGACCGTGAGGACTGACAGCACGACCGCTCCGAGGACCGCTCCCCGTCCCAGCCTTGTCGAGACCATCCTCTACCACTCCTGTCAGCGCGGGTTCTGGTGCGATTTCAGTCACATCTCGTCCAGGGAACCTAGGGGATGTCGGTGACGTCTCCACAGCCGACACACAGTCGGCCGTCCCGCGATCACTTTGTGGCTCCCCGTTCGTAAAGGATTGTCATAGAAGTTCGCGAAATGGATCATTCCGGCTTTACGTGCCCATGACTGATCCGTAAGGGTTGCCCCCGGGGCCGGAACGGCCCCCTTGGCGCCTCAACTGCGCCTTGTCTCAGGGCTGTTGGTGACCCCAGCCGCCTTTGAACGAAGGAACCCTGATCAGATTGCGTAGACCGCACATACGCACCGTGGCGGTCGCCGTCGCGGTGACGACGGCTGCCACGGGCCTGGCCGGTACGGCCTTCGCGGGCCCCGCCACGAAGGTGGAGCGGCCCGCCGCCTCCGCCGCCCCGAACGCCACGGCGGTGGTGGAGGCGGCGCGCACCGCGGCCTTCGCGCACGCCTCGGCGACCGGCGTCTCGAAGGGCGATGCGCTGCACGCCCAGGACGTCATGATCGACCCCGAGGGTGCCCGGCACGTCCGTTTCGTCCGCACGCACGACGGCCTTCCGGTGCTCGGCGGCGACCTCATCGTCCACCTCGACCGGGGACTGGCCTACACGGGCGTGACCCGCGCGGTGGACCACACCGTCCAGCCGGCCACCGCCCAGGCCAAGCTGACCGCGGGCCAGGCCGCCGCCAAGGCCGCCCAGGCAGCCAAGGGTCCCGCGAGCGGCGCCCGGCTCGTGGTGGACGCCCGGGGCGGCGCCGCCGCCCTCGCCTACCAGGTCACCGTCGCCGGCAAGGACAGCCTCAGCACGGTCGTCGTCGACGCGGTCACCGGCAAGGTGCGCAGCAACGTTTCCGCCCGCGACGAGTTCCTGTCGCCCAAGGTGCTCGACGCCCTGCACAAGAGCGGCGAGACCCTCGACCCGGCCGTCGGTGTCGGCTCGGACGCCTCCGGCTCCGCCGCGTCCGGCCTGGCCGGCTCGGGCCTCTCCGGCGTCACGCGGTACCCGACGTCCGCCAGGGGCACCGGCAAGTCGCTCTTCGTCGGCAACGTCGCGCTGACCACCACGGCGACCTCGCGCGGCCACTACCAGCTCAAGGACCCGAGCCGGTACGGCACCGAGACGCGGGACGCCAAGGGCTCGGAGACGGAGAAGTTCAGCGCCGGCTCGAAGTTCACCAGCACCACCAACGTGTGGGGCAACGGCAGGACCACCAGCCGGGCCAGCGCCGCGGCCGACGCCCAGTACGGCGTGACCAAGACGTTGGACTTCTACAAGGCCGCGTTCAAGCGCAGGGGCATAGCCGGCAACGGCAAGGCCGCTCTGGCGATGGTCCACTGGGGCAAGAAGGTCAACAACGCCTTCTGGGACCCGGAATGCGGCTGCATGCTGTACGGCGACGGCGACGGCGTGTCGTTCAAGAAGCCGCTCGTCGCGCTGGACGTCACCGGTCACGAGCTGACCCACGGCGTGGTCGAGGCCACCGCCAACCTGCAGCCGACCTTCGTCGACCGCCGGGGCAACCAGTACGGCGAGCCGGGCTCGCTCAACGAGTCGCTCGCGGATGTCTTCGGCTCGAACGTCGAGTTCTACGCCAAGAACGCGAAGGACCCGGCGGACTACCTCATCGGCGAGAAGATGGGCCTCCGGCAGAAGTTCCTGCGCCGCCTGGACCACCCGTCGCTGGACAAGATCGAGGGCACCGTCGACTACTGGTCGCCCGAGGTCTACTTCACCGAGGTGCACGCCGGTTCCGGTGTCTCCTCGCACGCCTACTACCTCCTCGCGGAGGGCAGCGGCAAGAAGAAGATCGGCGCCGTCACCTACAACTCGCCGACCTACCACGGCATCACGGTCAAGGGCATCGGCCGCGCCCGGGCGACGGCCATCTACTACCGTGCGCTCACCCGCTACATGGTCTCCACGACCGACTTCCACCAGGCGCGCATCGCGACCCTGAAGGCGGCCAAGGACCTGTACGGCGCGAACAGCACCGTGTACAAGACGGTCGACAGGTCGTGGGCGGCGGTCAACGTCACCGCGGCCAACACGCCGCGCGCTCACCACTGACGTACGGCAGCGCCCCCCAGCACGACCGGATGCCCCGCCTCGCGCGGGGCATCCGCATGTGCGCATGCGTTTGCGTCTGCGCGCCCGGACCGGGCTCCCGCGGGGCGCACCGGCCCGGCACCTGTCCGATCAGGGCGGCCCACGTCAGGGGCGGCCTCCGCCCGGTGACCGTCGCCGCCGACTCCGGCCCCGGCACGCGCCGCGCGTTCCCCTCCACCGGTGGCCGGGGACGGTCGGGGCGGTCGGCGTCCCCGATATCCTCAGGACCGGCCGCAACACGTCACCTTCGACAGTGGTTCGGAACACGCCCCGGACATCGACCGCGCGGACGTCCCCTCGTCCCCCCGCCAGTGATCGGATCCCGCCATGGAGCACACGCCCGGCAGACCCGGTGAGAACGCCGGCAGCCCCGCCCACCGCCCCTCCCGCCGCCGACGGCCGCCACGAGCCGCGTCGGCTGCCCCCCGGCCCCGCCGGGGGCTACCCGCCCGTCCCCCCGCCGAGGTGCGGATCAGAGCGGCGGGACGCACCATGACCTGCGTGGGGCTCGTAGGTACGTTCCGGACGGTCCACGGGCTTCCCGGCGGGACCGTCACGCTCCCGGAGTTCGCCCGGTGACCGGCCGGTTCGGGCGCTGCTGCCGCATCGCCGCGGCCCTGCTCACCGTCGTCGCCTGCCAGTCCGTCTCCGCCGTCCGCGCGGCCACCCCGCACGCGCCCCCCGCCCGGGCCACCGACGTGGTCACCTGGGCGGCCAGCGGCAACCGCGTGGGCCAGAGCACGGCCGGCCAGGGCTACCGGCTGGTGGTACGCACCAGCGTCGGCGGCACCGGTCTACGCGTGCGCTTCACCAACGCCTTCGGGACCCGGCCGCTGACCCTGGACGGCGTGTACGCGGGGCTGCGCGCCCGGGGTGCCGCCCTGCGGCCCGGCAGCAACCGGCCGCTCACCTTCCACGGCGCCCGCTCGGTCACCGTACCGGCCGGAGCCGTCACCTGGAGCGATCCGCTGCCCCGCGCGATACCCGCCGGCGCCGACCTGGTCGTCAGCCTGTACACCCCGGACGCGGCCGGACCGGCCACCGGCCACTTCATGGCGATGCAGACGTCGTACACCGCCCGGGGCAGGCACACCGCCGAGGAGAGCGGCACCAACTGGACGGGGACGACCACCTCCTGGTGGTACATCGACTCCGTCGCCGTCCGCAGCTCCCGCCCGGCCGCCGGCGCCGTCGCCGCGCTCGGTGACTCCATCACCGACGGCTGGCAGTCCACCACGGACCTGGACCGCCGCTGGCCCGACTACCTCGCCCGGCGCCTGCGCACGGCCGGCACGGCCGTCCAGGGCGTGGCCAACGAGGGGATATCGGGCAACAAGGTGCTCGCGGACGGTCTGGGACAGGCCGCGCTGCACCGGCTCGACCGGGACGTCCTGTCCCAGCCCGGGGTGCGCACCGTCTTCCTCTTCGAGGGCGTCAACGACATCAAGGCGCACACCGGTGTCACCGCGGCCGACCTCGTCGCCGGCTACCGGGAGCTGACCCGGAGGGTGCACGCGCGGGGCAAGTGCGTCGTCGTCGCCACGGTCGGCCCGTTCAAGGGCTGGCCCGACTGGGACCCGGCCGCCGAGGCCGTCCGGCAGGAGGTGAACCGGTTCCTGCGCGGCAGCGGCCGCCGCGAGTTCGACGCCGTCACCGACTTCGACCGGGTCCTGCGCAGCCCGTACGACCGTGAGCGCCTCCTGCCGTTCCTCGACGGCGGCGACCATCTGCACCCCAACGACAGAGGCATGCGGGCCCTGGCCGGAGCCGTCGACCCGGCCCGCCTCGACTGCGACCGCTGAACCGCCACCGGCCCGGGTGACGGCCCCGCACCACGGCCGTCACCCGGAGGCCGGCTCCGGCGCGATCAGTCCCCGGCGATAGGCGACCGCCACCGCCTCCGTGCGGCTCGCGGCGCCCAGCTTGGCGAGGATGTTGGAGACGTGCACGCTGGCCGTCTTGCCGCTGATGAACAACTCCTCGCCTATCTGCCGGTTGCTGCGGCCCCGGGCGAGCAGCCCCAGCACGTCCCGCTCCCGCGCGGTCAGCGGCGGCGCCCCGGGACCGTCCCCGCCGACCCCGGGACGGCTCCGGCGGATCAGGGTGTCGATCTCCTCCAGCAGCGGCGCCGCGCCCAGCCGGGCCGCCGTCTCCCGGGCCGGCCGCAGCTCCTGTGCCGCCTCGGCCGGCCGGTCCGAGGCCAGCAGTGCCCGGGCCCGGCGCAACCGGCACCGTGCCTGCTCGTACACGTCGCCGTACCCGAACGCGGCGACCGCCCTCTCCCAGGCCGCCGGGTCCGGCCCGGACACGACCGTCGCCCACTCCGCCTCGGCGCGGGCCAGCCAGGCCAGTCCCTCCGGCCCCTGCACCCCGCCCTCCGCGTCCTGCTCGGCCGTGGCCCGCGCCGCCTGCACCAGTTCCTCGGCGGCCCGCACCCAGCGGCCCGGGTCCTCGTCGGCGCCGCCCGCGGCACGCGGCTCCACGGCCCGGTCGGCGACCGCCGCCAGACAGAGCGCGGCCAGCCGGACCGTCACGCCCGGCCGGCGCGTCGTACCGTCGCCGAGCGCGGCGACCGCCTCCCGCATCCGCTCCATGGCCTCCGCCGCGTCGCCGCGCCGGACGGCGGAGTCCGTGAGCACGATCCCGGCGACCAGCGTGCCCATCCAGTCGAACGGGCCCCGCAGCAGCGCACGCGCCCGCCCGGCGGCGCTCTCGTCACCCCGGGCCAGTTCGACGAGCAGGGCGGGGCTCGTCGCGAAGGCGCCGCCCGCCGCGGGCAGGGCGGGGGCCACCTCGGCCGCCACGCGCAGGCACTCGTCCCAGCGGCCCAGCGTGACCAGCGTGACCAGCTGGACGTAGCGCATCTCCAGCGGGTACGCCGAGGACAACAGCCCGGCCCGGCGGGCCCGGTCGAGCCCCTCGGCCACGACGGGCAGGCATTCCGCTAGATCACCGGCCTCGAACGCGCCCATCGCCAGGCCGAACAGCGCGCGCAGTTCCACCGGGGCGTTCCGGGCGGTCCGGGCCAGGTCCCGGGCCTGGCGCAGCCGCGCCCGGCCCTGGGGCGAGCGCCGGCCGCCGGCCTCGGTGTTCGCCAGGGAGATCAGCAGATCGGCCTGGGCGGCGGTCATGCCGAGCTCCTCCGCGACCCGCAGGGCCTGGCGGCCGATCCGCAGCGCGGTCTCCTCCTCGCCGACCTGACGGGCCGCCGCGGCATGGGTGGCCGCCGCCCACACCCAGGTACGCGACGGCGGTTCGGCCGGGATCATCGCCAGCGCCTCGCTGCTGTAGCGGAAGGCGGCCGACAGGCTGTCCACGGTCAGCAGGTTCCCGGCCAGCGTGTACCGGACCCGGGCGGCCAGTTCGTCGTCGGTGTCCTCGCCGACCCCGGCGAGCGCCGCCCGGGTCAGCGAGACCGCGCGGTGGACCTCCCCGGCGTGGGCCGCGGCGGCCGAGGCGCGCAGGGTCAGCGTGATCCGGTCCAGCTCCCGCCCGGCGGGCCGGGCGGACGCCGGCACCGACGGCCACAGGTCGAGTACCGCTTCCAGGTGCCGCAGTTCCTCGGCCGGCGCGCCCAGCCGGCGGGCGTGGTCGGCGGCCTCCAGACGGGCCGTGAGCGCCTCGGGCAGGTCGTGGCTCTCCCGGGCGTGGTGGGCGCGCTCCGCCGCGGTCTCCGGAGCCCTGCCGCGGGCGGCGAGCAGCCGGGCGTACCCGCCGTGCAGCCGGGACCGCTCACCCGGCAGCAGATCGGCGTAGACCGCCTCGCGCGTCAGAGCGTGCCGGAAGGCGTACGTCCCGTCGTCCCGGGCGAGCAGGAGCTGGTGGCCGACCGCCTCCCGCAGGGCCGCCTCCAGGGTGTCCTCGGGCAGCCCGGCCGCCTCGCGCAGCAGCGCGTGCTCCACGCGCCGTCCGGCCACGGCGGCGGTCCGCAGCACCTGCTGGGCGGTCTCGGACAGCTGCTCGACCCGGATGAGCAGCAGGTCTGCCAGACCGCTGGGCACCCCGTCGGCGGTCCGCGCCGGGGCCCCGGCCTCGCCCGCGCACAGGGGCCCCGCGTCGGCCGCGGCGAGCAGTTCCTGCGCGTAGAAGGCGTTGCCCTCGGCGCGGGCGACGATGCCGTGGACGACGGCGTCGGGCAGCGGCCGGTCCTCCAGCGCCCGCACAAGCAGCGCGACCGCGGGATCGGGCAGCGGTCGCAGCTCCAGGCGCTCCACCCCCGGCAGCCGGACCAGCTCGGCGAGCAGGGGCCGCAGCGGATGGCGGCGGTGCAGATCGTCGGCCCGGTAGGAGGCGAGGAGCGCCAGCCGCCGGCCCGGCACGCCGCCGCCAGGCCGGTGCAGCACGCCCCGGCCCAGCAGGAAGCGCAGCAGGTCCCGGGAGGACTGGTCGGCCCAGTGCAGGTCCTCCAGGACGAGCAGCAGCGGGGCCACGGCGGCCAGGTCGGCCAGCAGCCCGGCGACGTCCTCGAAGAGCCTGAGCCGCCCGTCCGGGCCCCCGGCCGCGTCCGGACCGGCGCCCAGCAGCCGGTCCACCGCCGGATGCGCGGCCAGCACGGCCGTGAAGCGCTCGTCGGCGGCGAGCACTCCCAGGATCTCGGTGAACGGCAGGTACGGCAGACCGACGTCCCCGAGGTCCACGCAGTGCCCGGTGACCACGGTCGTCCCGGCGCGCGTCGCCTGCCCGGCGACCTCGTCGAGCAGCCGCGTCTTGCCGACGCCCGCGTCCCCGGCGAGCAGCACCGCGCCGGGCGCACCACCCCGGGCACGCTCCAGTACGCCCGTGAGCCGGGCCAGTTCCTCGTTCCGGCCGATCAACGGCGCTGCGGTGAAGGCGGTCTGCGACACCGCCCCATCCTGACATGCGGCACCGACAGCGCTCCCGGGGATGTGCCGGGGATGTGCGCCCCGG
>NZ_WWJT01000611.1 GCF_009865385.1 Streptomyces sp. SID486 | reverse complement strand
CGCCGCCGCCAGCGCGTTCGCGGCGGACTCCGCGGGGCCCCGGCCCCGGCCGTGGACGAGGACGAAGTCGACCTTGCCCAGGTCGGGCAGGCCGGCGTTCCCCCTGGCGCGCGGCTCCGCCCGGCCGGGGGGCACCGCCACGGGCAGCCGGAACAGGCCCGGCGGGATCAGCCGCCGGGAGTGGGCCATCACCCCGAGGCCCGCGCGGGCGGCGGCGATCAGCCCGCTGAGGCTGCCGCTCGTGCACACGATCCGCCACTGCCGGCCCTCCCGCTCCAGGACCTCCAGCGCGCGGGCCCGGGTGATGCCCGGCGGCGGGTACACGATCAGCGGAACGGGCCGGTCCGGGTCCAGCCGCAGCCGCTCGGCGCCGATCCACACCAGGTCGTCGCGCCAGACCAGCTCGCCGCGGGGATCCTCCGGGCGTCGCTTGGCCAGCACCAGGTCGAGCTTCCCGGCGGCCAGCCGCTCGTGCAGGGTGCCGGACAGTTCCACCGTCAGCTCCAGGTCGACCTCCGGATGGTCGTAGCGGAAGCCCTCCAGGATCTCCGGCAGCCGGGTCAGGACGAAGTCCTCCGAGGCGCCGAACCGCAGCCGGCCGCGCACGCGGGTGCCGGTGAAGAAGGCCGTCGCCTGCTCGTGCACCTCCAGGAGGCGGCGGGCGAAGCCGAGCATCGCCTCGCCGTCCTCGGTCAGCTCCACCGAGTGGGTGTCCCGGGTGAACAGCTGCCGGCCGGCCGCGTCCTCCAGCCGCCGCACGTGCTGGCTCACCGTGGACTGACGCAGCCCCAGCCGCCGGGCGGCCTGGGTGAAGCTCAGCGTCTGGGCGACCGCCAGGAAGGTGCGCAGCTGCGTCGGTTCGTACACTCGCCCGAGCCTAGCCGGTGATCGCAGAACGTGATGGCAGTCAGTGCGGTGTGCGGGTTTCCCGATCGAAGGCCGGCGGAGGACGATGGAGGGGGCCCTGTGGGCCCGGACCGTACGACGCACACAGCAACCCACGGCGAATCGGAGCACTGTGAAACGCCTGCGCTGGCCGAGTTGGATGCCGATCGACCCGTACATCGTGGTACTGCTCGCGACGGTGGGCCTCGCCGCGCTGCTCCCGGCCCGGGGAACGGCGGCCGACGTGGCGTCGGGCGCGTCCACGGCGGCGATCGCCTTCCTCTTCTTCCTCTACGGCGCCCGGCTCTCCACCCGTGAGGCGCTGGACGGGCTGAAGCACTGGCGGCTGCACGTCACCGTCCTGGTCTGCACCTTCGTCCTCTTCCCGGTGTTCGGGCTGGCCGCGCGCGGGCTGGTGCCGGTCCTGCTGACCCAGCCCCTCTACCAGGGCCTGCTGTTCCTGACGCTGGTGCCGTCCACGATCCAGTCGTCCATCGCGTTCACCTCGATCGCCCGCGGCAACGTGCCCGCGGCGATCTGCGCCGGATCCTTCTCCTCCCTCGTCGGCATCGTCCTCACCCCGCTGCTCGCGGCGGGGCTGCTCGGCGGGGACGACGTCGGGTTCTCCACGGACTCGCTGGTGAAGATCGTGCTCCAGCTGCTGGTGCCGTTCCTCGCCGGACAGGTGCTGCGGCGCTGGATCGGCGGCTTCGTCACCCGGCACAAGAAGGTCCTCGGCCTGGTGGACCGCGGCTCCATCCTGCTGGTCGTCTACACCGCCTTCAGCGAGGGCATGAACCAGGGCATCTGGCACCAGGTGAGCCCTCTGCGGCTGGCCGGGCTGCTGGGCGTCGAGGCCGTCCTGCTGGCCGTGATGCTGGCCCTGACCTGGTACGGCGCCAGGGCGCTCGGCTTCGGCCGGGCGGACCGGATCGCCATCCAGTTCGCCGGGTCGAAGAAGTCCCTCGCCTCCGGGCTGCCGATGGCGAGCGTCCTGTTCGCCGGCCACGCCTCCCTGGCCGTCCTGCCGCTGATGCTGTTCCACCAGATGCAGCTGATGGTGTGCGCGGTCATCGCCAAGCGCCGCGCCCGCGATCCGGAGGTGACCGAGGAGGCGTCCGAGGAGGCCGCGGGCGCGTCCGAGGAGGCCGTGGACGCGCCCGGGGGGACGGGCGCGGCGGAGACCGAGGGGTCAGCCGCGCACCCGGTCCAGGGGCAGCCACAGGACCGTGTCCTCGGGTGAGCCCAGCACGTCCGGATCGGCCAGCTCCTCGTCGGTGAGCACCCGGTCCCACACCCGCACCTCGTCCAGCGCGCCGGTGAGGGAGGCGCGGCCGTCCATGCGCTGACCGACGTGGACCCCGAAGGGCGAGTTGCGGCTGACCGAGCCCGGGACGTCCGGCGCGGAGGACTCCGTACCGTCGACGGACAGCGACAGCCGTCCGCCGCCCCGGCGCAGGACTGCGTGGTGCCAGCGGCCGTCGTTGTAGGCGGTACCCGTGCGCACGGACACGGTCCGCGGCGCGCCCGCTCCGTCCCGCGCGGTGATCAGCGCCTGCACCCGGTCGCTCGCCGGCTCACCGCGCAGCCACACCTGCGGCTGGCTGCTGCCGATCCCGCCCATCCACAGGAACGGCTGCTCCCCGGTCGTCGCGGTGTACCGGAACCAGAGCGACTCGGTGAAGTCCCTCGTGCCCAGCGGAAGCCCGGCCCGGTACGGCAGCCGGACCGCGTCGCCGGTTCCGTCGAACTCGAGCGCGCCCCCGGACACGCCGTCCGTCCGCCGCGGGTCCCCGAGCACCGCCGCCGGGCGGGCGTGCCGGGCGCGGTCGGGGGTGACCGGGTCGGGGCCGCGGCGCGGCGCGAGCCAGTCCTCGGTGAAGCGGGCGAACCGGATCTCGTCGCGGGCGTCCACCGCACCGCCCTCGTACAGCAGGCCGAGCGTGGCCGGGTCGATGCGCACCAGATCGGAGTAGCCGGACCAGTCCGTGGTGACGACCGTGCCGCGGTCCACGCTGTCCCACGTCCGGCCGCCGTCGTAGGAGGAGCGGATCATCATCGTGCGGCGCCGGTCGGGGTCGCCGGGGCAGGCGAGCAGGACGCGGTCGCCCACCCGCAGCATCGAGCCCTGCACCTGCGGGGCGTACAGGTCCGGCAGGCCGCGGAAGGGAGCGGTGAAGCTGCCGCCGCCGTCGCGGCTGACGGCCTGGGTGCGGTGCCCGAGGTCGGTGCCGTCCTGCTCCCGGCCGCTGACCAGGACCGAACCGTCGTCCCGCTCGACGAGGGTGAGTTCGGAGGGCTTCTGCCGGAAGGTGCCGTCGGAGGCGATGGGCCAGGTGTCCGTGGCACCGATGCGCCAGTGGCCGCCGTGGTCGTCGCTGACGATCAGGGCCGCGTGGTTGGCGGAGACCCTGCTGCCGTCCCAGGTCTCGGTGTTGACGCCGAAGACCAGGCGTCCGGCGTACCGGCCGTGGGTGAGCTGGATGCCGTGCACGGGCCCGGTGGCGTACCACGAGTTCCAGTCGCCGGGCAGGATCTCGGGGCTCAGGTCGCGCGGCCGGGACCAGGTACGGCCGTCGTCGTCGCTGTACTGCAGATGCGGGGTGCGGTCGCAGGGGACCGAGCAGCTCGCCCCGTCCGTGCGGCCCGTGTTGTACGTCTCCGCGAGCCAGACGCGGCCGGTGGAGCGGTCCACGATCGGTGCCGGGTTGCCGTGGGTGTCTCCGGCGCCCTCGTTGACGACCTGGAGCGGCCCCCAGGTGTGTCCGCCGTCCGTGGACCGCTTGACCACGATGTCGATGTCGGCCGCGTCCCCGCAGTTGAGGACGCGTCCCTCGGCGAACGCCAGCAGTGTCCCGGCGGTCGTCCGGACGACCGCCGGGATGCGGAAGCAGGCGTACCCGGGGTCCCGGTCGGCCTTGAACAGCACCTGCTGGTCGAACTGGGCCGTTCTCGCGACGGGCTGGGCGTGCGCCGGTCCGGCGGGTACGAACGGTGCGAGCAGACCGGCCGCGGTCACGGCGGCGGTGGCGAGAACGGATCTGAGACGGGCGCGAAGACCTGACGGCACGGTGCGACCTGCCCTTCGTCGGCCGGACATCTGGACGTCCGGACATCCCACGTCCAACGTGCGTCCCACCGACGGTAGTTGGGGGCAGCATGGCTCACAAGAAGCGTGCACTCACGGGCGCAGGACGACTTTGCCGAGGTTGGCCCGGGTGGTGATCGTCTCGTGTGCCGCCGCCGCGTCCTCGAGCGCGAACTCCCCGTGCACGACGGGTTTCACGGCCCCTTCGGCGAACAACCGCCACAGCTCCTGCCGCCACTGCTCGGCCAGCTCCGGACGGCCGCGGGCGATCAGCGCCATCTGGAAGCCGATCACCGACCTGGCGCCCACCAGCAGGTCGTACGCCTGGATCGTGCCGCCGCCGGAACTGTAGGCGACCAGGCGGCCGTGCGGGGCCAGCGCGCCGAGGGCGGGAGTGAGCAGACCGCCGCCGACCGCGTCCAGCACGCAGTCGACGGGCTCGCCCCAGCCGTCGTCGTACCGCACGCAGTCGTCCACGCCGAGGGAGCGGACGAACTCCGCCTTCCGCCGCTCGGAGACCGCCCCCAGCACCCGCCCGGCACCCCGTGCCCGCGCCAGCTGCACCGCCAGGTGCCCGACGCCGCTCGCCGCCGCCGTGACGAGGACCGACTCTCCCGGCGCGAGCCGCGCGGCCTCCAGCGCCCCGAGCGCCACCAGGCCGCTGCGCACCAGCGCGACCGCCGTCACCGCGTCCGCGCCGTCCGGCACCGGGGAGGCCATGGCCTCGTGCACCACGGCGAACTCGGCGTACCCGTGACCGAAGCACAGCCCCGTCACCCGGTCGCCGACGCGGAACCGGGTCACGCCCTCGCCCGCCGCCACCACCTCGCCCGCGACCTCACCGCCCAGCGGCACCGGCCGCGCGGCTTCGGTCACCTTGCGGACCATCGGCAGGGTGACGCCGACGGCCGCACAGCGCACCAGCAGCTCACCGGGGCCGGCGGCGGGGACGGCCACCTCCTCCAGGAACAGCGGGCCACCGGTGGACTCGTACCGGACACGACGCATCGGAACCTCCACGGGCCGGGGGACCCGGCCCCGTCGATCGTTGGGAACACCCATGAAATCGTTGGGAGCCCCAACGGTAAGTGAGGTTCGTTGGGAAGTCCAATGATTCTTCGGATAGCCTGCCCGCATGGCCGAAGCACCCCTGCCCGCGATCCGCTCCCTGCCCAGCTGGCTCCTCGGCCGGGCCGCCGCGCGGGGCCGCGCCCTGGTCGCGGAGGCCCTCGCGGCCGAAGGGCTGAAGATGTGGCACCACGTCGTCCTCTCCGCCATCCGCGACCTCGCCCCCGTGGCCCAGGCCGATCTCGGCCGCGGCGTGGGTCTCGACCCCAAGGATCTGGTCGGCGTCCTGAACGACCTGCAGTCCGCCGGCCTGGTCGACCGCGCCCCCGACCCCCGCGACCGGCGCAAGAACGCCGTCTCCCTCACCGGCGACGGCGCCCGTCTCCTCCTGCGCTGCGAGGAGGCGGCCCGCGCCGCCAACGACCGGCTGCTCGCCCCCCTGTCGGCCGCCGAACGCGAGCAGTTCACGCGCCTGTTGATCCGGATTTCCGGCACGGACGGCTGACGGCGGCTAACGTTCCGTCATGACCGCAGCTTGCGTGCTCGATCCGCAGCACACCGCCCTCGTCCTCGTCGACCTGATGGACCGCATCGTCGCGCTGCCCCTGGAACCCCGCAAAGGCACCGAAGTCCTCCTCGCGGCGGAGGAGTTGGCCGCCGAGTTCCGCCGCGCCGGCGCCCTCGTGGTGCTCGTGCGGGCCGAGCGTCCCGCCGCCGCCGAGCAACCGCCCGGCAGCGCACTGGTGACCGGTCTCGTCCGCGACGGCGACCTGGAGGTGGTCAAGCGGACGATCGGCGCCTTCCAGGGCACCGGCCTCGACGAGCGGCTGCGCGAACGCGGTGTCACCACGCTGGTGTTCGGCGGCATCGCCACCAACCTGGGCGTGGAGTCCACCGCCCGCGCCGCCGCCGACCTCGGCTACGACCTCGTCTTCGCCGAGGACGCCATGGCCGCGCTCACCGCGGCCGAGCACGAGGCGTCCGTCCGGCTCGACTTCCCGCGCCTGGGCACCGTCGTGACCGCCTCCCGGGTGCGCCTCACCACCGGCTGACCCCTCGGCGGGAGACGGATCGCCCGGGCCTGGCCGGCCCGGGCCGGGAGCGGGGCTGGGGCGGGGTGCCG
>NZ_WWJT01000610.1 GCF_009865385.1 Streptomyces sp. SID486 | reverse complement strand
GTACGGGAAGGTGCCCTCGGTCTTGGCGCGGGCGTCGGCGTGCGGCAGGGAGGCGCCGAGGCCGTGCGGCAACGGCTCGGCCGCGGGGGCGGGTTCCGCCGCGCTGGTCGCGATGCCGGCTTCGTTGCTCACGCCTGGCCTCCGTCCTGGCCGTAGTGCTGGTCACGCTGCCCGGGCGGCGTGCCGTAGGGGCCCGGGGCGTCACCGTAGGGGTCCGCGGTGTCGCCGTACGGGTCCGCGGTGTCCCCGTAGGGGTTCGCGCCGTCGCCGTACGAATCCGCGGTGTCGCCGTAGGCGGGGTCCTGGGCGTCCCCGTAGCCGTCGGGGGTGGTCTGCGGGATGTCGAACACGCCGGGCGCGTCGAAGGCCGAGGGGTGCACGCCGCCGGAGCCGGGGCCCGCCTGGTGCGGGATACGTGCCTCGTCCCCGTCCGTCTCGGAGCCGGCGTGGGCGCCCTCGCGCTCGGCGACGACCTCCTTGACGGCCTCCAGGACGCCCCGGTAGCCCGAGCAGCGGCACAGGTTGCCGCAGAGGGCCTGCCGGGTCTCCAGCTCCGTCGGCGCCGGGTTGCCCTCCAGCAGGTCGTGCACGGTCATCGCCATGCCGGGCACGCAGAAACCGCACTGCACGGCACCGCACCGCGCGAGCGCGCGCTGTACGTCGGAGGGCTGCCCCTCCTCGGCCAGCCCCTCGACCGTGCGGACCTCGCTGCCGGCCGCGGTGACCGCCGGGACCAGGCAGGAGGCGACCAGGCGGCCGTCGACCTGCACGTTGCAGGCTCCGCACTCGCCCTGCGAGCAGCCGTCCTTGGCGCCCGCGAGGCCGAGCCGCTCGCGCAGCACGTACAGCAGGGACTCGCCGATCCAGGCGTCGGTGACCGGGCGGTCGGTGCCGTTGACGCGCAGCACGTAGGAGGCGAGGGGGTGGTCGTCGTGCGGCGGCAGCGCTACGGCGGCCTGGTCCCCGGCCTCTTCGGGAGCGGCCGCCCCGTCCGGTGCCGGGTCCTCGGCGGCGCGGTCACCCTCGGCGGGAGCGTGCGCGTCGGCGGGGCCGTGCGTCCCGGCGGGTCCGGGTACGGCGGTTCCGTCCCCGGGCGCGGTGGCCGGGTCGCCCGGGTCCGCCGCGGCGTCGGCCGGGGCGGGACCGGACTCGCCGGCGGGGTCCGCGGGGTGAGCCGTCGTCACCGGGGCCTCGGACGCCGCCGGATCGGGCGTGACCGGCGCTGTGGCGGACCGGGGCGCGGCGCCTGGCCCCGTGTGCTGTTCGTGGCCCGCGGGGGCGTCTGCGGGGCGCTCAGGGGCTTCGGCGAGGCCGTGTGCGTCCGCTTCCGGCGCCGTCCCGGGCTCGGGCCGCGTCCGCTCGGCCGGGACCGGCTCCCCGGAGGCGTCGGGCGCTCCCGGTCCGCCGGGCGCCGCCGCACCGCCGAGGGTGCCGGTGTCCCGGGGACCGAGCGCGCTGCCGAGCGTGCCCGTGCCGCCGAACGTGGCACCGTCACCGGCCCCGGCGTGGCCCGCGCGCGGGTGACCGGCGTCCGGGTGCCCGCCTTCGCCCTGACCGGCGTCCGGGCCCTCGGGCCGCCCCGTCGCGGCGTGCCCGCCCGCGAAGTGACCCGCGTCCGCGTGCCCGCTGCCGGGGTACTCGCCGTCGGCGTGACCGGCGCCGGTGCGGCCACCGTCGGGGTGTTCGTCCTCGGCGTACCCGTCCTCGGCGTACCCGTTGTCGGCGTACTCGTTCTCCGCGTACCCGTTGGCGTACTCGTTCTCCGCGTGCCCGTCGGCGTACTCGTTCCCCGCGTGCCCGCCGTCGGCATGCCCGGTGTCCGCCTGCCCGGTGTCCGCCTGCCCGCCGTCCGCGTACTCCGTGCCGTGGCCGTACCCGCTCCCCGGGTCGTACGCCTCCGGTGCCGCGTCGGCACCGGCCGGGTGCGCACCGGTGTGGTCAGGCATGGCGGGGTCGTCCGGCAGGGCCGTGTGGTCCGGCACGGCGGTGGCGTCGGGTACCGGGGCGGCCGGGGGGCGGCCCCAGGAGTGGCCCGCGCCGTCCGTCGCCCAGGGCGCCGCGGCGCCGCCGGGCAGCGTGGCGGGTGGCGTCCCGCCGCCCCACTGCTCGACCAGCGAGGACGCGGTGAACTCGCCCGACTCGTCCGGAAGGTCGCCCCCGGCGACGGGGATGGACCACTGCCCGGTGACGTCGTGTCCCGGGGCGGCCGGTGCCGCGGGCTCTTCGAAGGTCCACTGCTGCGTGGCGGCGGGCCCGTAGGTGAACCGGTCGTCCGCGCCCTGCGGCCGGCCGGGCGCGGTGTCCGCGTCGGGCCACCGGCCGCCGCCGTCGGGCACGGGCCAGGTGCCGGGGGTGCCGTCGGCGTGCGTGGCGGTGATCCGGGGCGGCACGTAGCCGTGGCCGGGCGCGGCCAGCGGGCTGTCGCCGGACAGCAGGGCGTCGATGCCGCCCTCGGGGAGCTTGACGAAGGCGGTGGCGCCGTCGTCGTAGTCACCCTGGGGCAGCGGGTTCCAGCGTCCGCCGCCCTGGGGCGTGCCCTCTCCGTGCTGGTCGTCGGTCACGACAGCGCCCTCCCCAGTGCTCGTCGGGCCAGCGCGGCGACGGTGCGCCGCAGGTGCAGTACGGCGGGCGGAAGCGGGGCCACCGAGCCGTCGGGCTCGGGGACCGGGTCGGGGATGCAGGCCGCGGCGACGTACTCGCCGAAGGCGTGCAGGGCCTCCGGGACGAGGGCGCGGTCGTTGTCCCAGTCGATGAGTCCCGCGACCCACTGCTCGGCCTCCAGGGGCCTGAGCGGCATCGGCGCTATGGCGCCGACGGCACAGCGCACGCCGCGCCTGGCGGGGTCGAGGACGAGGGCCACGGAGCCGAGCGCGCGGCCGGGTCCGGTGCGGCCGGTGGCCTTGAGGAAGACCTGCGGGGCGTGCAGCAGCGGTACGCGCACGTAGCCGATGAGTTCGCCGCCGCGCAGCATCTCCATGCCGGCCAGCAGGTGCGACACCGGGATCTCCCGGCGGGCTCCGCCCGGGCCCGCGATGATCAGTGTCGCCTCCAGGGCGGCCAGCACCGGCAGCGCGTCCCCGGTGGGGGCGGCCGTGGCGATGTTGCCGCCCAGGGTGCCGGCGTTGCGGATGTGCGGCGGGCCCGCCGCGCGCGCGGCGGCGGCGAGCGCCGGGATCAGGGCCGCGAAGTCGGGGCGGCCCATGCGCGCGTGCGTGAGGCCGGCGCCGAGCAGCGCGTGGCCGTCCTGGTACTGCCAGCCGCGGATCTCGCTGATCCGGCCGAGTCCCACCAGCGCGGCGGGCCTGAGCTGACCGGAGTTGACGGCGGCCATCAGGTCGGTGCCGCCCGCGACGGGGACGGCGGTCGGCGTGGCGGCGAGGGCCGCCACGGCCTCGTCCAGCGTCGTGGGCAGCGTGACGGCCTGCGCCGCCTGCGGTGCGTGCGTGGTCAAACCGGCTGCCCCTTCCCGCTGCCCCACCTGGTCCCGCCTGTGCTGCCGTACGGTACGTGCTGACAGGGCGGACGACGCAACTCTGGCACATCTTCGCAAGGCTCGAACGCGGGGGTCCGCTAGGAGGCATTCGCCCACCTCACCAGGGAGATGGTCCGTTTTCGCACGGCATCACCGGTACACGCGGATTGCCACTCTTCGGTGATCCTGCCGGGGTTTTCCCGTTACCTGTTCGGGGACGGCCGGGATACGGCCACCTGCTCGCGGGCGGCCCGGACACGGCCGCCTGCTCGCGAGCGACCGGTGTACGGCCGCCTGTTCGCGGGCGGCCCGGACACGGCTACCGGTTCGGGGGCGGACCCTCGATCGGGCGGCCGAGCACGCCGGGGCGCCGCTGCCACGGGCGCGGGCCGGTGGGTGGCCGGTAGGCGACGCCGAGGGCGTCGAGGCGCCGGTAGTGGGCGGCCATCCGGCGTTCGAAGCCGGCGAAGTCCCGTTCCGCCGGGGCGGGCAGCGGACTCCAGGCCACCTCGGCGAAGGCGGCGAGGCGGGGGAAGGTCTGGTAGTCCACGCGCGCGGCGTCCTCCATCGCCTCGGTCCACACGTTGGCCTGGGTGCCCAGCACCCGCCGGGCCTCCTCCTCGGTGAGCCCGGCCGGCACCGGCTCGAACCGGTAGACGTCCTCCAGGGTGCGGACGAAACCGATCGGCACGGGCTCGTCCTCGCCCGGCGCCTGACGGTGGTCCAGGTACACGTACTGCTCGGGGCACATGACCACGTCGTGGCCGGCCCGAGCGGCCGCGATGCCGCCCGCGTACCCGCGCCAGGAGGAGACGGCCGCGCCCGGGGCGAGTCCGCCCTCCAGGATCTCGTCCCAGCCGATGAGGCGGCGCCCGCGCGCGGAGAGCCAGGCGTCGAAGTGCCCGATGAACCAGGACTGCAACTCGTCCTCGTCGGTGAGGCCGAGGTCCGCGATGCGCGTCTTGGCGGTGACGGACTCGGTCCACTGCTCCTTGCGGCACTCGTCGCCGCCGACGTGCACGAACCCCGAGAACTCGGCGGCGTCCGCGGGGAACAGCTCCAGGACCTCCTCGAACACCCCTTCGTAGAAGCGCAGGGTGGTGTCGGTGGGGGCCAGCACGTTGGCGGAGACGCCCCAGGTGTCCCAGACGGACAGGGCGGCGGTGTCGACGACGTCGGCGTTGCCGAGTTCCGGGTACGCGGCGATGGCGGCCTGCGAGTGGCCCGGTACGTCGATCTCGGGGACGACGCTGATGTGCCGCTCGGCGGCGTAGGCGACGACCTCCCGGATGTCGTCCTGGGTGTAGTAGCCGCCGTGCGGCTTCTCGTCCCACAGCGGCGAGGCCCGGTGGCCGAATTTGGTCCGCGAGCGCCAGGAGGCGGTCTCGGTCAGTCTCGGGTACCGCCGGATCTCGATCCGCCAGCCCTGGTCGTCCGTCAGATGGAGGTGCAGGACGTTGAGTTTGTGCGCCGCCATCAGGTCCAGATAGCGCAGCACGCCCTCCTTGGGCATGAAGTGCCGGGCGACGTCGAGGAGGAGACCGCGCCAGCGGAACCGCGGGGCGTCCTCGACGACCTGGTGCGGGACCCGGAGGCCGGCGTCCGGGCGCACGGGGGCGCGCCGGAAGGCGTCGGGGCCGAGCAGCTGACGCAGGGTCTGCGCGCCCCAGAAGACGCCCGCGGGGCCGCCGCCGCGGATCTCCACGCCCCGGCCGGCGACGGCGCCGAGCCGGTACGCCTCCGGCTCCAGGGCGTCGTCCAGGAGCAGCCGTACGGCGTTGCCGGCGTCCCGCGGCCCGGGCGGCAGCCGCAGGCCCAGGGAGGCGCCGAGCGTGGCGCGCAGCCAGCGTTCGGTGCGCTCCGTCCCCGGGCCGGCCCACAGCGTGGTGTCACGGTCGAGCGGCACGCCGCCCTCCGTCCGCCCCTCGACGGCGCGCGGCGCCGGAATCAGTTCCACGACATCAGCCCTTCACCCCGCGCGACGCGTTGCGCGTCGTGCAACGACCTTTGCTTCCTGCACAACGCAGGCGCGACGCATGGAAGGCTAGGCACTGCACCGCACTCCCACAAGAGGTCTGGACCAGTCGGCGGCCGGAGAACGCAGAGATCCCCGGGCCGCGCCTGCGCGCGCCCCGGGGATCCGCAACCGCCACCGGGCAGCCGGGGGCCTACTTCTTGTCGCCGCCCTTGTCGTCGCCGCCGCTGCTCATGGACTCGTAGATCTCCTTGCACATGGGGCACACGGGGTACTTCTTCGGGTCACGACCCGGCACCCACACCTTGCCGCACAGCGCCACGACGGGAGTGCCGTCGAGGGCGCTCGCCATGATCTTGTCCTTCTGGACGTAGTGGGCGAAGCGCTCGTGGTCACCGTCGCCGTGGGACACCTGTGGCGTCGGCTCTACGAGGGTCCCCGTACCAGTCCCGCGCTCGGGCTCAAGAGTGCTCATAACAGCCAGGGTACTGAAGGTCACAGGCATCAGTTGAGCGAAGGGTCGTCGGGATACGTGGCGACCATCGCCAGTTCGCCCCGCTGGCGGCGCAGCACCTCACGCCACAGTCTCTCCGGGGCCGGCGAGGAGACGTCGCCCGGCTCGGACTCGACCACGTACCAGGCGCCTTCGACCAGCTCGTCCTCCAGCTGGCCGGGTCCCCAGCCGGCGTAACCGGCGAAGATGCGCAGGCTGCCCACGGCCGCGGCCAGCAGTTCGGGCGGAGCCTCCAGGTCGACCAGTCCGATCGCCCCGTACACCCGCCGCCAGCCCAGCGGGGTGCGGTCGCCGTCGGCGCCGCCCGGGATGACCGCGACACCCAGCGCCGAGTCCAGCGACACCGGGCCGCCCTGGAAGACCACCCCGGGCTCGCCCGCGAGGTCGGCCCAGTCCTCCAGGATGTCGCCGACGACCACGGGGGTGGGGCGGTTGAGCACGACACCGAGGGAGCCCTCCTCGTCGTGGTCGAGGAGAAGCACCACCGCGCGGTCGAAGTTCGGGTCCGCCAGGGCGGGGGTGGCCACGAGCAGCCGCCCTGTGAGCGAGGACACCTCGGTCATGCCAGACATGATCCCGCATCTTCCCCCGGCGTGGGGACCCAATCGGCGGTGCGGGAGTGAACGCAGCTCAGAGCGCGTCGGAGCGGGCCGGGCGCGCACCCGCGCGCCCGGTGACCCCATGTGCCCGAAAG
Organism: Streptomyces sp. SID486; assembly: GCF_009865385.1. Classification (GTDB taxonomy): domain Bacteria; phylum Actinomycetota; class Actinomycetes; order Streptomycetales; family Streptomycetaceae; genus Streptomyces. The sequence goes on along the minus strand of NZ_WWJT01000610.1, from coordinate 23,655 downwards.
CGAACGGTTCGTGTTGTGACACACCTATGACGCGGCTGGGCCGCCCTTGGGCTTACGGGCGGGGGGTAATAGGCGATTACCCTGTCTTCCCGGCCCCTGCGCGCAGTGATCGGCCGGCCCCTGACCAACTCATCGGAACGCGAGATTCATGACCGTCAACGACGATGTCCTGCTTGTCCACGGCGGAACCCCGCTGGAGGGCGAGATCCGTGTCCGCGGTGCGAAGAACCTCGTGCCGAAGGCCATGGTCGCCGCCCTGCTGGGCAGCGCGCCGAGCCGACTGCGCAACGTTCCCGACATCCGTGACGTGCGGGTCGTGCGCGGCCTGCTCCAGCTGCACGGGGTGACGGTCCGTCCGGGTGAGGAGCCCGGCGAGCTGGTGCTCGACCCGACGCACGTCGAGAGCGCCAACGTGGCTGACATCGATGCCCACGCCGGGTCCAGCCGCATCCCGATCCTCTTCTGCGGTCCGCTGCTGCACCGTCTCGGCCACGCGTTCATCCCGGGCCTGGGCGGCTGCGACATCGGCGGCCGGCCCATCGACTTCCACTTCGACGTGCTGCGGCAGTTCGGCGCGACCATCGAGAAGCGGGCCGACGGGCAGTACCTGGAGGCCCCGCAGCGGCTGCGCGGCACGAAGATCCGGCTGCCGTACCCGTCCGTCGGCGCGACCGAGCAGGTGCTGCTGACGGCCGTGCTGGCCGAGGGCGTCACGGTGCTGTCCAACGCGGCCGTCGAGCCCGAGATCGAGGACCTCATCTGCGTGCTGCAGAAGATGGGCGCGATCATCGCGATGGACACCGACCGCACGATCCGCATCACCGGTGTGGACCAGCTCGGCGGCTACACCCACGCGGCCCTGCCGGACCGCCTGGAGGCCGCGTCCTGGGCCTCCGCCGCGCTGGCGACAAGCGGCGACATCTACGTCCGCGGCGCCCAGCAGCGCTCGATGATGACGTTCCTGAACACCTACCGGAAGGTGGGCGGTGCCTTCGAGATCGACGACGAGGGCATCCGTTTCTGGCACCCCGGCGGCCAGCTGAAGTCCATCGCGCTGGAGACGGACGTGCACCCCGGCTTCCAGACCGACTGGCAGCAGCCGCTGGTGGTGGCCCTCACCCAGGCCACGGGCCTGTCCATCATCCACGAGACGGTGTACGAGTCCCGGCTGGGCTTCACCTCCGCGCTGAACCAGATGGGCGCGCACATCCAGCTCTACCGCGAGTGCCTGGGCGGCTCGGACTGCCGGTTCGGCCAGCGCAACTTCCTGCACTCGGCGGTCGTCTCCGGCCCGACCAAGCTCCAGGGCGCCGACCTGGTCATCCCCGACCTGCGCGGCGGCTTCTCGTACCTCATCGCGGCACTGGCGGCCGAGGGCACGTCCCGCGTGCACGGCATCGACCTCATCAACCGTGGCTACGAGAACTTCATGGAGAAGCTCGTGGAGCTGGGCGCGAAGGTCGAACTGCCCGGCAAGGCGCTCGGCTAGCCGCGTCGGCCGACGCCGAATGGGCGGCCCCCCTGGTGAGGGGGGCCGCCCATTCGGCGTATCTGCGCCCCTGAAGGGGCGCGGGAACTGCTCGGCCAGCCGCGACGGGCCGGCAGTCACCCACGGCGCTCAGTCGAACATCGCTCCGGTGGACCGGCGTTCGAGCAGAGCGGTCACTTGCCCTTGGCCGCTTCCTTGAGCTTGCTGCCCGCGGTGACCTTCACGCTGAAGCCGGCCGGGATGTTGATGGGCTCGCCGGTCTGCGGGTTGCGCGCGGTGCGGGCGGCACGGTGGGTGCGCTCGAAGGTCAGGAAGCCGGGGATGGTGACCTTCTCGTCGCCCTTGGCGACGATCTCGCCGACGGTCTCGGCGAACGCGGCCAGCACGGCGTCGGCGTCCTTGCGGGTCACCTCGGCGCGGTCGGCCAGCGCGGCCACCAGCTCACTGCGGTTCATGTTGTTACTCCCGTGTTTTCTTGCCGTTGGGGTGTGCCACGCGGCGGTGCCGCCCGAGGCACTGCGATGCCGATGCGCTCGCGCCCTTGGGGGTGCCCCCGGGGACGTAGTCCCTGGGGGAGCATCCTGCCCCTACCTGCGGCGGGAAAGCCAATCCGGCACCCGTAGGAGTCGTGAGAACACCCTGGGGAGTCACACGAAAAGCGCCCGCTCGGCCGTCACCCTAGAGCGCGCCCGGCATCTTGGGGTTCCACGACGCGCCGGTGCGGGGGGCCGCCGTGGTGATGCTCACAGCCCCCTGCACAGTACGACACGCCTCGGTCAGGCCGTCGCACCGGCCGCCTTGGCGGCCTCGCGGACCGCTCCGGCGACCGCGCCGGCGACCTTGTCGTTGAAGACGCTCGGGATGATGTAGTTCGGGTTCAGCTCGTCCTCGGTCACCACGTCGGCCAGCGCCTTCGCGGCCGCGAGCATCATCTCGGTGTTGACCGTGCGGGACTGCGCGTCCAGCAGGCCGCGGAAGACACCCGGGAAGACCAGCACGTTGTTGATCTGGTTCGGGAAGTCGGAGCGGCCGGTGGCCACGACGGCCGCCGTCTGCCGGGCGATCGCCGGGTCGACCTCGGGGTCCGGGTTCGCGAGCGCGAACACGATGGCACCCTCGGCCATGGCGGCCACGTCGTCGCCGTCCAGGACGTTCGGGGCGGAGACGCCGATGAAGACGTCGGCGCCGCGCACGGCCTCCTTCAGGGTGCCGGTGAGGTTCTCGGGGTTGGTGTTGTCGGCGATCCAGCGCAGCGCGGAGTCCGCCGGGGCGTCCACCAGGTCCTCACGGCCCGCGTGGACGACGCCGTGGATGTCGGCGACGACCGCGTTCTTCACACCGGCCGCCAGCAGCAGCTTGAGGATGGCCGTACCGGCCGCGCCGGCGCCGGACATGACGACCCGGATGTTCTCGATCGCCTTCTCCGTGACGCGCAGGGCGTTGGTCAGGGAGGCGAGCACGACGATGGCGGTGCCGTGCTGGTCGTCGTGGAAGACGGGGATGTCGAGGGCCTCGCGCAGCCGGGCCTCGATCTCGAAGCAGCGCGGCGCGGAGATGTCCTCCAGGTTGATGCCGGCGAAGCCGGGGGCGATCGCCTTGACGATCTCCACGATCGCGTCGGTGTCCTGGGTGTCCAGGCACAGCGGCCAGGCGTCGATGCCGGCGAAGCGCTTGAAGAGGGCCGCCTTGCCCTCCATGACGGGCAGCGCGGCCTTGGGGCCGATGTTGCCGAGGCCGAGCACGGCGGAGCCGTCCGTCACGACCGCAACGGAGTTGCGCTTGATGGTGAGGCGGCGGGCGTCCTCGGGGTTCTGGGCGATCGCCATGCAGACGCGCGCCACACCCGGCGTGTAGACCATGGAGAGGTCGTCACGGTTGCGGATGGGGTGCTTGGACTGCATCTCGATCTTGCCGCCGAGGTGCATGAGGAACGTACGGTCGGAGACCTTGCCCAGGGTGACGCCCTCGATGCCGCGCAGCTTCTCGACGATCTCGTCGGCGTGCGCGGTGGAGGAGGCCGCGATGGTGACGTCGATACGGAGCTTCTCGTGGCCGGACGCGGTGACGTCGAGGCCGGTCACCGAGCCTCCGGAGGACTCCACGGCGGTGGTGAGCTGCGAGACGGCGGTTCCGCTCGCGGGCACCTCCAACCGGATCGTCATCGAGTAGGAGACGCTGGGCGCCGTTGCCATGGCCGACTTCCTCTGCTTTCACCGTGTCGCGAGTTGTGCCGTCCGATCGTCGCACCTACCGCCGAGTACGTGGTAGTCGCCCTGGGTTGCGGACGTTTTGTTCACGCGAGGTTCTCTGCCTGGTTGATGGTTTCGGAAAACCACTTCCACCATACGAGAAACGGCCGGGCAGGGAAAGGGGACGACGGAGCAAAGAAGGAGGCCCACGTCACATCCGTGACGTGGGCCTCCCGCACGTTCATGACACCGACCCGCCATGCTCGCCTCGCGGCAAGTGGTCGCTCGTGGCGACGAAGGTTGGGCCCGGGGGCTTGGATCGGGCCGGTGCCACGTCAAGGCTAACAAACGGATCCCGTGGACCCATTCCCCCGGCCGGAGTTCGTCAGGATCTCATCCCTCAGCAGGTCCGGGACCCCCGCCTCGTCCGGCTCGTCCCGCTCCCCCGACACGACCGTCAGCTGCTGGGTCGCCCGGGTCAGCGCGACGTACAGCACACGCAGCCCGGCCGGGGACTCGTCGGCGATCTCGGCGGGCGAGACGACGACCGTCGCGTCGTACTCCAGGCCCTTGGCCTCCAGGCTGCCGAGCGCGACGACCCGGTCGCCGAGCCCGGCCAGCCAGCGCCGGGCCTCCTCGCGCCGGTTCATCGCGACGACCACGCCGACCGTGCCGTCCACCAGCCCCAGCAGCCGCTCGGCCTCCGCCCGCACGGTCGCCGCCGGCGCGCCCTCCGCGACCGCGAAGCGCGGCTGCACCCCGGTGGACCGTACGGCGGAGGGCGCCTGCGAGCCGGGCATGGCGAGCGCGAGCACCTTCGCCGCCAGCTCGGCGATCTCGGCCGGGTTGCGGTAGTTCACGGTGAGCTCGAAGCGGCGCCGGGGCCGGCTGCCGAGGGCCTCGTCGCGGGCCTCGGCCGCCTCGTCCGGGTCGGACCAGGAGGACTGCGCCGGGTCGCCGACGACCGTCCAGGTGGCGTGCCGGCCACGGCGGCCGACCATGCGCCACTGCATCGGCGTGAGGTCCTGCGCCTCGTCCACGATGACGTGCGCGTACTCGGTGCGCTCCTGCGCGAGCCGCTCGGCCCGCTCCCGCTGCGACTCCTCGCGCACCGGCATCAGCTCCTCCAGGCCGGTGAGCTGGTCCAGCGGGTCGTACTCGCGCTTCCTGCGCGGCCGGGCCGGGGCGCCGAGGATCGCCTGGAGTTCGTCGAGCATGGCGATGTCGTGCACCGAGTGGCCCTCCCGCTTCAGGGAGCGCGCGACCTTGCGGACCTCGCCGGGGTTGAGGACGCGCCGGGCCCAGCGGCCCAGCCGGCGCTCGTCGGCCATGGCGGCGAGGACGGCCGCCGGGGTCAGCTCGGGCCACCAGGCGTCCAGGAAGCCGATGAAGGCGTCCTCGCCGCTGACGTCCTCGTCGAAGGAGGAGCGCAGCTCGGCGGCCAGCTCCGGGTCGCTGTGCCGGCCGGCCGCGCCGGACTTGCCCCACAGGGCGTCCAGCAGCAGCTTGCGGGCGCGTGGCCGCAACAGGTTGACCGGCGCGGTGCCGCCGAGGGCGGTGCGGCGGACACGTTCCAGCTCGGGTGCCTCCAGCTCCAGACGGCGCCCGAAGGCGACGACGCGAAGGCGGTCCGGCGGCCCGTCGAAGGTCCGCGGCCCGGTGTCGTCGCCGGCGTCGGTGTCGTCGTCCAGGGCGAGCTGTCCCACCGGAGCGGCCGGGCCCAGCTCCAGTGCGCCGCGGGCGGCCTTGCGCAGCACCTTCAGCATCCGGTACGACCCCTTGGCACGGGCCACGGCCGGGGAGTCGTAGAGGACGGCCTCCACGCCGTCGACCAGCGAGCCGATCGCGCGGATCGCGACCTGGCCCTCCTCGCCGAGGGAGGGCAGCACGCCCTCGGTGTAGGCGACGAGCAGCGGCGTGGGCGAGACGATCAGGATGCCGCCCGCGTAGCGTCTGCGGTCCTGGTAGAGCAGGTAGGCGGCGCGGTGCAGGGCGACGGCGGTCTTGCCGGTGCCCGGGCCGCCCTCCACGTAGGTGACGGAGGCGGCGGGTGCCCGGATGACCAGGTCCTGCTCGGCCTGGATCGAGGAGACGATGTCCCGCATGGTGTGGCCGCGCGCCTGGCCGAGGGCGGCCATCAGGGCTCCGTCGCCGATGACGGGCAGTTCCCGGCCGTCGAGGAAGGCCGTCAGCTCGGGCCGCATCAGGTCGTCCTCGACCCCGAGGACGCGGCGCCCCTTGGACCGGATGACCCGGCGCCGTACCACCCGGCCCGGCTCCACGGGCGTGGCCCGGTAGAAGGGCGCGGCGGCGGGTGCGCGCCAGTCGATGACGAGCGGGGAGTAGTCCTGGTCGAGGACACCGATACGGCCGATGTGCAGCGTCTCGGCGATGTCGGCGGTGTCGTCGTCCCGCACGGCGCCCTCGGCGGGCTCCACCGCCGTGTACGCCCCGTCGGGCCCCCGCTTCCCGTCCTTGCCGAGGAGCAGGTCGATCCGGCCGAAGAGGAAGTCCTCGAACTCGTTGTTCAGCCGGTTGAGATGGACGCCGGCCCGGAAGACCTGCGCGTCCCGTTCGGCCAGCGCGCCCGGGGTGCCGACCTGGCCGCGCTGTGCCGCGTCGTGCATCAGGAACTCGGCTTCGTGGATCTTCTCCTCCAGCCGCCGGTACACCCGGTCCAGGTGTTCCTGTTCGACGCCGATCTCCCGGTCGCGGACGGAATCGTTTCCGTCCTCGACCGGGCCGACCGCGGACTGCTGAACCTGAGCGGCCACCGGGCCCCCTTCTGACGTGCTGGGCAGCCGTCAACCGTACGCGAAGGGGGGCCCGGGAGGCTACGGGACCGGTCCGGGGACACCCGGGGACTTCGCGGCGACCGGTGCCGGGGGGCGGGGGCGGGGCGCCGGCACCGTGCGCTCAGCGCGCGGGCAACACGCGCTCGGCCCCGCCGCACCCCGTGCGGCCGAGCGCGCGGCAGGTCTCAGGCGTCGACCTGGACGAGCTTCTTGCCCTCGAAGGTCACCACCTCGAAGTGGTCGATCTCGTTGGGCTGGAAGGCGGCGGCCCCGCCGATGTACAGCGGTTTCCTGGCGTCCTCGGTCTTGGCGTCCGGGATGCCGTACCCCCAGTCCGGGACCGACCACGACGACATGGTCACGCGCTGCCCGTTCTTGGCGACCAGCACCAGGGAGCACTTGAGCGGTCCCTTGACGTTCTTCAGCTCCAGCACCGCCTGGGTGCCCCAGTCCTTCGCCGCCATGGCGACGGTGGCGCTGACGTGGGTCGACGCGTCCGTGGCGGACTTCTTGTCGGACATGGTCCGGAACGTCGACTGGGCGGGGCTCGCGGTGACCTGCCCGCCGCCGTCGGAGCCGCCGCCGACCGCCACCGCGGCCAGCGGGCCCGCGATGATCAGCGCGGCCGCCGCCGCGATCATGTAGAAGCCGCGCCGGCGCTTCTGGGCGCGCTTCTCGGCGACCTCGTCGACCAGCTTCTCCACCAGCCGGGGGCTGGGTTTCGCGGACAGCGAGTCACCGATCGCGGGCGTGCTGCCGGAGCCCGGCAGGTCCGCGAGCGCGGCCAGCATGGGTTCCATCCCGGCCAGCTCGTCCAGCTGCTGGGCGCACCACTCGCAGCCGGCGAGATGCGCCTCGAAAGCGGTCGCCTCGGCGTCGTCGAGGATGCCGAGGGCGTAGGCGCCGACGGTCTCGTGTTCGCTCGGCACCGAAGATCCCTGACTGGGGCTCATGGGCCCAGACATACCCGGACCACCCGGTCCGAATCCCTGCATCCCCCCGTACCCACTGCTCATCACGCCGTCACCCCCCGCTCCTCCAGTGCCAGCTTCATCGACCGCAGGGCGTAGAACACCCGGGAGCGGACGGTGCCGCTCGGTATGCCCAGCGTCTGGGCCGCCTCATTGACGGTACGCCCTTTGAAGTACGTCTCGACGAGCACCTCCCGGTGGGCCGGGGTCAGGTCGTCGAGCGCGTCCGACAGCGTCATCAGCCACAGCGCCTTGTCGATCTCGTCCTCCGCGGGGATGACCTCCAGCGGCGACGGATCGACCTCCTGCGGCCGGGCCTGCCGGCTGCGGTGGCCGTCGATGACGATGCGGCGTGCGACCGTCACCAGCCAGGGGCGTACCGAACCGGTCGCCCGATTGAGCTGACCGGCGTTCTTCCAGGCACGGATGAGTGTTTCCTGTACGACGTCCTCGGCACGCTGCCGATCACCGGCGACCAGTCGCAGGACATACGCGAGCAGAGGTCCGGCGTGCTCCCGGTAGAGCGCACGCATCAGCTCCTCATCCGGCTCCGAGGGCTGTGAGGACATGCGATGTCGGGCCCTCATTCCACGTTCATTGGCCACGGCCGCATCCTTGCGCACGCCCACCTCCGGTGTCCGGGGGTTCCCCCAGTCGGTCGCTCGCCCACCCGTACGCACCGCAACGGCCGGGTGTTCAAACCGGAGTGACAGATTTCTCGGGGATGGCGTGACGAGCGGGACATGGGAGCACATTCCCACCGGCCGATCTTTACATTTCCGACACACCGCCAGGAGGGCCGGGCGATACCCGTGTAGACGCCAACGAAACGCGGTGTTACGGAAATCACGCCCGCCGCGGGGGCTCCGTCGCCCTCAGGCCCGGGTGAGCGCGGCCCGCCGCCGGTGCCGGGCGACCCGCTCCCGGTTCCCGCACACCTCGCTGGAACACCAGCGGCGGCGCCGGCCGCGGGAGGTGTCGACGTACACCAGGGGGCAGTTGTCCCCCTCGCACTCCCGCACGGCGGCCCACGCCACGGGGTCGGTGAGCAGCTCCACGGCGTCCCGGGCCACGACGGCGAGCAGGGCCGCGCAGCCGGGCGGTTCCGCCAGCTCCCGCACGAGGCGGCCGTCCGGGGCGCGTACGGCCAGCGGCGCCGGCGGCGCGGTCCGGGCCGCCTCGTTGACCCGGCGGAGGGCCACCCCGTACGGCGGTGCCTGCGCGCCTGCCACGCCCCGCACCAACAGCCCTACGTCCCGCCGCAGTTCCCGGAAACCGGCCAGCCAGGAGCCGTCGGCGTGCTCCAGCGGCGTACCGGCCGGCACGAGCCCGGCTCCCCCGATCCACGCCCGCAACGCCGTGGTCCCGTCGAGCCGTTCGCCCGGATGCGCGGTGGCGAGCAGGTCCAGACACATCCGCCCGGCGTCGAACCGCAGCTCGTACGGGGGCGTGGGGCTACCGGATGCCATGTGCGAGTCACCGCCTGGGCAGGAACCGTGCGGAAGCGTGCGGGGGGCCGGTGCGCCCCGCCTCTCACAGTGCCCCTCCGGAGGGTGCGCCGGAACCCCCCGTGCCGCGGTTCCGTCACCCGCGCCGGAGGAGGGGCGTGGCTCAGTCGTCCGCGTACTTCGCGTCCGCCGCCGGGTCCAGGGCCAGGCGGTAGCCCCGTTTGACGACCGTCTGGATGAGTTTCGGCGCGCCGAGGGCCGCGCGGAGCCGGGCCATCGCGGTCTCCACGGCGTGTTCGTCGCGGCCCGCCCCCGGCAGGGCGCGGAGCAGGTCGGCGCGGGCCACCACCCAGCCGGGGCGGCGGGACAGGGCGCGCAGGAGGGCCATGCCGGCCGGCGGGACCGGCCTGAGGTCGCCGTCGACCAGGACCGCGTGGCCGCGGATCTCCACCTGATGACCGGCGACGGGCAACGACCGGGCGCGGGCCGGCAGTTCCCGGCACAGGAGCTGGACCAGGGGTCCGAGGCGGAAGCGCTCCGGCTGGACCGTCTCCACCCCGCGCGCCTGGAGGGGGAGCGCGGTGACCGGGCCCACGCAGGCCGGCAGGACGTCGTGGGCCAGGGCCGACAGCAGCTCGTCCAGCTGACCGCGGTGCTCCGCGCGGGAGAGGAGGGAGGCCGCGGCGGGGGCGCTGGTGAAGGTGAGGGCGTCCAGACCGCGGGTGACGGCCGCGTCCAGCAGGCGGTCCAGCGGGCCGGGGTCCTCCGGGGGCAGCCAGCGGTAGACGGGGACCGACAGCACCTCCGCCCCGGCGGCACGCAGCGACTCGATGAAGCCGGGCAGGGGCTCGCCGTGCAGCTGCACGGCGACGCGGGTGCCGTCGACTCCCTCCTCCAGGAGGCGGTCGAGCACCTCGGCCAGGGACTCCGAGTCCGGTGACCACTCCTCGGTGAGTCCGGCCGCCCGTATGGCGCCCTTGACCTTCGGGCCGCGGGCCAGCAGCCGCGTCCCGCCCAGCCGGCCGAGCAGCCGCTCGCCGAGCCCCCAGCCGTCGGCGGCCTCGACCCAGCCCCGGAAGCCGATGGCGGTGGTGGCCACGACGACGTCCGGTACCCGGTCGATGATCTCCTCGGTGGCGGCGAGCAGTTCGCTGTCGTCGGCGAGCGGCACGATCCGCAGGGCGGGTGCGTGCAGCACGCCGGCGCCGCGCCGCTGGAGCAGGGCGCCCAGTTCGTCGGCCCGGCGCGCGGCGGTGACCCCCACCGTGAAACCGGCGAGGGGACCGTGCTCGGGCTGCTGCTCTTCGTCGTCCATGGGCTCTCCTAGCTGACCGGCGCGCCGGCCGAGCCTGTCAACGGGCCGTGACGGGCTCGGTTCCGGCGGATGTCGCCGGTGTTACGTCACACCTCGGCATGGCTGAGCCGTTCCCTCGCCTGCGGTGCCACCGCCGTGAGCGGCATCCGCCCGGCGGGGCGGCGAAGGTATACGGCCCAGGTGATCACGGAACAGACAGCGTAGAAGGCGAGGAAGGCGACGAACGCGCCGGTGCCGGAGCCGTGGGTGAGGAAGGACTGGCGGAAGGCGAGGTTGATGCCGACACCGCCGAGTGCGCCGACCGCTCCGACCAGCCCCATGGCGGCGCCGGACAGCCGCCGGCCGTGGGCGACGGCCGCCTCGCCCGACAGCCCCGCGGCCAGGGCCTTGGCCTGGAAGATGCCGGGGAGCATCTTGAACGCCGAACCGTTGCCGAGCCCGCTGAGCATGAACAGGACGACGAAGGCGGCCACGAACAGCGGCAGCGACCCGTGCATGCCGGCCACGATGAGCACGGCGGTGGCGGCGGCCATGCCGACGTAGTTCCACAGGGTGATGCGGGCGCCGCCGTGACGGTCGGCGAGCCACCCGCCGACGGGGCGGACGAGGGAGCCGAGCAGCGGGCCGATGAAGGTGAGGTACGCCGCCTGCAGCGGACTGCGGCCGAACTGGTTGGTGAGCACCTGGCCGAAGGCGAAGCTGTAGCCGATGAAGGAGCCGAAGGTGCCGACGTAGAGGACGGACATGATCCAGGTGTGGACGTCCTTCGCGGCGTCCTTGGCCGCTCCGGTGTCGTTCGACACCGCGGCGAGGTTGTCCATGTACAGGGCGGCCAGCACGGCGGCCACGACGATCAGCGGGATGTAGATCCCCAGCAGCAGGCGCGGGCCGCCGCCGGCGCCGATGACGGCGAGTGCGACGAGCTGGACGACGGGCACGCCGATGTTGCCGCCGCCGGCGTTGAGACCCAGCGCCCACCCCTTCCTCCGCAGCGGGAAGAAGGCGTTGATGTTGGTCATGGAGGAGGCGAAGTTGCCCCCGCCGATGCCGGTCAGCAGACCCACCAGGAGGAAGGTCGAAAAGGACGTCCCCGGTTCCGTCACCACGAACGCGGCGACGGCCGGGACGAGCAGCAGGGCCGCCGAGACGACCGTCCAGTTGCGCCCGCCGAAGACGGCGACGGCGAAGGTGTACGGCACCCGGACGACCGCGCCGACCAGCGTGACCATCGAGGTCAGCAGGAACTTGTCGGCGGGGGTGAGCCCGTACTCCGGGCCCATGAACAGCACGAGGACGGACCACAGGGTCCAGACGGAGAAGCCGATGTGTTCGGACAGCACGGAGAACCAGAGGTTCCGGCGCGCGATCCGCTCCCCCGTCGCCTGCCAGAAACTTTCGTCCTCGGGGTCCCAGTGCGCGATCCAGCGGCCACTGCGACGGGTTGGGGCTGGGGCTGTCATCACGCCTCCACGGTGCTCCGGCTGCTCGGTCTGCCGACCGCTGACTGCGCCCGAAGGTAGGGAGGGCGCGTTTCCGGCCCGTGGCCCTGGGTGACCGGGCGGGAACGTTGCTCTCACGTGCGGCACGGGACGGCGGTGAGGCCGCGGCCGCCGGTCCGCCGACGGCGGCCGTCTTAGGCGGACGGCGGCAGCAGCTGTCGGCACTCGTGGGAGGCGGACGGCGGCAGCGGTCGTCGGCGCCCGACGGAGGCGGACGGCCGCAGCAGTCGTCGGCGCCCGGCGGAGGCGGACGGCGCGGTACGGCGGCGGGGCCGGAGCGCGGGGAGCGTTGCCGGCGGGCCGCGGGCCCGTTCAGTGGCCGGGGTTCATCACGGCCTCGTCGGCGGCCGGGATCCACGCGCCGGCCGGGCGCGTCAGCCACCCCTGCGCCCGCGCGGTTTCGGCGGCCGCCCGGCGCAGCGCGTCGAGTCCGGGATGGGACAGGCCCTTGCGCCAGACGAGGGAGACGGGGGACAGCGGCACGGGGCCGACGAGGGGCCGCCGTACCGTGCCGGGCATGGGCGGGAAGTCCACCACGGCCAGCACCGGAGTGCGGGTCTTCGCCATGACGCGGCCGAACTCCTCGTCCCCGACGGCCAGCGGCTGGGGCGGGGCGAGCCGGACGGACCGGCCCCCGAACAGGCGCAGGGCCAGGTCGGTCCACTCCCGGGTGCGCGGGTTGCCGGCACCGGCGTACACCGTCTCCCCGGCCAGCGCGGACACCGGCACCTCGGGCAGGCGGGCCAGCGGGTGGTCCTCGGGCAGGACGACGGCCATCGGCTCGTACCGCACCGGCTGCTGCTCCAGCCCGGAGCGCAGGGCCGCGTCGAGGCCGGCGAAGCGGCCGAAGGAGGCGTCCAGGCGGCCGGCGAGCAGGTCGGCGGCGGCTCCGGTGAGGCCGCTCTCGTAGCGGGCCATCAGCTCGCAGCCGGGGGCGAGTTCCCGGGCCCGGAGCAGCACCCGGCGGCCGGTGACCAGGCCCGTGGTGTTGAGGTCGACCAGCAGCGGGCGGCCCTGGCCTGCCGCGAACGCGGCGAGCAGGTCGTCCTGGGCGGCGAGGACGCGGCGCGCGTGGGGCAGCAGGCGTTCGCCGTCCGGGGTCAGCGTGACCTGCCGGGTGGTGCGCAGGAACAGCTCGGCGCCCAACTCCCGCTCCAGTCGCCGTACATCACGGCTGAGCGCCTGCTGGGCGACGTACAGCGCGGCCGCGGCCCGGGTGAAGTGCAGTTCCTCGGCGACGGCGACGAAGGCGCGCAGCAGGCGGGGGTCCAGGTGGGCGGGGACGGACATGGCGGCGAATCTACAACGCCGGTGCGTGAATCGGCCCGCGGAAGGTGTTGGACCCGGTGATCCGCCCCGGGTGACCGTAGCCGCATGCCGCAGCAGACCACCGAGGACCACCCGATACGCAGCAGTGGCCGGACGTCCACGGGGTACCGGCGCCTGTTCGCCCTCCCCGGCGCCCGTGCCTTCACCGCCGGCAATCTCCTGGCCCGCCTCCCCATGGGCATGTTCAGCGTGAGCGCGGTCGTGATGATCGCCGGCACCCGGGGCTCGTACGCCCTCGCCGGTGCGGTCACCGCGACCGGGCTCACCGCGACCGCGGTGGCCGGGCCCTGGCTCGCCCGCCTGGTCGACCGGCACGGACAGGCCCGGATCGCGCTGCCGGCCACCGTCGTCTCGGCGCTCGGCAGCCTCGCGCTGCTGCTGTGCGTGCGTCACGGCGCCCCCGACTGGACCCTGTTCGCCGCCTACGCCGGTACCGCCGCCACCACCCCCAACATCGGCGGCCTCTCCCGGGCCCGCTGGGCCCATCTGCTGCGCGACGAGCCCGGCGCGCTGCACACGGCGAACGCGTTCGAGCAGGCCGCGGACGAGCTGTGCTTCATGCTCGGGCCGGTGCTCGCGTCCTTCCTGGCCGGGGCGCTCTTCCCGGAGGCGGGCACGCTCGTGGGGGCGGTGCTGCTGCTGGCCGGGATGGTGCTGTTCACCGCCCAGCGGGCCACCGAGCCGCCACCGCGGGCCCGTTCGAAGGCTGCGTCACCGCTGCGCAGCCCCGGTGTCCCGGCGCTGCTGGTCTGCTTCGTGGCCACCGGCGCGGTGTTCGGCTCGACGGAGGTCGTCACGATCGCATACGCCGACTCGCTGGGACAGCGGGCGGCGGCGGGTGCGGTGCTCGCCCTCCAGGCGGCCGGCTCGTGTGCGGCTGGGCTGGCGTACGGGGCGCTGAAACCGGCCGGTCCGCGGCTGCGCCGGTGCCTGGCCGCCATGGCGGTACTCATGACCCTGCCCTGGGCGGCGGCCGGCACGGGCTCGCTCGTGGTGCTCGCCGGTGCGCTGCTGGTCGCGGGGATGGCGACCGCGCCCACCATGGTCACGGCGATGACCCTGGTGCAGCGGCGCACGCCGGCCGACCGGCTGAACGAGGGCATGAGCCTGATGGTGACCGGACTGCTCACCGGCATCGCCTGCGGCTCGGCGACGGGCGGCTGGGCGACGGAGCACCTCTCCCCCGTCGCCGCCTTCGCGGTGCCGGCCGCGGCGGCCGCCTTGGCCCTGCTCATCGGCTCGGTGTCAACTCGCGCATGAAGCGGTCAATGTGCGCATCCTTACGGACGGCGATCGTGGTTAAGCGGATCGTTATCAACGTGACCGATCCCACACGATCGGGTTTCGTCTACGACCGGGAACGCTCCCCCGGCGCACGGCGCGTAGCCACACGCCCCGGGCGCCCTGCCGTCCCGGCACACCCGTAACGGCCGTGAACTGCGACAACCCTCAACAACCACCGTTCGCGCACCGGCCGTTCGCAGGTCACCTTGCCGCCCTGCCGAGAAGTACAGCAATCAACTGATCGTCAAATAGACAATTGGCAACGAAGTTGGGGCACGACGCGTTCTCAACTCGGCCGGTGTGACGCGTGTGACCCGGTAGGCTCATCTCAACATCGTCTCTCGTGGCGCACTTCGCGATCGGTCGTCCGATCGGGGCCGTTCGTGCTCTGCGAACGAGAGGAGGTGCGCGCGTGGAGAACCCGCCCGATGGCGGCGGGCGGGACAACCGGAAGACCGGCAGGAAGATCTTCGGTTGGCTGGCGCTCCAGGCACTGAGTGTCTGGCTGCGTCACCAGCTGGAAAGCTTCTTCTGACGGCGAAAGACCCCCTGTTGCAGCAGGGGGTCTTCGGAGGTCTCGCTCCCACACGCCGGCCCTGCGCCCCCGCCAACGGACAACAACCGTGGGGGCCAGGGCCACTTTCACAGCCGATCTATGTGGACCGCAGTCATCAAACCTGGGCCCGACGTCCTCCAACCTCGCGCATTTCAGCGGACGCATCCACCGGTTCAGCCGCCTAAAAGCAAAGCGAACCAGGTCAGTTGCGGCCGCCTCCCTGGGACGAGACGCGGACACGGCCTGGGAATGGTACCCCTAAAGTGGTCCTCCCGAGGAGGATGAACACGCGCATGGCACGAGGACTGGCCGATTTCAGCGCATCGGAGCTGCGGGCGCTCCGTATGAACCTCTCCGCTCGTCCCGGTGCGGTGGCCATGACGGCCGAGGAGCTGGCGCGGGCCGTCGGAACCACCAAGGCCCAGATACTGGCCTACGAGAACGGGCACCGAGTGCCGGACCCGCCCCGGGTCCGCGCCCTCGCGCGGGCCCTGGGCGTCCGGCCCTCCGCCCTGATGAACCCCCAGGGCCCCGCCTCCTGGGACATCGCCGACGTGCGCCGCGCCTGCGGACTGCGGGCCCGGGACGTGGTGGACGCGCTCGGGGTGTCGCCCAAGAACTACCGGCGCTTCGAGAACGAGGGCATCGTGCCCAGCCGGCGTCCCTGCTTCCTGGACGAGGTGGCGGCGCTGTTCGGGATCGCTCGCGCCACGCTGGAACGCGCCGTCAACCGCACCCCGGCAGCCCGCGGACGCCAGGAGCGGGCCGCGGAGCTGATCGGCGTCCTCGCCGAGCGCTACGTCCCCGCGCCCGGACCGTGGAAGGGCCCGGCGCCCGACGACCCGGCCCTGGTCGAACTGGCCGCCGCCTACGGCCGACCCGTGCCGCGCACCCGGCGCGTCCTGGCCTACGAGCTGGGCGAGCTGCGGCAGACGCACGTCCGCGCGGAGCGGGAGCGGGTCATCGCCGACTTCGACACCGACCGGGACCGGCAGGCCAACGCCCGGCTGGCCCTGCTGCGCTGGAAGCAGGTCTACGACCGGGAGCTGGGCCGCATCGTCCCGCGGATGGAGCAGTTCCACCGCAACGCCCAGCCCTCCACCTTCTGGCAGCTGCTGGTGGACCTGTACAACGTGGAGGCGCACGCCTCCCGGGCCGAGGGCGGCCTGTGGGCGGTGGCGAAGCTGCTCACCACCGACGTCGAGCGGCTGCCGCTCCACCTGGTCGAGCGGCGGTTCGTCGAGGGCGTCTGCGTGTGCCGGCTGACGGCGGCCGGACTCGCGCACCTCAACGCCTTCGCCGGCCTCTACGCGGCGCTGTATCCGGGGGTCCGCCGGCCGCTGCGCTCCACGCACCGCTCCGGCGGGTCGCGCGGCCGGCCGTCGCCGGGGACCGAGACCTTCTCCGTCCCCCGTCATGCCGAGCGGCTGGTCGTGCCGCAGCCCGCGCTGGAGGGATTCCGCGGTGTCGTGGCCGGCACCAAGTCGTTCATGACCGTGGAACTCAGCTCCCAGCTGCGGCTCACCGTCGGACCGAACTTCGTCGCGGCCGCCCCGGTCGAGGGCGAGCTGCCCGAGCCGGGACCGCTCGACGAGGGCTGGAAGGATCCGGCGCAGGCATGACGAAGGCCCCGCCGCTCGAAGCGGCGGGGCCTTCGCCCACATGGGGTACCCCCGGAGGGGTTGGTGGAGATGGCGGGAATCGAACCCGCGTCCAACGGTGCGGAATCAGGGCTTCTCCGTGTGCAGTTCGCTGTGATTTTCTCGGCCCCGGCGATCACGCGAACAAGTCGCCGACGGGCCCAGTCACTGTGAGATTTCCCTTTTCACCCCGTGACCGGGATCAAGGTTTAGTTCCCTAGCTGATGCCAGGATCCGGGTCGGGAACAGCCCCGGGCTGACACTTCGCAAGTCGCTACTTAGGCAGCGAGGGCGAAGGAATCGCGCTTGGTGTTGGCGATTATTTTTTGCGACATATGGTTTACGAGATCATTGCCGCTTCCTCGACACGCTTCCCCTGCTTCGACAGCCGCTGTCGAAACCGATCATCCCCATGTTGTTTTTTCAAACCCCTCCGTGGAGGGGGCGCGCACCCGCTGTGGGGTGCAGTGCCATCGTACGTGACCAACGCACGCGCGTGCCAGCTTATTCCCGGCGGACCGGTCAGCCGCCGCGCTGCCTGCGCTTCGCCGCCGCGATCGCGCGGTCCGACTCGCGCCGGTCCTGCTTCTCCCGCAGGGTCTGCCGCTTGTCGTACTCCTTCTTGCCCCGGGCGAGGGCGATCTCCGCCTTCGCGCGGCCGTCCCTGAAGTACAGGGAGAGGGGCACGATCGTGTGGCCCGTCTCCTGCGACTTCGACTCCAGCTTGTCGATCTCCTCGCGGTGCAGGAGCAGCTTGCGCTTGCGACGGGCGGAGTGGTTGGTCCAGCTGCCCTGGTGGTACTCGGGGATGTGGGCGTTGTGCAGCCACGCCTCACCGCGGTCGATGTGGACGAAGCCGTCCGTCAGCGAGGTCCTCCCCTCGCGCAGCGACTTCACCTCGGTACCCATGAGGACGAGCCCGGCCTCGAAGGTGTCGATGATCGCGTAGTCGTGCCGGGCCTTCTTGTTCTGGGCGACGATTTTGCGCTTGCCGCCCTTCTCGCCGTCCCGGGCCTTGCCGCCCCCGCCGCCCTGCTTGGGCTGGGACTCCTTCGGTACGTACATTCCCTTGCTCATAGTGACGCCATTTTCGCACCATGGAGGGGGTGCGGGGGAAGCGCATTTCGCGGGGACTACGAGCGGGCGCCCAGACCGGCGAGGACGGCCTCGGCCCGCCGCAGGGCGCTGGAGCCCGCCTCCAGGTCGGGCGTGACGCCCCGGCCGTCCACCGTGTGTCCGGCGGGGGTGCGGTAGTGGCCGACGGTCAGCTCGGCCACCGAGCCGTCCGGCAGCTTCGTCGGCATCTGGACGGAGCCCTTGCCGAAGGTCCGGGAGCCGATCACCACCGCGCGGCCCCGGTCCTGCAGGGCGCCGGTGAGCAGCTCGGCCGCGCTCATGGTGCCGCCGTCGACGAGGACGACCAGGGGCCGGTCGGTGTCGCCGCCCGGGGCGGCGTGCAAGGCGCGCTGGGCGCCGTCGACGTCGTAGGTGGCGACCAGGCCGCCGTCCAGGAAGACCGAGGCGGTGTCGACCGCCTCGGTGACCAGGCCGCCGGAGTTGCCCCGCAGGTCGAGGACGGTGCGGCCGTCGGCCGGGGCCGCCCGCAGGGCCTCGCGGACCGCGGCGGCGGCGCCCTTGGTGAACGCGGAGACCTTCAGCACGGTGACCCCGTCCGGCAGGCGGCGCACGGTCACGGAGTCGGTGGACAGCCGGGCCCGGTGCAGCGTCTCGCTCCACACGCGCGGGCCGCGCTGGAGGCCGAGGGTGACCGTCGTACCGGCCGGGGCGTCCTCGGCGTCCCCGCGGAGTAAGGCGATCACCTCGGTGACCGGCCGCCCGTCGACCCCGCTGCCGTCGACGCTGCGCAGCCGGTCGCCGGTGCGGATCCCGGCGTCGGCGGCGGGCGAGCCGGGCCGCACCTTGGTGACCTCGATCCGGCCGTCCGGCTCCCGCCGCGCCCACAGGCCGACGCCGGTGTAGCGGCCGTCGAGCGCGTCCTGGAACTCCTCGTACTCGCCCTCGGAGTAGACCGCGCCCCAGCGGTCCCCGCTGCGGCTGACGGCCCGCTCGGCCGCCTCCATGGGGGACTTGCCGTCGGCCATCGCCTCGGCGGCGGCCTTCGCGACGGCGTCGTGCCCGCCGGCCGGGCCCACCGGTCCGGCGGCCGCGCCGCGCGCGGGATCGCCTGGCTCCGGGAGGGAGCCGGTGGCGGCGCCGGCGATCAGCACACCGGCGAAGACCAATGTCAGGGCGGCCCCGCGGCGTCCGCGGCGGGGCTGACAGAACGGGTCACGGCCTGACATGGCGGTGAGTCTAGGACAACGCGAAGGGCCGTACGGGCGGATGCCCGTACGACCCTCTTGGCATGCGTCACACCTTCAGGTACTTGCGCAGCGCGAAGAACGCCGCAAGTGACGGCATCAGCACGCTCGTTGCGAGGATCAGCGGCAGCTTGGTCAACACCGCGTCCCAGCCGACGAAGTTGATCAGCGTGAGCTTGTGGGACAGGTCCATGCCGTGGTCGATGGTGAAGTAGCGGCCGAACACCAGGGCCACACAGGCGAGGCCGCCGCCGATCAGTCCGGCGACCGCGGCCTCGGCGATGAACGGCGCCTGGATGTAGAAGCCCGAGGCACCGACCAGGCGCATGATGCCGGTCTCGCGCCGGCGGCTGAACGCCGAGACACGCACGGTGTTGACGATCAGCAGCAGGGCGACGATCAGCATCATCGCCATCACGGCGAGCGCGCCCCGGTTCATCAGGTTCAGCAGCTGGAAGAGGTTGTCCAGGATGCCCTTCTGGTCCTGCACGGACTGCACGCCGTCGCGCCCGTTGAACGCGCTGGCGATCACCTGGTACTTCTGCGGGTCCTTGAGCTTGATCCGGTACGACTCCTGCATCTGGTCCGGCGTGAGCGACCCGGCCAGCGGCGAGTTGCCGAACTGCTCCTTGTAGTGCTTGTAGGCGTCGTCCTGTGACTCGTAGGTCACCTTCTCGACGACCGTCATCTCGTGCAGGTCCGCGAGGATCTGCTTCTTCTGGTCCTCGGTGACCGCGCCCTTGGCGCAGTGCACGTCGTTCTCCGCGTCGTGCTTGTTGCACAGGAAGATCGAGACGTTGACCTTGTCGTACCAGTAGCCCTTCATGGTGCTCACCTGGTCGCTCATCAGCAGCGAGCCGCCGAAGAGGGCCAGGGAGAGGGCGACGGAGACGATGACGGCGAAGGTCATCGTCAGATTGCGGCGGAGACCGACACCGATCTCCGACAGGACGAACTGGGCGCGCATGGCGGGTTCTTCAGGCCTTTCGGGAACTGGGGGCGGTCAGTGCTGGTAGCCGTAGACGCCGCGGGCCTGGTCGCGGACGAGGCGGCCCTTCTCCAGCTCGATGACGCGCTTACGCATCTGGTCCACGATGTTCTGGTCGTGCGTCGCCATGATGACGGTGGTGCCCGTCCGGTTGATCCGGTCGAGCAGCTTCATGATGCCGACGGAGGTCTGCGGGTCGAGGTTGCCGGTGGGCTCGTCGGCGATCAGCAGCTTGGGCCGGTTGACGAACGCGCGCGCGATGGCCACGCGCTGCTGTTCACCACCGGACAGCTCGCCCGGCCTGCGGTCCTCCTTGCCGCCGAGCCCGACGAGGTCGAGCACCTGCGGCACGGACTTGCGGATCTCACCGCGGGACTTGCCGATGACCTCCTGGGCGAAGGCCACGTTCTCCGCGACCGTCTTGTTCGGCAGCAGCCGGAAGTCCTGGAAGACGGTCCCCAGCTGGCGGCGCATCTGCGGCACCTTCCAGTTGGAGAGCCGTGCGAGGTCCTTGCCCAGCACGTGCACCTGACCGTGGCTGCACCGCTCCTCGCGGAGGACGAGCCGCAGGAAGGTGGACTTTCCGGAGCCGGAGGACCCCACGAGGAAGACGAACTCGCCCTTCTCCACTTCGAGGGAGACATCCCTGAGCGCGGGGCGGGTCTGCTTGGGGTAGACCTTGGAGACGTTGTCGAATCGGATCACGGATGCACCACGGGTCGCCGGGGGTAGATGAGCGTGACCATACGCGAACCGGGTGTGCAAGTGCAGTCGCAGGTTGAGGTTGGGCAAGACTTGTGCGTATTTGTACCGGCCTCTTTCCGCGTCCCCTCCGCGAAGGCCCCGCGCAGCCTCCTGCGGAACCTGGCACAGTGGAAGGGGACGAGGGGAACGTTCTCGTTCCCGTGAGCGTTGTACATGTGATGGCCGGTGCAAGGAGGGCGAGCGCATGACGTACGACCGGTTGGTGTGCGCGAACTGCGCGTCGCCCGTGAACGAGGGCCGGTGCCCGGTGTGCCGTGCCAACCGCGCGCGACTGCAGCAGGAGGGCTTCTTCGGGGGCCTGAACGGGCTGAACCCGATGGCGCTGCTGGCGGTGCTCGCGGTGCTGATCGCCACCGTGGCGCTGCTGGCCCACCAGACCGCGTGAGACGGTCCGCGCAGACGCCGTAAGGGCCCGGAGCGCGAAGCTCCGGGCCCTTACGTATGTGCGGTGCGAGCGGTGCGTGAGCGTACGGCTACGCTCAGGCGACGGCGCCGCCCCGGCCGCTCACCAGACGCGGCAGGATGCGGAAGCCGATGCCGCCGGCGATCATCGTCGCGGCGCCGACGAGCAGGAACGCGGTCTGCCCGGCACCGGTCTCGGCGAGCTGCTTGTCGCCGCCCTGGGCCACGGTGTCGGAGCCGGTGTCGGTCAGCGCCGAGGAGCCCTCGTCCTGCGGGACGTTGTCGTTGCCGCCGTCGGGGATGGTGTGGTTGCCACCGGTGGTGCTGCTGCCGCCGTCACCGGAGGTGCCGGTGCTGCCGGAAGTGCCGGTAGAGCCGGTAGAGCCGGTGGTGCCGCTGTCACCGGAGGTGCCGGTGGTGCCGGTCGAGCCGTCGTCGCCGGTGGTGCCGGTCGAACCGGTGGTGCCGGTCGAACCAGTGGTGCCGGTGGTACCGGTCGTACCGGTGGTCCCGGTCGTACCCGTGGTCCCGGTCGTACCGGTGGTACCGGTCGTACCCGTTGTCCCGGTAGTACCCGTGGTACCGGTCGTACCCGTGGTTCCAGTGGTACCGGTGGTCCCCGTGGTACCGGTGGTACCGGTGGTACCGGTGGTACCGGTGGTACCGGTGGTACCGGTGGTACCGGTGGTACCGGTGGTCCCCGTGGTTCCAGTGGTACCGGTAGTCCCCGTGGTGCCCGTGGTCTCAGTGGTACCCGTGGTGCCCGTGGTCCCAGTGGTGCCCGTGGTGCCCTCGGTCACGCCCACGATCGAGCCCTCGGTCACACCCACGATCGCGCCCTCGGTGGTGCCCTCCGTGGTGCCCTCGGTCGAGCCGGGGCTGTCAGCGCCGTCCGTGGTCACACCCAGGCTGATCGGACCCGCCTGGACGCCGAGGTCCAGGGCGGAAGCCGCGCCGGCCGCGGTGAGCGAGGCGCCGGCCGCGATCACGGCGCCGGCGGCTATCCGCGCGACCCGGATCCGCGTCTTCTTCGTCATATGGTTGCTACCCCCAGTAGCTGTTCGTCGATGGGGCGGTGCGGGGGGCGTGCCGTGATCGACGGAGGCAGCCGGTGACGAAGCGCGTCAACTCGATCCCCCGGTTCACATGCGCCCCTCAGTACGCATGCCGCGCCTCACCCTTCCCATTTTTCAAAGCAACGTCAAGGCCGTTGCGGGCGCAATGTCCGGGAGGGCGATGTTTGCGGGGGATTGAAGCCTGTGAGTGTGATGTAAAACCCAGACAAATGACAACTGCCGCCTCCGGGGCGGCAGTTGTCATGTCGACAAAGTTACTTCTCCTGCTGCTTGCGCCAGCGAATCCCGGCCTCCAGGAAACCGTCGATCTCGCCGTTGAACACGGCCTCGGGGTTGCCGACCTCGAACTCGGTGCGCAGGTCCTTGACCATCTGGTACGGGTGCAGCACGTACGAACGCATCTGGTTGCCCCAGGAGTTGCCGCCGTCGCCCTTGAGGGCGTCCATCTTGGCCTGCTCCTCCTGCCGGCGCCGCTCCAGCAGCTTGGCCTGGAGGACGTTCATGGCCGTGGCCTTGTTCTGGATCTGCGACCGCTCGTTCTGGCAGGAGACCACGATGCCGGTGGGCAGGTGCGTGATGCGGACCGCGGAGTCGGTCGTGTTGACGCCCTGGCCGCCGGGCCCGGAGGACCGGTAGACGTCGATGCGCAGCTCGCTCTCGTCGATCTCGACGTGGTCGGACTGCTCCACGACGGGAAGCACCTCGACGCCGGCGAAGGAGGTCTGGCGGCGCCCCTGGTTGTCGTAGGGCGAGATCCGCACGAGGCGGTGCGTGCCCTGCTCGACGGAGAGGGTGCCGTAGGCGTACGGCGCCTGCACGGAGAAGGTCGTCGACTTGATGCCGGCCTCTTCGGCGTACGACGTCTCGATCAGCTCGGTCTTGTAGCCGCGCTGCTCGGCCCAGCGCAGGTACATGCGCTGGAGCTTCTCGGCGAAGTCGGCGGCGTCGACGCCACCGGCCTCGGCGCGGATGTTGACGAGCGCCTCACGGGAGTCGTACTCGCCGGACAGGAGGGTACGGACCTCCATCTCGTCCAGCGACTTCTTCACCGCGACCAGCTCGGACTCGGCCTCGGCGCGGGTGTCCGGGTCGTTCTCCTCCTCGGCCATCTCGAAGAGGACCGCGAGGTCGTCGATCCGCCCGCGCAGCGCCTCCGCCTTCCTGACCTCGGCCTGGAGGTGGGAGAGCTTGCTGGTGATCTTCTGCGCCTCGTCCGGGTTGTCCCACAGGGACGGCGCGGCCGCCTGCTCCTCGAGCACGGCGATGTCTGCCCTCAACGCATCGAGGTCCAGGACGGCCTCGATCGACTCCATGGTCGAGGAGAGGGACTTCAGCTCTTCGGATACATCGACGACTGCCACGCCTCCAGCGTAACGGCTACGGCAAGCGTCCCCGCCCGCCGCTCCGCCGGGTCAGGGTGCCGACGTGCTGTGGGTGTCCTGGGCGGGCCGGTCGTCGCCCCCGGAGGACGCCCAGTAGGCGCCGGCGCCCACCGCCGCCGCCACGACCACCCCGGCCACGCCCAGCGTGATCCGGCGCCGGCGCACGGCCGCCCGGTGCCGGGCCGAGCCCGGCCGGGGCGCACCGG
>NZ_WWJT01000609.1 GCF_009865385.1 Streptomyces sp. SID486 | reverse complement strand
CTCGAAGTGCAGGTGCGGGCCGGTGGAGTTGCCGGTGGAGCCGGACAGCGCGATGTGCTGGCCGGTCCGCACGACCTGGCCGATCCTGACGTCGATGCGGGACAGGTGCGCGTACTGCGAGTAGGTGCCGTTGCCGTGCTTGATGACGATGGCGTTGCCGTAGGCGGGGCCGTCACCGGCGCCGTTCGGGCCGGCCTTGACGACGGTGCCGCCGTGCGCGGCGAGGACCTCGGTGCCGGTCGGCACGGCGAAGTCCTGGCCGCTGTGCTTGGCGACCCAGTGGCTGCCGGACTGCATGAAGCTGGCGGAGAGCGTGTACTTCTTCACCGGGTCGACCCAGGAGGCGGCGGACGGCGCCGCGGCGCTCGCGACCCCGGTCCCCAGCACGGCCGTGGCGCCGATGCCGGCAGCCAGGACGGCCACGCGGTTGCGCTGCGAGGACGTACGGGTGGAGCGGGACGTGAAGCGTCGGAACATCGTGACCTCGTGAACTCGGAGACAAGTGGGCCACCCGGCGCACAGACATTCGTCCGGGGCGGCCATCCCTTGGTAACCGAGCACCGCATCAAGCCCAAAACGGGCCAACTACGGCATCCAGTAGTAGATGACCGTAGAACAAAGCACGTTCTTGACAGTCGCCCGACGCGACCGCCGAGCCCCTGACGACGCGGTTCTCCTCCGCAGCCCCCTGTGCCCTAGGTCCACTTTTAGTCCGATTTGCCCACCTGGCACATCCCACTATGAGGTCTAGTACCGGACATTTCGCCTGTGCCGCTTATCACCGGTGGCCTCTCCCCGGGGCCGCAGAAATGTGACGCAGGCCCCTAGGCACCTACCCTCCGGTAACCCTACGGTTCCCCTCGCGCCACTCTCGCCAAAGAGCATGTCCCTGACATTCAGGCCCCGTGCGGACACGACGTACGGACGTGAGAGGACCCCACGATGACCACACGCCCCTGGGCACGCAGCATCTCCGCGACCGCCGTGTCCGTGGCCGCTCTGGCCGCGCTGGCCGCCCCCGCCCAGGCGGCGGAGACAGCGGGACCCACGGCCGTCGCGGCGGCCACCAGCGCGGCCGCGAAGACCGACTACGCCACCTGGCAGAAGGACTGCCAGGCGGTCATGGACCAGGCCCTGCCGTACCTGAAGAACCGCATCGCCGCCGCCGGGCCCGGCGAGAAGCAGGCGATCGTGTTCGACATCGACAACACCACGCTGGAGACCGACTTCGGCTTCAGCTACCCCCAGCCGGCCAACAGGCCGGTGCTGGACGTCGCCCGGTACGCCCAGGACCACGGCGTCTCGCTCTTCTTCGTCACCGCCCGCCCCGGAATCCTGTACTGGCCCACCGAGTTCAACCTCGAACACGACGGTTACGAGGTCTCCGGCCTGCACGTCCGCGGCCTGTTCGACCTCTTCAAGGACGTCGCCGCCTACAAGACCGCCCAGCGCGCCGACATCGAGAACGACGGCTACACGATCATCGCGAACATCGGCAACAGCGCCACCGACCTGTCGGGCGGCCACGCGGAGAAGACGTACAAGCTCCCCGACTACGACGGCCAGTTGTCGTAGGCACGCGTCGCACCCACCGGCCTGGAGGCGACGCCGGCCCGTGCGTCCGGCCCGCAGGACGCCGGGGGCCGTGTGCCCGCCCCGCGGGACGCCGGCCCGTGTGGCCGCCCCACAGGACGCCGGAAGAGGCCGGAGAGGGGCCGGTGGCCGCAGGACGCCAGAAAGAGGCCGGTGGCCGCAGGACGCCGGAAGGGGCCGGTGCCATAAGGCACCGGCCCCTTCGTTCGGCCGTCGGCGGGACGCTTACGCGTCCTTGCTCAGGTTCGGACCGGCACCGCCGGCCGCCTGCTCGATCGGCGGGACGTCCGGCAGCGCCGACTTCTCCTCACCCCGGAAGGTGAAGGTCTGGGCGTCGCCCTCGCCCTCGGTGTCCACGACCACGATGTGACCGGGACGCAGCTCACCGAAGAGGATCTTCTCCGAGAGCGTGTCCTCGACCTCACGCTGGATCGTGCGGCGCAGCGGACGCGCGCCCAGCACCGGGTCGTAGCCCTTCTTGGCCAGCAGTTCCTTGGCGGACTGGGACAGCTCGATGCCCATGTCCCGGTCCTTCAGGCGCTCGTCCACCTTGCCGACCATCAGGTCGACGATCCGCAGGATGTCCGCCTGGGTCAGCTGCGGGAAGACGACCACGTCGTCGACGCGGTTGAGGAACTCGGGACGGAAGTGCTGCTTCAGCTCGTCCGAGACCTTGTTCTTCATGCGCTCGTAGTTGGTCTTCGTGTCACCCGAGGCCGCGAAGCCCAGGTTGAAGCCCTTGGAGATGTCCCGGGTGCCGAGGTTGGTCGTCATGATGATGACCGTGTTCTTGAAGTCCACGACCCGGCCCTGGGAGTCGGTCAGGCGACCGTCCTCCAGGATCTGCAGCAGCGAGTTGAAGATGTCCGGGTGGGCCTTCTCGACCTCGTCGAAGAGGACGACGGAGAACGGCTTGCGGCGGACCTTCTCGGTCAGCTGGCCGCCCTCCTCGTAGCCCACGTAGCCGGGGGGCGAACCGAAGAGACGCGACACCGTGTGCTTCTCGCTGAACTCCGACATGTCGAGGGAGATCAGCGCGTCCTCGTCGCCGAAGAGGAACTCGGCGAGCGCCTTGGACAGCTCGGTCTTACCGACACCGGACGGGCCGGCGAAGATGAACGAACCACCGGGGCGCTTGGGGTCCTTCAGACCGGCACGCGTACGGCGGATCGCCTTCGACAGCGCCTTGACGGCGTCGACCTGGCCGATGACCCGCTTGTGGAGCTCGTCCTCCATGCGGAGCAGGCGGCTGGACTCCTCCTCGGTCAGCTTGAAGACCGGGATGCCGGTGGCCGTGGCGAGGACCTCGGCGATCAGCTCGCCGTCGACCTCGGCGACGACGTCCATGTCGCCGGCCTTCCACTCCTTCTCCCGCTTGGCCTTGGCGGCCAGGAGCTGCTTCTCCTTGTCGCGCAGGGAGGCGGCCTTCTCGAAGTCCTGCGAGTCGATCGCGGACTCCTTGTCCCGGCGGACACCGGCGATCTTCTCGTCGAACTCGCGCAGGTCCGGCGGCGCGGTCATCCGGCGGATGCGCATCCGGGACCCGGCCTCGTCGATCAGGTCGATCGCCTTGTCCGGCAGGAAGCGGTCGGAGATGTACCGGTCGGCCAGGGTGGCGGCCTGGACCAGCGCCTCGTCGGTGATGGAGACGCGGTGGTGCGCCTCGTACCGGTCGCGCAGGCCCTTGAGGATCTCGATCGTGTGCGGCAGGGACGGCTCGGCGACCTGGATGGGCTGGAAGCGGCGCTCGAGGGCCGCGTCCTTCTCCAGGTGCTTGCGGTACTCGTCCAGCGTGGTCGCACCGATGGTCTGCAGTTCACCGCGGGCCAGCATCGGCTTCAAGATGGAGGCCGCGTCGATGGCACCCTCGGCGGCACCCGCACCGACCAGCGTGTGCAGCTCGTCGATGAACAGGATGATGTCGCCGCGCGTGCGGATCTCCTTGAGGACCTTCTTCAGGCGCTCCTCGAAGTCACCGCGGTAGCGGGAGCCGGCGACCAGGGCGCCGAGGTCGAGGGTGTAGAGGTGCTTGTCCTTGAGGGTCTCGGGCACCTCGCCCTTGACGATGGCCTGGGCGAGGCCCTCGACGACGGCGGTCTTGCCGACGCCGGGCTCACCGATCAGCACCGGGTTGTTCTTCGTACGGCGGGACAGCACCTGCATGACCCGCTCGATCTCCTTCTCACGCCCGATGACCGGGTCGAGCTTGGACTCACGAGCGGCCTGGGTGAGGTTCCGGCCGAACTGGTCAAGGACGAGAGAGGTCGAGGGGGTGCCCTCGGCCGGGCCGCCGGCGGTGGCGGTCTCCTTGCCCTGGTAACCGGAGAGCAGCTGGATGACCTGCTGCCGCACCCGGTTGAGGTCTGCACCCAGCTTGACCAGGACCTGGGCGGCGACGCCCTCGCCCTCACGGATCAGGCCGAGCAGGATGTGTTCCGTGCCGATGTAGTTGTGGCCCAGCTGAAGGGCCTCGCGGAGCGACAGCTCCAGGACCTTCTTGGCACGGGGGGTGAAGGGGATGTGCCCGGACGGGGCCTGCTGGCCCTGGCCGATGATCTCCTCCACCTGCTGGCGGACCGCCTCAAGCGAAATGCCGAGGCTCTCCAGGGCCTTAGCGGCGACACCTTCGCCCTCGTGGATGAGACCCAGGAGGATGTGCTCGGTGCCGATGTAGTTGTGGTTGAGCATCCGGGCTTCTTCCTGAGCCAGGACGACAACCCGCCGCGCGCGGTCGGTGAACCTCTCGAACATCGTTAATCGCTCCTCAGAGCGGTCAGGCAGTGGGGGGAACTTCCCCTCCCTGTCCTTCCGCAGCTTAGTCCCGCAAGCGGGGACCGCTCATTCCAACTGCCGACACCGTCGATGGCCTCCTGACCCCGAACGCCGACATCTGCTCCAACCCGATGGTGCGAGACGATGTTCCCGCAGGCCAGGCAGTTACCCCACTCGCCAGTACGCCGATGGCGAACGTGAGACGGCCCGTACTGCGTGTCGCCCCCTCCCACTAGGCATGTCTTACCCGCGGGGACTGACACTCCATGCCGCGCGCCCCGGTTCACTCCGCTACGGGCGAACAACCTTGCGCCTCCCCGGGCCCCCACACGCCCCCTTCTTCGGCACGCAGCGCAGCCGACGGCACACCCAGCGTAACCCGGACGCCACTTCGGCGGTTGCACTTGGCATGGTTGGCCCAGTCCCTCCGGCATCCCCGATCCCCCCTCCCCGCCGGCCCCTCGCCACGGGCACCTCGCCCGCGGGCAGAGTCCCCGCCCGGCAGGCCCTCGCGGGCCCGGAGGAGACGGCCCGGTCCTGGTACGAGAACGATCTGGGCTGGCCGACAGTGCCCGGGCGGCCGCTACGGCTGCTCACAGGGGTGCGGTTCGACGTGCTCGACGTGCCGGCCGAGGCGGGCGCGCACGCGCTCCGGCATCTCGCACCGGGCTCGCCGGTCGTCCTTCGGGGTGACCGGATGGAGCTGCTGGTGGCCCCGGGGAGCGCGGAGGAGCTGCCCGGACTGCTCGACTGGCTGGAGTGGGCGGCGGTGCCCCTGGACCTGCGGGCCCTGGGGCAGGGCGACACGCTGGAGGCACCGCCACCGCCCGCGGGGGCCACTGCTCAGGGGGCCGTGGCCGGTGTGTGGCTGCGGCCCCCCGGGCCGGGAGGCGAGGTCGTGGACTCGCTGCCGGCCATGCCGGCCATGCCGGCCATGCCGGCCGGCTCGGGCGCGGGGCGCGAGGGGAGCGCCCCCGATCTCGTACGACTGGTGGACACGGTGGCAGCGCAGTGCCACCGGGTCCGGCTGCGGCGCTGCCGCGTCGGGAATCCCGCCGGCCGGCGGAATCAGCCGTTGGCCTTCTCGTAGGCCTCACGAATCGACGCGGGAACACGGCCGCGGTCGTTGACCTCGTAACCGTTCTCCTTCGCCCAGGCGCGGATCGCCGCGGTGTCCTGGTTGCCACCGGAAGCGGCACGCGTCTTTCCACGCCCACCCGAGGCACGGCCGCCGGTGCGACGCCCGCCCTTCACATAGGGATCAAGAAGGCCACGCAGCTTGTCCGCATTGGAGGTCGTGAGATCGATCTCGTACGTCTTGCCGTCCAGTGCGAACGTCACGGTCTCGTCCGCCTCGCCGCCGTCGAGGTCGTCGACAAGAAGGACCTGAACCTTCTGTGCCACCGCTATTCCTTTCATCGAAAACGTTGAGGGCCAGGGGTGTGCGGCGCCCGCCGTTTCGCCGCCCCTGTTATATGCAGTACTGCAGTACGTCGGAAAGCAAACCGCTTTTGCCGGAAAAACACAAACCCTCGGGAGAGACTCAGCGGACCCACCGCGTCCGGAAACATGCGCGTTTCGGACATAGGGAACCTGGGCAATGACGATCACAGATGCAGAAGCATCCGACTGTTGCCCAAGGTGTTCGGCTTCACTCGTTCGAGACCGAGGAACTCGGCGACGCCCTCGTCATAGGAACGCAACAGCTCCGCGTAGACATCGGTGTCGACCGGTGTCTCCCCGATCTCCACGAAGCCGTGCTTCCCGAAGAAGTCCACTTCGAAGGTCAGGCAGAAAACGCGCCGAACCCCGAGCCAGCGTGCGGTCTGGAGCAACTTCTCCAGCAACTGATGGCCGACGCCGGCCCCCTTGAGGCCGGGCTTCACCGCGAGAGTCCGGACTTCCGCCAGGTCCTCCCACATGACGTGCAGCGCGCCGCAGCCGACCACCTCGGCGTTGTCGTCGCGTTCCGCGACCCAGAACTCCTGGATGTCCTCGTAAAGCATGACCGTGGCTTTGTCGAGCAGGATGCGGTCGCGGACGTAGGCGTCGAGGAGGTGGCGCACGGCCGGGACATCGCTGGTCCGGGCCCGCCGGACGGTGATGGCTTTTGCGGGGACTTCGGGACGCTCTGCTGACATGAGCGGACGCTATCGCCCGTCCGCGTCCCGCGCCGCGCCGGGGTTCTCCTCTTGCCGGGCTTCCGGGGCTTCCCGTCGCGGGGGTTCGGGAGCTTCCTGTTGCCGCGCCACCGGGGCTTCCGGGGTTTCTTCCGGTCCCTGGACGATGCGTACGGCGTCCCTGAGGGCCTGGCGCTGTTCCTGGCTCATCATGCCGAAGAAGGCGACGAGAGCGGCTGCCGGGTTGTCGCTCTGCGACCAGGCGTCGTTCATCAGGGCGGCGGCGTACGCGGCTCGCGTGGACACGGCCTCATATCGATAGGCCCGCCCTTCCGCCTCGCGGCGCACCCAGCCCTTCTGATGGAGATTGTCCAAAACCGTCATCACGGTGGTGTACGCGATGGAGCGTTCCTGCTGGAGGTCTTCCAGGACTTCTCGAACGGTCACCGGGCGGTTCCACTTCCACACCCGCGTCATGACCGCGTCTTCGAGTTCTCCCAATGGGCGAGGCACAGCTCAGACAATAGTGGGAGAACCCGGCGATGGCGTGCCGGACGTGCGCTAGACCTGCAAACGCGAACAAAAAGGGCGTACGACTCGGAATGGCGGGGTGGGGTGGGTCATACGCCGGGACGGGCGGGGTTCGGTGGGTCGTACGCCGGGACGGGCGGGGTTCGCCGGGGCGCCCGGCGGCCGGGCTCAGGCGTCGGCGGCGGCCGGGCTCAGGCGTCGGCGGCGGGGGCCTGGCGCGAGCCCTCCACGCGCGCGAGCGCGGCGTCGACGGCCGCGTCCTCCTTGGCCTTGGCGGCCCCGCCCTGGGTCTTCACGATCACCCTGACCAGACCGATGAAGAACACGGCCATGACGACCGGGGGCACGAGCGCGGAGACGTAGTCCATGCCTCCAGAGTATCCACGGGGGAAGGATCAAAGGGGCCGGGGTGCACGAACCACCCCACGGGTCGCGGACGACGGCCCCGCGCCCGCAGGACCGCCGGGCTCAGCACGCGGTCGCGCGGGACGGCCGGGCTCGGCCCGGCGTTCGCGCGCGGGACGGCAGGGCTCAGCCCGCGGCCAGTTGCCGGGATTCCGCCGGCGGCGCGGGTTTGCGGCGCGGGAAGACCTCGCCCGGCGTGGGGATGGGCCGCTTCGGCGCGGCCGGCTCCGACTCGGCCGGCCTCGGCGAGGGCCGCTCCGCCGGACCCGGTGCGGGCTTCGGCGCGGGCTTGCGCGGGGGCTCGGGCGGCTCCTCGGCCTGCCCCGCGTCCTGCGGGTCCCCGGACTCC
>NZ_WWJT01000608.1 GCF_009865385.1 Streptomyces sp. SID486 | reverse complement strand
GCCGGGCGGGCCCCGGCGCACCGCCCCGCGCGCCGCGGCCGGGGCGGCACCCCTGGGGGACGACCTCAGGGGCGCCGCGGGGACCGGTCCCGGACGCTTCTACCGCACGACCGTGATCCGGTCGGCCTTCGGCGGGGCGATCGGGTTCGTGGGCGAGGAGTTCGCCGTCAGGTACTTCTCCAGGGCCGTCAGGTCGTCGGAGCCGACGAGGTCGTTCGTGCCCTGGCCCAGCGTCGGGAAGCCGTCGCCGCCGCCCGCGAGGAAGCTGTTCGTCGCGACGCGGTAGGTGGCGGCCGGGTCGAGCGGAGCGCCGTCGAGCCGGACGGAGCCGGTGACCACGCGGTCCGCGCCCGACTTGGTGAGGTCCAGGGTGTAGGTGAGCCCGGCGGACGGCTGGAGGATCTTCGGGGCGGCCGCGTTGGCACCGCTGACCTGCTCCTGGAGCACCTGGATCAGCTGGGCGCCGGTGAGGTCCTGGAGGTTCACGGTGTTGGCGAACGGCTGGACCGTGAAGCCCTCGGCGTAGGTGACCACGCCGTCGCCCTCCCCGCCCTTGGCCGCGTAGGTCAGGCCGGCCCGGACCCCGCCCGGGTTCATCAGGGCCAGGCTGGTCCTCGGATCGAGTTCCCGGCCGTGGGCGAGCTGCGCGTCGGCGATCAGGTCACCCATCGGCGACTCGGTGCCGGTGCTGTCGACGTCGGCGGAGATGTAGCCGATGGCGCGGTTGCCGATCGGGGCGGCGAGCGCGTTCCACTTCCCGATCAGCTCGGTCATGTCCCGTGCCTTGGGGACGTCCCGGGTGACCACGCGGTTCGCCGACTTCACCGCCGTACGCACGATGTCGCCGGTGCGGCGGTCGTAGGTCAGCGTGGTGTCGGTGTACAGGCGGCCGAAGGAGGCCGCGGAGGTGACCATGCGGGGCCGGCCGGAGGGGTCCGGGACGGTGCACACGTACGCGGTGTGGGTGTGCCCGGTGACCAGGGCGTCCACCGCGGGCGTGACGTTCCGGGCGATGTCCACGACGGGACCGGAGAGGCCGCTGCCCGCGCCCGCGGAGTCACAGTCGTAGTTGTACGAGCCGGAGGCCGGGAAGCCGCCCTCGTGGATCAGGGCGACGATCGACTCGACTCCCTGGCGCTGGAGCACCTTGGCGTACTTGTTGATCGTCTCGGCCTCGTCCTTGAAGCTCAGGCCCTTGACGCCGTCGGCGGAGACGATGCCCGGGGTGCCCTCCAGCGTGACCCCGATGAAGCCGATCCTGACGCCGTTCTTCTTCCAGACCCAGTACGGCTTGAGGATCGGCTTCTTCGTCCTGTCGTCCAGGACGTTCGCCGCGAGGTAGGGGAAGTCCGCGCCCTTGAACTTCTTGTCCGTGTAGCAGCCGTCCGTAGGGTGGCAGCCGCCGTTCTGCAGGCGGGCCAGCTCCCGCGCGCCCTCGTCGAACTCGTGGTTGCCGACCGAGGTGACGTCCAGGTCCAGCTTGTCGAGCGCCTCGATGGTGGGCTCGTCGTGGAACAGGCCCGACAGCAGCGGGGAGGCGCCGACCATGTCGCCGCCGGCCGCGGTGATCGAGTACGGGTGGCCCTCGCGGGCCTGGCGCAGGTGGGTGGCGAGGTACTCGGCGCCGCCCGCGTCGATCGTCTTCGTCGTGCCGTCCGGCTCCAGCTCGGTGACCCGGCCGGAGGAGCCGGACGGCGGCTCCAGGTTGCCGTGCAGGTCGTTGAAGGAGAGCAGCTGGACGTCCTGGTAGCGGGCCGGCCGGTGGTGCCGGTGGTGACTCTCGTGCGCGTCCGCCGGGAGGGCGGTGGTCAGCGCGGCCGCCGTGGCGAGGCCGGCTGCGGTCGCGAGGAGGCCGTAGGTACGGCGTCTGGTGCGCCGGGGCGCGGCTGACATGGGAACCCCCCTGTGGGTCGGCTGTGGTGGCTCGGCGCAGCCTAGGGTCAACGCGCGTAGCGCGACAGGGGGTTCGGGGTCACATCCTGGTTTCCCTTTGCCGGTTCCTTTGCGGCCGGTGCACCGGGACTTCACCCCGGCCGCACCGTACCCTCGTACGCATGAGCAGCGACGACACCGTACGGGGCTTTCCCGCCCGCTCCATCGAGACCTATTCCGCGCTCACCCCGGACCGGGCCGAGGCCGTGCTGCGCCTGCTCGGCGAGGCCGCCCGGGTCGACGGGCAGCAACCGGTGTCCGAGCAGGGCCGGCTGCAGCTGCGCGGCGGGGCCCGCGAGGGCGTCTCGCACCTGCTGCTGACGGTCGACGGCGAACTCGCCGGGTACGCCCAGCTGGAGGACACCGACCCGGTCGAGGCGCCGGCCGCCGAGCTGGTCGTGCACCCCGCGCAGCGCGGCCACGGGCACGGCCGGGCGCTCGGCTCGGCCCTGCTCGCCGCCTCCGGCAAGCGGCTGCGGGTGTGGGCGCACGGCGGGCACCCCGCCGCCCGGCATCTGGCCCAGGTGCTGGGCCTGACCCTGTTCCGCGAACTGCGGCAGATGCGGCGGCCGTTGTCCGGCCTGGAGCTGCCCGATCCGGTGCTGCCGGAGGGCGTGGACGTGCGCGCCTTCGTGCCCGGCAAGGACGACGCGGCCTGGCTCGCGGTGAACGCCGCCGCCTTCGCCCACCACCCGGAGCAGGGTTCGCTCACCCAGCGGGACCTGGACGACCGCAAGGCCGAGGCGTGGTTCGACCCGGCAGGCTTCTTCCTCGCCGAGCGGCGCGGGGAGCTGATCGGCTACCACTGGACCAAGGTGCACGCCGAGGAGGGGCTCGGCGAGGTGTACGTCCTCGGGGTGCGCCCCGGCGAGCAGGGCGGCGGGCTGGGCAAGGCGCTCACCACGATCGGGCTGCGCCACCTGGCCGCCCAGCAGCTGCCGACCGCGATGCTCTACGTCGACGCCGACAACAAGGCAGCCGTGACGGTGTACGAGCGGCTGGGGTTCACCGTCCACGAGACGGACCTGATGTACCGCACCGAAACCTGACAGACCCGCACGCGAGGGGCGGCCGAGTTGACGGCCGCCCCTCTCTTGCACCACCCTTTCACTACTCAATTAGTGAAAGGGTGGTTGTACCCGATGGTCGAGTACCGCATCGACCGGCACAGCGGCGTGGCCACCTACGTGCAGATCGTGCAGCAGACCAAGCAGGCCCTCCGTCTCGGCCTGCTGGAACCGGGGGACCGGCTGCCCACGGCGCGCGAGGTCGTGGAGGCGACCGCCATCAACCCCAACACCGTGCTCAAGGCGTACCGCGAGCTGGAACGCGAGGGCCTGGTGGAGGCGCGGCGCGGGCTCGGCACCTTCGTCCGCCGGACCCTGGGCGCCGCCCCCGCCGACTCCCCGCTGCGCACGGAACTGGAGGAGTGGGCGCGCCGCGCCCGCGCCGCCGGACTGGAGCGGGACGACGTGTCCGCACTCTTCACCGCCGTACTCGACAAGCACTTCCAGGGAGACCCGTCATGAGCAGCGACACGGCGTTCAGGGCCGACGCTCTGGGGAAACGGTTCCGCCGCCGTGGGGCCTGGGCCCTGCGCAACTGCTCGTTCCGGCTGCCGGCCGGGCGGGTGTGCGCCGTCGTCGGCCCCAACGGCGCGGGCAAGTCCACCCTGCTGGCCCTGGCCGCCGGGCTCACCACGCCCACCGAGGGCGGCGTATCCGTCCTCGGCACCACCCCGGCCGCCGCCCGCCCCCGGGTCGGCTTCGTCGCCCAGGACAAGCCGCTGTACCCGCAGCTCACCATCGCCGAGACCCTGCGCATGGGCGCCGACCTCAACCCCGGCCACTGGGACCCGGCCGTCGCCGAGCGCGTCGTCGCGAGCGGCGACCTGGATCCCGGGGCCCGCGTCCGCACCCTCTCCGGCGGCCAGCGCACCCGGGTCGCACTCGCCCTCGCCCTCGGCAAGCGGCCCGCACTGCTGCTCCTGGACGAGCCGATGGCCGACCTCGACCCGCTGGCCCGGCACGAGCTGAGGGGCACGCTGATGGCGCAGGCCGCCGAGTACGGCACCACCATCGTGATGTCCTCGCACGTCGTCGCCGAGCTGGAGGACTCCTGCGACCACCTGCTGCTGATGGGCGGCGGCCGGATCCGGCTGGCCGGCGAGATCGACGAGCTGCTCGCCGCCCACCGGCGGGTGAGCGGCGCCGCCGACACCACCGACCTCGGCACCCACACGGTGGTGGAGTCCCGGGTCACCGGCCGCCAGCTCACCGCGCTGGTCCGCCCGGCCGGACCGCTCCCCGGCGGCCTGCGCACCACGGCGCCCTCCCTGGAGGAACTGGTCCTCGCCCATCTGCGCAACCCCGGCGCGCCCGCCCTGCCCGAGGAGAGTGCCGCATGACCACCGCCCTGACCGGCACCGCCGCCGTCCGGGCGGCCGGCACACCGCGACTGACCCGCTGGGTGCTGCGCCTGCACCGGCCCGCGCTGTACGCCTGGGCGGCCCTGGTGATCGCGCTGGCCGCCCTGCTGCTCGGCCTGCGCGGCCCGCTCGCCGACGCCGCCGCCGAGGGCTGGCGGCAGTACGAAGCCTGCACGGGCACGGCCCGGTGCGCCTACGACCAGGAGGCCATCCTCCGGTACAAGGACTACCGCACCTACGCCACCCTCACCCTGAACGCGCTGCCCCTGCTGGTGGCCGGCTGGGCGGGCGCCGCGCTCGTCGGCCGCGAACTGGAGTCCGGCACCGCCCTGCTGGCCTGGACCCAGGGCACGTCACCGGCGCGCTGGCTGGCGGTCCGGCTGGCCGTCCCAGCGGTGGCCGTCGCGGCCGGGACCGCGCTGCTGTGCCGGCTGCACCACCTCGCCTGGAGCGCGGGCCGGGGCCGTATCGACACCGCCGAGGACTGGTACGACCGCCTCACCTTCTACGCCAACGGCCCCACCGCCGTCGTCCTCGCCCTCGCCGGACTCGCCCTCGGCGCCCTCGCGGGCCTGCTGCTCCGCCGTACGCTGCCCGCCCTGCTCGTCGCCCTGGTGGCCGTCGCGGCCCTCCGGGGCCTGCTGGAGCTGGCCCTGCCGCACCTGTGGCCCGCGGTCACCTCCGTCTCCACGCCGGACAAGGGCTACGCGGGCTCCGGCCTCGGCGTCGACCAGGGCGTGGTGACCCGCTCCGGCGCCCGGGTCCCCCTCCCGGACTGCACCGGCGAGGCCCCGTGCCGGGCCGCGTACGCCGACGTCACCGGCTACTGGCACACCTACCACCCCTACTCCCACTACCGGCCGCTCCAGTTCGTCAGCTGCGCGCTCCTCCTGGCCGTCACCGGCCTGCTCGTGCTCGGCTCCTTCGCACTGCTGCGCCGCGCCACCGGCACCGCCCGGACCGCACGGAGGACCGCCGCATGAACACCCTCGCCCCCGACCGCCCGGCCACCCGCCGCACCCTGCTGCGGCTGCACCGCCCGGCCCTGCTGGTCTGGGCCGCCTTCGTCCTCCTC
Organism: Streptomyces sp. SID486; assembly: GCF_009865385.1. Lineage (GTDB taxonomy): Bacteria > Actinomycetota > Actinomycetes > Streptomycetales > Streptomycetaceae > Streptomyces. The sequence goes on along the minus strand of NZ_WWJT01000608.1, from coordinate 3,320 downwards.
ACGGCCGGTGAGCTGCTCTGGGTCCACTTCTCCGCCGCCCCCCGGGACCGGGCGTGCCGGGGGGTCGGCGGCTGGTGCACCTACACCGTGCTCACCGACACCGACAACGTCATGAACCTCCTCGGCGAGGCCCTCTGCCACGCCCCCGCCGCGGTGGCCGCCTGGGCCGGTGCCGCGCTGGTCGGCCGCGAGCTGGAGTCCGGCACCGCGCACCTGATGTGGACGCAGGCCGTCACGCCGGTGCGCTGGCTCACCGCCAAGCTGGTGACCGCCGCGCTGCCGCTGCTCGCCGGAGCCACGGTGCTCGCCCTGGTCTTCGGCCGGGTCTGGTCCGCCGACGCCGACGTCCTGGTCACGAACTGGACCTGGGACCGCGTCTTCGTCCCGCGCGGCCCGCTGCTGCCCGCACTCGTGCTGTTCGGGCTGGCCGCGGGCGCCCTGGCCGGCCTGGTCCTGCGCCGCACGCTCGCCGCGCTCGCCGCCGCCTTCGCGGCCACCCTGCTCCTGCGGCTGTACCTGCGCGACCTGTGGCAGCCGCTGCGCGGCCCGCTGACCGGTTTCTGGCCCCTGCACCTGGCCGCCACCGGCATGGTCCTGGCCCTCACCGGGGCCGCTGTGGCCGCCGCGTACTCCGTCCTGCGCCGCCGGACCGCCTGAGCCCCGGGGCACGCACCGGCGCGGTCCGCCCCTTGGGAAGGGACGGACCGGGCCGGTGCGCTCCCGCCCCGGGACCCCGTCGAGCCGCTCCCCGCTATCCCGCACGTCATGTCGCCGTAACCATTGATTCAGCCAGGCTTGCGACGCTCGGCCAATGAAGCCCGCCGTGCCAGAGCCTTCGCCGCCCCACGAGGGGCCCGCCGCGGAGAACGGGACCGTGAAGCTCCCCGCCCCGCGTTCCGACGCGCCCGGGGCGGCCGTCGCGCGGAAGAATGGGTTCATGAGTCAGCCAGACACCCAGGCAGCAGAGGCCCAGCACCCGCAGCCCTCCGTGGGCTCCATCGCCGCGCACCGGCAGCACGCCGTCGCCGCCGCCGTCTCCGACCTGGAACCCGACCTCGACGCGGACCTCGACACCTTCGAGGAGCCCCAGGCCGACGGCGCTCCCCTGCCCCAGGGCCGCTTCCTGGACCGGGAGCGCAGCTGGCTCGCCTTCAACGAGCGGGTCCTCGAACTGGCCGAGGACCCGAACACGCCCCTGCTGGAGCGGGCGAACTTCCTCGCGATCTTCGCCAGCAACCTGGACGAGTTCTTCATGGTCCGGGTGGCCGGTCTCAAACGCCGTATCGCCACCGGCGTCGCCACCCGCTCCGCCTCCGGCCTCCAGCCCCGCGAGGTGCTGGAGATGATCTGGTCCCGCTCCCGCGAACTCATGGCCCGGCACGCCGCCTGCTACCACGAGGACGTCGCCCCCGCACTCGCGGAGGAGGGCATCCACCTGGTCCGCTGGAGCGAGCTGACCGACAAGGAGCAGGCCAGGCTCTTCACGCTCTTCCGGCACCAGATCTTCCCGGTCCTCACCCCGCTGGCCGTCGACCCCGCCCACCCCTTCCCGTACATCTCCGGCCTCTCGCTGAACCTGGCCGTCGTCGTCCGCAACCCGGTCAGCGGCCACAAGCACTTCGCGCGGGTGAAGGTGCCGCCCCTGCTGACCCGGTTCCTGGAGGCGTCCCCGGGACGCTACGTCCCCATCGAGGACGTCATCGCGGCACCCAACCACCTGGAAGAGCTGTTCCCGGGCATGGAGATCCTGGAGCACCACGCCTTCCGGATCACCCGCAACGAGGACCTGGAGGTCGAGGAGGACGACGCCGAGAACCTCCTCCAGGCCCTGGAGAAGGAACTGATGCGGCGCCGCTTCGGGCCGCCGGTGCGCCTGGAGGTCGAGGAGTCCATCGACCGCGAGGTGCTGGACCTGCTGGTCCGCGAGCTGAAGATCTCCGAGGCGGAGGTCTACCCGCTGCCCGGCCCGCTGGACCTCACCGGCCTCTTCCGCATCCACGGCCTGGACCGTCCGGAGCTGAAGTACCCGAAGTTCGTCGCCGGCACCCACCGCGACCTCGCCGAGGTCGAGTCGGCGTCCGCGCCCGACATCTTCGCGGCCCTGCGCGCCCGTGACGTCCTCCTGCACCACCCGTACGACAGCTTCTCCACCTCCGTGCAGGCGTTCCTGGAGCAGGCGGCGGCCGACCCGGACGTCCTCGCGATCAAGCAGACCCTGTACCGCACCTCCGGCGACTCCCCCATAGTCGACGCCCTCATCGACGCCGCCGAGTCCGGCAAGCAGGTCCTCGTCCTGGTCGAGATCAAGGCCCGCTTCGACGAGCACGCCAACATCAAGTGGGCGCGCAAGCTGGAGGAGTCCGGCTGCCACGTCGTCTACGGGCTGGTCGGCCTGAAGACGCACTGCAAGCTGTCCCTGGTGGTCCGCCAGGAGGGCGAGACCCTGCGCCGCTACAGCCACGTCGGCACGGGCAACTACCACCCGAAGACGGCCCGGCTGTACGAGGACCTCGGCCTGCTCACCGCGGACCCGCAGGTCGGCGCGGACCTCTCCGACCTGTTCAACCGGCTGTCCGGCTACTCGCGCCGGGAGACCTACCGCCGGCTCCTCGTCGCCCCCAAGTCCCTGCGGGACGGCCTGATAGCCCGGATCGACAAGGAGGCCCAGCACCACCGCGCGGGCCGTCCGGCCTTCGTCCGCGTCAAGGTCAACTCGATGGTCGACGAAGCGGTCATCGACGCCCTCTACCGGGCCTCCCAGGCGGGCGTGCCGGTCGACATCTGGGTGCGGGGCATCTGCGCCGTCCGCCCCGGTGTCGCGGGGCTGTCGGAGAACATCCGGGTCCGCTCGATCCTCGGCCGCTTCCTCGAACACTCCCGGGTGTTCGCCTTCGGCAACGGCGGCGAACCCGAGGTGTGGATCGGCAGCGCCGACATGATGCACCGCAACCTCGACCGCCGGATAGAGGCCCTGGTCCGGGTCGTGGACCCCGGCCACCGCGCGGCCCTCAACCGGCTGCTCGACACCGGCATGTCCGACACCACCGCCTCCTGGCACCTCGGCCCGGACGGCGAGTGGACGCGGCACGCGACCGACGCGGACGGCCAACCCCTGCGCAACGTCCAGGAGATGCTCATAGACGCCCGGAGGCGCCGGCGTGGCACAGCGACACCTTGACCCGACGGACCCCACGGCCGAGGCGGTGACGGGAGACGCCCTCGCGTCCTACCTGCGCGCCCAGGCCACGGAGTTCCTGCGCGCCCTGCGCCTGCACCGGGAGACCGGCGGCAACGGCGCGGGCGGCCCCGCGCGCGGCCAC
>NZ_WWJT01000607.1 GCF_009865385.1 Streptomyces sp. SID486 | reverse complement strand
AGCCCGGCCCATGCCCCCGCGCCCGCTCCGGCTCGGCAGCCCGCGGCCCCGGCTGCGCCTGGTCGCCCTCGCGCTGACCCTGGTGCTGCTCGTCTTCGTCGTACGGCTGCTCCAGGTCCAGGCCGTCGACGCGAGCGCCTACGCGGCACGGGCCGAGCAGAACCGCTACGTGGTGCACACCCTGCCCGCGGAGCGCGGCGAGATCACCGACCGCAACGGCGTCGCCCTCGCCGTCAGCGAGGACGCGTACGACATCACGGCCGACCCGACCATGTTCGCCGCGAAGCAGCTGAAGATCCAGGACGGCCCGGAGCGGGCCGCCGCGCTGCTCGCGCCGATCCTCGGCCAGGACCAGGCCGCGCTCGTCAGGAAGCTGCGGCCCGAGAACAGGAACTCCCGCTACACCCGGCTCGCCGTCCGGCAGACCCCGCAGGTCTGGAAGCAGATCAAGGACCTCAAGAGCGCGCTCACGAAGAAGGGCGAGACCGACCGGAGCACCGTCAACGTGCTGGCCGGTGTCTTCGCCGACCCCAGCAGCCAGCGTGTGTACCCCAACCGTGACCTGGCCGCCGGGATACTGGGCTGGGTCAACGCCGACGGCCAGGGCGGCGGCGGCATCGAGCAGCAGCTGGACAAGCAGCTGTCCGGCAAGGACGGCGAGCTCCGGTACGCCCAGTCCGGCGGGCGCGAGGTGCCCACGGCCGGGTCCACCGAGACCCCCGCCGTGCCCGGCTCCGACGTCGAGCTGACCATCGACCGCGACATCCAGTGGGCCGCCCAGAACGCGATCAGCGAGCAGGTGCGGAAGTCCAGGGCGGACCGCGGCTACGTCATCGTCCAGGACACCCGCACCGGCCAGATCCTCGCCATGGCCAACTCACCCGGCTTCGACCCGAACGACCTGTCGAAGGCCGACGGCGAGGCCATGGGCAACGCGGCCCTCCAGGACGCCTACGAGCCCGGCTCCACGGCCAAGGTGATGTCGATGGCGGCCGTGCTGGAGCGGAACGCGGCCACCCCGCTCACCCACGTCGTGGTGCCCAACCGGCTGCACCGCGGTGACCGGCTCTTCCAGGACGACGTCGACCACGCCACCTGGTACCTCACGCTCAACGGCGTGCTCGCCAAGTCCAGCAACATCGGCACCATCCTGGCCACTGGCCAGCTGGGCAGGAGCCAGCCCGAGGCCAACAAGGTCCTCCACTCGTACCTGCGCAGGTTCGGCATCGGCGGCTACACCGGCCTCGGCTTCCCCGGCGAGACGCCCGGCATCCTCGCGCAGCCGCAGAAGTGGTCCACCTCGCAGCAGTACACGATCCCTTTCGGCCAGGGCTTCTCCATCAACGCGATGCAGGCCGCCTCGGTCTACTCGACCATCGCCAACGGCGGCGTCCGCGTCGAACCGAGCCTGGTGCGCGGGACCAAGGGCGCCGACGGGCGCTTCACCCCGGCGGCGAAGCCCCGGCAGGCACGGGTCGTCAGCGAGGAGACCGCCAAGAGCCTCGCCCAGATGCTGGAGTCCGTGGTCGACGACGAGCAGGGCACCGGCATCAAGGCCCGCATCCCCGGGTACCGGGTGGCGGGCAAGACCGGCACCGCCAACCGCGTGGATCCGGCCACCGGCCGCTACCGCGGCTACACCTCGTCCTTCGCCGGCTTCGCCCCCGCCGACAACCCGCGGATCACCGTCTACTGCGCCATCCAGAACGCCACCTCCGGCAGCTACTTCGGCGGCCAGATCTGCGGTCCCATCTACAAGCAGGTGATGGAGTTCGCCCTGAAGACCCTCCAGGTCCCGCCGACCGGGGCGAAGGCCGCCAGCCTGCCCGTCGACTACAAGCCCTGATCAGCACCACGGAAACACCAGGAACCAGCTCGTGACAACGATCACCCCCGGCGCCGGGAACCACGGGGCCGAGAACCCCTCACTTCGCTCCCGGGCGGGTACGCCCGGTACGCTCACCGCCGTGCCACACGCTGATCAGTCCCAAACCACCCAGAAGGGCGCTTCCGTGACATATCCGGGACCGCCGCGACCGGTTCAGGTCTCCGCCACACCCCTCGCGGAACTCGCCGATCAGCTGGGTGCCGCCGCTCCGGCCGGCCCCGCCGGGATCACGGGGATCACGGGGATCACCCACGACTCGCGCGCCGTCCGCCCCGGCGACCTGTACGCCGCCCTGCCGGGCGCCCGGCTGCACGGTGCCGACTTCGTCACCCAGGCCGCGAGCCTCGGCGCGGCCGCCGTGCTCACCGACCCGAGCGGCGCCGAGCGCGCCGCGGCGGCCGGCCTGCCGGTCCTGGTCGTGGACGACCCCCGCGCGCGGATGGGCGAACTGGCGGCCACGGTCTACGGCCACCCGGGCCGCGACCTGCTCCAGATCGGCATCACGGGCACCTCCGGCAAGACCACCACCGCCTACCTGGTGGAGGGCGGCCTGCGGACCGCCCGTGCCACCGGCCTCGTGGGCACCGTGGAGATGCGCATCGGCGACGAGCGCATCAAGTCCGAGCGCACCACCCCCGAAGCCACCGACCTCCAGGCCCTGTTCGCCGTCATGCGCGAGCGCGGTGTCGAGGCGGTCGCCATGGAGGTCTCCAGCCACGCCCTGGTCCTCGGCCGGGTCGACGGCTGCGTCTTCGACATCGCCGTCTTCACCAACCTCAGCCCGGAACACATGGAGTTCCACTCCGACATGGAGGACTACTTCCGGGCCAAGGCGCAGCTCTTCACGCCGGAGCGCAGCAGGCTCGGCGTGGTCAACGCCGACGACGAGTACGGCCGCCGGCTCGCCGAGGAGGCGACCGTCCCGGTCGTCACCTTCTCCGCCGAGGGCCACCCCGACGCCGACTGGCGCGCCGAGGACGTCCAGGTCGGCCCCACGGACTCGACGTTCACCGTGGTCGGCCCGGACGGCCGGCGGATCCACGCCAGGTCGCCGATCGCCGGCCCCTTCAACGTGGCGAACACCCTCGCCGCCGTCGTCGCCCTCGCCGTCGCCGGCCTCGACCCGCAGGCCGCCGCCGACGGCATCGCCGCCGTACCGGGCGTCCCGGGCCGTCTGGAGCGCGTCGACGCCGGGCAGCCCTACCTCGCGGTCGTCGACTACGCCCACAAGACCGACGCGGTCGAGTCCGTGCTGAAGGCGCTGCGCAAGGTCACCAAGGGCCGGCTGCACATCGTCCTCGGCTGCGGCGGCGACCGCGACCAGACCAAGCGCGCCCCGATGGGCGCCGCCGCGGCCCGCCTCTCCGACACGGCCGTACTCACCTCCGACAACCCCCGCTCGGAAGACCCCCTGGCCATCCTCGCGACCATGCTCCAGGGCGCGGCCTCCGTGCCCGCGCACGAGCGCGGCGAGGTGCTCCTCTTCGAGGACCGGGCCGCCGCCATCGCCGCCGTCGTGGGCCGCGCCCAGGCCGGCGACACGGTGCTGGTCGCCGGCAAGGGCCACGAGCAGGGCCAGGACATCGCCGGCGTGATCCGTCCCTTCGACGACCGCCAGGTGCTTCGCGAAGCTATCCAGAAGACCCAGGGATGAACTTGTGATCGCCCTCTCCCTCGCCGAGATCGCAGCAGTCGTCGGCGGGCAGACGCACGACATACCGGATCCGTCCGCGCAGGTGACGGGACCGGTCGTCCGGGACTCCCGTGAGGTGGTGCCGGGCAGCCTGTTCGCCGCCTTCGTCGGCGAGCGCGTGGACGGCCACGACTACGCGGAGCAGGTCGTCGGGGCCGGTGCGGTCGCCGTGCTGGCCTCCCGGCCGGTCGGCGTCCCCGCCGTCGTCGTGGACGACGTCCAGGCCGCCCTCGGTGCCCTCGCCCGGCACGTCGTACGCCGGCTGGGCGCGACCCTCGTCGCCCTGACCGGCTCGGCCGGCAAGACCAGCACCAAGGACCTCATCGCCCAGGTGCTCCAGCGCAAGGCGCCGACGGTGTTCACGCCCGGCTCGCTCAACAACGAGATCGGGCTGCCGCTGACCGCCCTGTCCGCCACCGCGGAGACGAAGTTCCTCGTGCTGGAGATGGGCGCGCGCGGCATCGGCCACATCCGTTACCTCGCCGGCCTCACCCCGCCGAGGATCGGCCTGGTGCTCAACGTCGGCACCGCCCACATCGGCGAGTTCGGCGGCCGCGAGCAGATCGCCCAGGCGAAGGGCGAACTGGTCGAGGCGCTGCCCGCCGAGGCCGAGGGCGGTGTGGCGATCCTCAACGCCGACGACCCGCTGGTCCGGGCCATGGCCTCCCGTACCAAGGCGAAGGTGGTCCTTTTCGGAGAGTCGGCCGAAGCGGACGTACGCGCCGAGAACGTGCGACTCACGGACAGCGGACAGCCGGCCTTCAGACTTCACACACCCTCCGGTGCAAGCGATGTGACCATGCGCCTGTACGGTGAGCACCACGTGTCGAACGCGCTCGCCGCGGCCGCCGTCGCCCATGAGCTGGGCATGTCCGCGGAAGAGATCGCCCTCGCGCTCTCCGAGGCGGGCTCCCTCTCCCGCTGGCGCATGGAGGTCACCGAGCGCCCGGACGGCGTGACCATCGTCAACGACGCCTACAACGCCAACCCCGAGTCCGTGCGGGCCGCCCTCCGGGCGCTCGCGGCCATGGGCAAGGGGCGCCGCACGTGGGCGGTGCTCGGCAAGATGGCCGAGCTGGGGGACGAGGCGCTCGCCGAGCACGACGCCGTCGGACGGCTCGCCGTCCGGCTCAACGTCAGCAAGCTCGTCGCCGTCGGGGGGATTGAGGCCTCCTGGCTGCAACTGGGCGCATATAACGAGGGTTCGTGGGGTGAGGAGTCGGTGCACGTGTCCGACGCACAGGCGGCGATCGACCTGTTGCGCAGCGAGTTGCGGCCGGGGGACGTCGTACTCGTGAAGGCGTCCCGTTCGGTGGGGCTGGAGAGCGTCGCCCAGGCGCTCGCCGAGGCCGGTACCGGGCGTGGGGTTGATGCCCGATGATGAAGCAGATCCTGTTCTCGGGTGTCATCGGCCTCTTCTTGACACTGATCGGCACCCCGCTGCTGATCAAGCTGCTCGCCCGCAAGGGGTACGGCCAGTACATCCGGGACGACGGCCCCCGGGAGCACGCCAGCAAGCGCGGTACCCCGACCATGGGTGGTATCGCCTTCATCCTGGCGACGATCGCCGCGTACTTCCTGTCCAAGGTGATCACCGGCCAGACGCCGACGTACTCGGGCGTGCTGGTGCTCGGCCTGATGTTCGGCATGGGCCTGGTCGGCTTCCTGGACGACTACATCAAGATCGTCAAGCGGCGTTCGCTGGGTCTGCGGGCCAAGGCGAAGATGGCCGGCCAGCTGATCGTCGGCATCGGCTTCGCCGTGCTGTCGCTGCAGTTCTCAGACGCGCGCGGCAACACCCCGGCGTCCACGAAGCTGTCGTTCATCACCGACTTCGGCTGGTCCATCGGCCCGGTGCTGTTCGTGGTCTGGGCGCTGTTCATGATCCTCGCCATGTCGAACGGCGTGAACCTGACCGACGGTCTGGACGGTCTCGCCACCGGCGCCTCGGTCCTCGTCTTCGGCGCCTACACGTTCATCGGCGTCTGGCAGTTCCAGGAGTCCTGCGCCAACGCGCAGACCCTCACCAACCCGGGTGCCTGCTACGAGGTGCGCGACCCGCTGGACCTCGCCGTGGTCGCCTCCGCGCTGATGGGCGCCTGCCTGGGCTTCCTGTGGTGGAACACCTCGCCGGCCAAGATCTTCATGGGCGACACCGGTTCGCTCGCGCTCGGCGGTGTCCTCACGGGCCTGGCCATCCTCTCCCGCACGGAGCTGCTGGTGGCCATCATGGGCGGCCTGTTCGTCCTCATCACCATGTCGGTCGTCATCCAGGTCGGCTCCTTCCGGCTCACCGGCAAGCGCGTCTTCCGGATGGCACCGCTCCAGCACCACTTCGAACTCAAGGGCTGGTCCGAGGTCCTGGTGGTGGTCCGTTTCTGGATCATCCAGGGCATCTGTGTGATCGTCGGACTGGGCCTCTTCTACGCGGGATGGGCAGCGGACAAGTGACCTCCACCTCGGAGCTCTTCGACTTCCAGGGCAAGCACGTCACCGTCGCCGGCCTCGGCGTCTCCGGCGTCCCGGCGGCCAGGGCGCTGCACGCGCGCGGTGCGGTCGTCACGGTCGTCAACGACGGCGACGACGCCCGCGCGCGGGAGCAGGCGGCGGAACTCCGCGCGCTCGGCGTCACCGTGCGCCTGGGCGACGGCGCCACCCTGCCGGAGGGCACCGAGCTGATCGTCACCGCCCCCGGCTGGCAGCCGGACAAGCCGCTGTTCCTGGCGGCCGACCGGGCCGGTGTGCCGGTCTGGGGCGACGTGGAGCTGGCCTGGCGGCTGCGCGGGCCCGACGCGGCCCCCTGGCTGGCCGTGACCGGCACCAACGGCAAGACCACGACCGTCCAGATGCTCGCCTCGATCCTGACGGCGGCGGGCCTGCGCACGGCCGCGGTCGGCAACATCGGGGTCTCCCTGCTGGACGCGGTCCTCGGCGAGGAGCGCTACGACGTCCTCGCCGTGGAGCTGTCCAGCTACCAGCTCCACTGGGCGCCCTCCCTGCGGGCGCACTCGGCGGTGGTCCTGAACCTCGCGCCGGACCACCTGGACTGGCACGGCTCCATGGAGGCGTACGCACGCGACAAGGGCCGCATCTACGAGGGCAACAAGGTCGCCTGCGTCTACAACGTCGCGGACAGGGCGACCGAGGACCTCGTGCGCGAGGCCGACGTCGAAGAGGGCTGCCGGGCCGTCGGGTTCACCCTGGGCACGCCCGGCCCCTCCGAACTCGGCGTCGTGGAAGGCATCCTGGTCGACCGGGCCTTCGTGGAGAACCGGCAGAAGAACGCGCAGGAGCTGGCCGAGGTCGGCGACGTCGACCCGCCGGCCCCGCACAACATCGCCAACGCCCTTGCGGCGGCCGCCCTCGCGCGCGCCTTCGGGGTGCCCGCCACCGCCGTACGGGACGGTCTGCGGGCCTTCCGCCCGGACGCCCACCGCATCGCGCACGTGGCCGACATCGACGGTGTCGCGTACGTGGACGACTCCAAGGCGACCAACACCCACGCGGCGGAAGCCTCGTTGGCGTCATATGAACCGATCGTATGGATTGCGGGCGGTCTGGCGAAGGGCGCGACCTTCGACGAGCTGGTCGCCAGGTCGGCGAAGCGCCTGCGCGGCGTGGTCCTGATCGGCGCCGATCGGGCCCTGATCCGCGAGGCCCTCGCGCGACACGCCCCGGAAGTACCCGTGGTCGACCTCGACCGGACCGACACTGGGGCGATGCTCCAGGCGGTGACGGAAGCGAAGCGGCTGGCTCAGCCCGGCGACACGGTGCTGCTGGCCCCGGCCTGTGCCTCCATGGACATGTTCACCAACTACAACCAGCGCGGTGACGCGTTCGCGGCTGCGGTCCGCGAACTCGGCGCCTGACCCCGGCCGCCTGCCGGGCGGAACTTGGGAGGGACGCGTGGGACGGTCGACGTTCAGTGGAGGCGCCGATGCCCGGTAGCCGTACCGGCCGGCCGCCCGTGCAGCGGGCGTCCCGCCGTCCCGCCGCACCCCGCCCCGTGCGGGAGAACCCGGTACAGCGGTTCTACTCCCGCGCGCGCAAGGCGTGGGACCGGCCGCTGACCGCCTACTACCTGATCGTCGGCGGCTGCGTGCTGATCATCGTGCTGGGGCTGGTGATGGTCTACTCGGCCTCCCAGATCACGGCGCTCCAGCTCTCGCTGCCCGGCTCGTACTTCTTCCGCAAGCAGTTCCTCGCCGCGGTCATCGGCGGCGCACTGCTGTTCGCCGCCTCCCGCATGCCGGTGAAGCTGCACCGGGCACTGGCCTACCCGATCCTCGCCGCCGCCGTCTTCCTGATGGTCCTGGTACAGGTGCCCGGGATAGGGATGGCGGTCAACGGCAACCAGAACTGGATCTCCCTCGGCGGCTCCTTCCAGATCCAGCCCAGCGAGTTCGGCAAGCTCGCCCTGGTGCTGTGGGGCGCGGACCTGATCGCCCGCAAGCAGGAGCGGAAACTGCTGAACCAGTGGAAGCACATGCTCGTGCCGCTGGTCCCGGTCGCCTTCCTGCTGCTGGGGCTGATCATGCTCGGCGGCGACATGGGCACCGCGATCATTCTCACAGCGATCCTGTTCGGCCTGCTGTGGCTCGCGGGCGCGCCGACCCGGCTGTTCGCCGGGGTGCTGTCGGTCGCCGCCCTGATCGGTGTGCTGCTGATCAAGACCAGCCCCAACCGGATGGCCCGGCTCGCCTGTATCGGCGCCACGGAGCCCCGGACGGGGGTGGCCGACTGCTGGCAGGCCGTGCACGGCATCTACGCGCTCGCCTCCGGCGGACTCTTCGGCTCCGGGCTCGGCGCGAGTGTGGAAAAATGGGGTCAACTCCCAGAGGCCCACACCGACTTCATCTTCGCCGTCACCGGCGAGGAACTGGGTCTGGCGGGGACGCTGTCGGTGCTCGCCCTGTTCGCGGCTCTAGGCTATGCGGGTATCCGCGTGGCCGGACGCACGGAGGACCCCTTCGTGAGGTATGCCGCGGGAGGTGTGACCACGTGGATCACCGCTCAGGCGGTGATCAACATCGGCGCGGTGCTCGGCCTGCTGCCGATCGCCGGCGTCCCGCTCCCGCTGTTCTCCTACGGAGGGTCCGCCCTGCTGCCGACCATGTTCGCCATCGGGCTGCTGATCGCCTTCGCGCGCGACGAGCCCGCTGCGCGGGCGGCGCTTGCGATGCGGCAACCTCGCTTTGGTAAAAAGCGGGCGGGAGGCTCCGGTGCCGAGCGGGGGCCTCGGAGATGGAACACGATGCGACGGCGTGCCTCGGCGGCGCGTTCGTCCGGAGAGCGGTGAATTTCGGTGCATGTCGTACTCGCCGGTGGGGGGACCGCCGGCCACATCGAGCCCGCGCTCGCCCTCGCGGACGCCCTGCGCAGGCAGGACCCGACCGTGGGGATCACGGCCCTGGGCACGGAGCGCGGCCTGGAGACCCGGCTCGTCCCGGAGCGCGGCTACGAGCTGGCGCTGATCCCGGCGGTGCCGCTGCCCCGCAAGCCCACCCCCGAGCTGATCACCGTCCCGGGCCGGCTGCGCGGCACGATCAAGGCCGCCGAGCAGATCCTGGAGCGCACCAAGGCGGACTGCGTGGCGGGCTTCGGCGGCTATGTCGCCCTGCCCGCCTACCTGGCCGCCAAGCGTCTCGGCGTGCCCATCGTGATCCACGAGGCCAACGCCCGTCCCGGCCTGGCCAACAAGATCGGCTCGCGGTACGCGGCCCGGGTCGCCGTCTCCACCCCGGACAGCAAGCTGCGGGACGCCCGCTACATCGGCATCCCGCTGCGCCGCTCGATCGCCACGCTGGACCGCGCAGCCGCCCGCCCGGAGGCCCGCGCCCGGTTCGGGCTCGACCCGAACCTGCCCACGCTGCTGGTCTCCGGCGGCTCCCAGGGCGCCCGGCGCCTCAACGAGGTGGTCCAGCAGGTCGCCCCGTGGCTCCAGCAGGCCGGGATCCAGATCCTGCACGCGGTCGGTCCGAAGAACGAACTGCCGCAGGTGCACCAGATGCCGGGGATGCCCCCGTATCTGCCGGTAAGTTACCTGGACCGGATGGACCTCGCGTACGCCGCGGCCGACATGATGCTCTGCCGCGCGGGCGCGATGACCGTCGCCGAACTCTCCGCCGTCGGGCTCCCGGCCGCCTACGTCCCGCTGCCCATCGGCAACGGCGAACAGCGGCTCAACGCCCAGCCGGTGGTCAAGGCCGGCGGCGGGCTCCTCGTCGACGACGCGGAACTGACGCCCGAGTGGGTGCAGCAGAACGTGCTGCCCGTGCTCGCCGACCCGCACCGGCTGTACGAGATGTCCCGCGCGGCGAGCGAGTTCGGCCGCCGGGACGCCGACGACCTGCTCGTCGGCATGGTGTACGAGGCGATCGCCTCGCGCCGATAGGACCGTATGACGAAAGGGCAGTAGCGTGGCCGGACCGACGACCGCCGAGCGCGGGGAACGCCAGCAGGAGTCGTCCGGCCCGCCGCTCGCCCGCGCGCTCAGAAACCGGCGACTTCGTACGATCGTCATCCTGGCCGTCCTCGCCGTGCTCCTGGGCGCGGGCGGCACCTGGGTGTTGTACGGCTCCCAGTGGCTGCGTGTCAGGCACGTCTCGGTGTCGGGCACCCTCGTGCTGACCCCCGAAGAGGTGCGACGCGCGGCGGCCGTGCCCGTCGGGGCGCCGATGGCCTCCGTCGACACGGACGCCATCGGGGCCCGGCTGCGCCGGAGACTTCCCCGGATCGACAGCGTCGACGTGGTGCGCTCCTGGCCCCGTGGGATCGGTCTGAAAGTGATCGAGCGCACCCCGGTTCTTCTGGTCCGACAGGGGCAGAAGTTCACCGAAGTCGACGACGAAGGTGTCCGGTTCGCCACGGTCGCGCAGGCCCCGAAAGGCGTCCCGGCACTGGAGCTGTCCGCGTCCCGGAAGGGGCCGGGCGCCGCGAGCCTGCGCCGCTTCGGCACCGGCCGGCTCGTGCGCGCGGCCGTGACCGTCGCCGGAGACCTGCCCCCGGCCGTGGCGCAGACCACCCGGACCGTCCAAGTCCGCTCCTACGACGCCATCTCGCTGGAGTTGGGCGACGGCCGCACGGTGGCATGGGGGAGCGACGAGGAAGGCCGCGCCAAGGCACGAGCCCTCACGGCTCTCATGAAAGCAGCTCCCGGCGCGCGGTACTTCGATGTCAGCGTTCCCACCGCCCCTGCGTCATCGGGGAGTTGACGCACATCAGCGCAGGCCAGCACCCTGGTTGGGCACCGCTACGGCTGATCACATAGGGTGAAAAGAAAAACGGGAGGTTCGGCGTGTTCGTTGAACGGGCGCCACTTGTCGACTTAGTGTCCTGTTCAGAAGACTCCAGGGAACAGACACACTGGTAACCCTAAACTTCAAGGTTAGGGTTCGGGTCGGCGCTACGGACCGTCCCATTCGGCATCTGTCGTCCCGGTGCGGGGCACCGCACGGCGGCGACAACGTAATTCGAGGCGAGAGGCCTTCGACGTGGCAGCACCGCAGAACTACCTCGCAGTCATCAAGGTCATCGGTGTCGGCGGCGGTGGTGTCAATGCCATCAACCGGATGATCGAGGTCGGTCTCAAGGGTGTCGAGTTCATCGCCATCAACACCGACGCACAGGCGCTGTTGATGAGCGACGCCGACGTCAAGCTCGACGTCGGCCGGGAACTCACCCGGGGACTCGGCGCCGGAGCCAACCCGGCCGTCGGCCGCAAGGCCGCCGAGGACCACCGCGAGGAGATCGAGGAGGTCCTCAAGGGGGCCGACATGGTCTTCGTGACGGCCGGTGAAGGCGGCGGCACCGGCACCGGCGGCGCGCCCGTCGTGGCCAACATCGCACGCTCGCTCGGCGCCCTCACCATCGGCGTGGTCACGCGCCCGTTCACCTTCGAGGGACGGCGCCGCGCGAACCAGGCCGAGGACGGCATCGCCGAACTGCGCGAAGAGGTCGACACCCTCATCGTCATCCCCAACGACCGGCTGCTGTCCATCTCGGACCGCCAGGTCTCGGTCCTGGACGCGTTCAAGTCCGCCGACCAGGTCCTGCTCTCCGGTGTCCAGGGCATCACCGACCTCATCACCACCCCCGGCCTGATCAACCTCGACTTCGCCGACGTCAAGTCGGTCATGTCCGAGGCGGGTTCGGCCCTCATGGGGATCGGCTCGGCCCGCGGCGACGACCGCGCGGTGGCCGCGGCCGAGATGGCGATCTCCTCGCCGCTGCTGGAGGCGTCCATCGACGGCGCCCGGGGCGTGCTGCTCTCCATCTCCGGCGGTTCCGACCTCGGTCTGTTCGAGATCAACGAGGCCGCCCAGCTGGTCAGCGAGGCCGCCCACCCCGAGGCCAACATCATCTTCGGCGCGGTCATCGACGACGCCCTCGGCGACGAGGTCCGGGTCACCGTGATCGCGGCCGGCTTCGACGGCGGCCAGCCGCCGGCCCGCCGGGACAACGTCCTCAGCTCGGCCTCCGGCCCGGCCGCCGGCCGTCGCGAGGAGCCCGCTCCGGCCCGCCCGAGCGAGCCCAGCCGCCCGTCCTTCGGCTCGCTCGGCAGCGTCAAGCCGAAGGAGGAGCCGGAGCCGGCGCCCGAGCCGGTGCCCGACATCCCGGTCACCCCGCCGGTGACGCCGGCGCCCCGGACCTACTCGGACAGCGCGGCCGAGGAGCTGGACGTGCCGGACTTCCTCAAGTGATAGGACAGCGCGAGAGCGTCAGCGGCGCGCACTTCGCCTTCACCGACCGGTGGGGCGGGGTGAGCGCCGCTCCGTATGAGGAGCTGAACCTCGGCGGGGCGGTCGGCGACGACCCCGACGCCGTACGCACCAACCGGGAACTGGCCGCCAAGACGCTGGGCCTGGACCCGGCGCGGGTGGTCTGGATGAACCAGGTGCACGGCAGTGACGTCGCCGAGGTGGACGGGCCGTGGACCACGCGGGTCGTCCCCGAGGTCGACGGGCTGGTGACCGCGACCCGCGATCTGGCCCTGGCCGTCCTGACCGCCGACTGCGTGCCGGTGCTGCTGGCCGACCCGGTCGCCGGTGTGGTCGCCGCGGCCCACGCCGGGCGGCCCGGCATGGTTCAGGGGATCGTGCCCGCCGCGGTCGACGCCATGAAGTCGCTCGGCGCCGACCCCGCCCGCATCGTCGCCCGCACCGGGCCGGCCGTGTGCGGCCGGTGCTACGAGGTGCCGGAGACGATGCGCGCCGAGGTGGCCGCCGTCGAGCCGGCGGCGCACGCCGAGACGAGCTGGGGCACGCCGGCGGTCGACGTGAGCGCCGGGGTGCACGCCCAGCTGGACCGGCTCGGGGTGTGCGACCGGGCGCAGTCGCCGGTGTGCACGCTGGAGTCCGACGACCACTTCTCGTACCGCCGCGACCGCGCCACCGGGCGCCTCGCGGGCTATGTCTGGCTGGACTGATGGGGCATGACGGACCGTAAGACCGAACTCGCCGCGAACCTGGCGAAAGTGGAGGAGCGCATCACGGCCGCATGCGCGGCCGCCGGACGCGAGCGGGACGAGGTGACCCTGATCGTGGTCACCAAGACCTACCCGGCGAGCGATGTGCGGATCCTGTCGGACCTCGGGGTGCGCCATGTCGCCGAGAACCGCGACCAGGACGCGGCCCCGAAGGCGGCCGCCTGCGCGGACCTGCCCCTGACGTGGCACTTCGTCGGTCAGTTGCAGACCAACAAAGTGCGTTCCGTGGTCGGTTATGTCGACGTCGTGCAGTCCGTCGACCGGTCGCGGCTCGTCGCCGCCCTGTCGAAGGAGGCCGTACGGGCGGAGCGCGAGCTGGGCTGCCTGGTCCAGGTCGCGCTGGACGCGGGGGCGAGCGGCCGGGGCGAGCGCGGTGGCGTGGCCCCCGGCGGGATCGAGGAGTTGGCCGGCCTGATCGCCGGCTCGCCCGGACTGCGGCTCGACGGGCTGATGACGGTCGCCCCGCTCACGGGGGAGTACGCGGGGCGCGAACAGGCCGCGTTCGAGCGCCTCATGGATTTGTCGACTGACCTGCGCCGAGCCCATCCTGCTGCAACCATGGTGTCCGCAGGGATGAGTGCGGACCTCGAACAGGCCGTGGCCGCCGGGGCGACACATGTGCGCGTCGGCACTGCGGTACTCGGAGTCCGCCCCAGGCTCGGGTAACGTCGCCAGGAAGTCGGACCACAGCAGAAAATATGGTCAATGCCCGTGAAATTGGGCACAAAGACCACGTGGATCGCGGGCACTTGGCAGTCGTCAGTCGATCCACCACAGAGCGGAGGACTCAGAGCATGGCCGGCGCGATGCGCAAGATGGCGGTCTACCTCGGCCTCGTGGAGGACGATGGGTACGACGGCCGCGGATTCGACCCCGACGACGATTTCGAGCCCGAGCTGGACCCGGAGCCCGAGCGGGACCACCGGCGGCACGAAGCGCCACACCAGTCGCACAGCGCACACCAGTCCCAAAGGGACGAAGAGGTGCGAATCGTGCAACCGCCCGCGCCGCGCGAGCCGGTGGCGCGTGCGACTTCGCTCGCCGCGGAATCCGGACGCCCGGCGCGTATCGCGCCCGTGGCGTCCATCACACAAGAACGCCAGTCCCTGGAGAAGAACGCGCCGGTGATCATGCCCAAGGTCGTGTCGGAACGAGAGCCGTACCGGATCACCACACTTCACCCCCGGACCTACAACGAGGCCCGTACCATCGGGGAACACTTCCGTGAAGGCACCCCGGTGATCATGAATCTGACTGAGATGGATGACACAGACGCCAAGCGACTTGTCGACTTTGCGGCCGGTTTGGTGTTTGGTCTTCACGGCAGCATCGAGCGGGTGACGCAGAAGGTGTTCCTGTTGTCTCCTGCTAACGTCGATGTCACGGCGGAGGACAAGGCCCGCATCGCAGAGGGCGGGTTCTTCAACCAGAGCTGAGACGCACGACCGAACCGAAGTACGGAAAAGCACGGGAACAGGGGAGAGGGAACCACAGGCCATGAGCGTGTTCGCGCAGGTGATCTACATCGCGCTGATGGTGTTCCTCGTCGTGCTCATCTTCCGGCTGGTCATGGACTACGTCTTCCAGTTCGCCCGCTCGTGGCAACCCGGCAAGGCGATGGTGGTCGTACTGGAGGCCACCTACACTGTCACCGATCCACCGTTGAAGCTTCTGCGGCGGTTCATCCCGCCGCTGCGTCTCGGGGGCGTGGCGCTCGACCTGTCCTTCTTCGTACTGATGATCATCGTCTACATTCTCATCTCCATTGCGCAGAACTTCGTGAGATGAGGATGGACGATCCGGTCTTGCCGACTGCCGATGACTACGTTGAGGTGAAGAGATGCCGTTGACCCCCGAGGACGTGCGGAACAAGCAGTTCACGACCGTCCGCCTCCGAGAAGGCTATGACGAGGACGAGGTCGATGCCTTCCTCGACGAGGTCGAAGCCGAACTGACCCGTCTGCTCCGTGAGAACGAGGACCTGCGCGCCAAGCTGGCCGCGGCGACGCGTGCTGCTGCGCAGAACCAGCAGAACATGCGCAAGCCTCCGGAGCAGGACCAGCAGCAGCACCCCCAGCAGCAGCAGGGTATGCGAGGTCCCGGCCAGCCGGTGCCCGCCGGGATATCGGGCCCGCCGCAGCAGCAGATGGGCGGCCCCATGGGTGGCCCGCCCCAGCTGCCGAGCGGTGCCCCGCAGCTGCCCGCCGGTCCCGGCGGCCAGGGTGGTCCGCAGGGTCCCGGCCCGATGGGCCAGGGTCCGATGGGCCAGGGCCCCATGGGCGGACAGCCGCCCATGCAGCAGCAGATGGGTGGCCCGATGGGCGGCCCCATGGGCGGTCCGATGGGCGGCCCCGGTCAGGGCCCCGGTGGCGACAGCGCCGCCCGTGTCCTCTCGCTGGCCCAGCAGACCGCCGACCAGGCGATCGCCGAGGCCCGCTCCGAGGCCAACAAGATCGTCGGCGAGGCCCGCAGCCGCGCCGAGGGTCTGGAGCGTGACGCCCGTGCCAAGGCCGACGCCCTGGAGCGGGACGCGCAGGAGAAGCACCGTGTCGCCATGGGCTCCCTGGAGTCCGCGCGCGCCACGCTGGAGCGCAAGGTCGAGGACCTGCGCGGCTTCGAGCGCGAGTACCGCACGCGCCTGAAGTCGTACCTGGAGTCGCAGCTGCGTCAGCTGGAGACCCAGGCGGACGACTCGCTGGCCCCGCCGCGTACCCCGGCCACCGCGTCGCTGCCGCCGTCCCCGGCGCCTTCCATGGCTCCGGCCGGCGCGAGCGCCCCGTCCTACGGCGGCAACCAGTCGATGGGCGGCCCGTCCGCTCCGTCCGCCCCGTCCTACGGCGGCCAGCAGCAGATGACCCCGGCCATGACCCAGCCGATGGCTCCGGTCCGGCCCCAGGGTCCGTCCCCGATGGGTCAGGCTCCCTCGCCGATGCGCGGGTTCCTGATCGACGAGGACGACAACTGAGCACCGCTCAGGGTGAGTAGTACGCCATAGGCGTCGGCAGCGTTCAGGGCGCGGCCCCGGGTTCCGATCCGGGGCCGCGCCCTTTTTACGCGGGTTGCGCGGCTGAGCACCGAGCGCGCGAAGCCCCCTCCCCGCGGCTTCGGCCCTTGCCGGCCCGAGCGGTCTTGCCCCGCTTCGACCTGACAGGCTCCGGCCCGTTCCGGCCCGGGTCTTGCCCCGCTTCGACCTGACAGGCTCCGGCCCGTTCCGGCCCGGGTCTTGCCCCGCCCCGACCTGGCAGGCTCCGGCCCGCCTTGGTGTGACCGGCTCGGTTCGCTTGTCCTGGCCGGCTCAGGATCAGCCCGGGGCGCCCCACACCGGCTGCGGTCCCCTCCGCTCCGGCCCGGGATATGGGGCGGGCCGGTGGGGATCGGCCCGGGGAGCCTGGCGGGCGCGCCGGGGCGCGTAGCGCGGAAGGTCGTCGCGCCTCGATGGCATCCAGGAGGACGCCGGTTCGCATCCGGCCCGCCCCGGTGCGTCCAGGCAAGGGGGCCACGACGCCGAAGGCCCGGCCCCCCGCATGTGCGGGGGGCCGGGCCTTCGGCGGTCTCGGCTCTACGCCTTGCGCAGGCGGAACGCGAGCGACAGCCCCTCGTCGGTGAAGGTCTCGCCGAACGTGTCGTCCGCTTCGCCCTGGCCGAAGTCGGTCGCGAGGACCTCGTCGGCGATCAGGCCGGCGTGCCCGCTGAGCGCCGCGGCCACCGCCGGGTCCGTGGAGGTCCAGCGCAGGGCGATCCGGTCGGCGACGTCCAGGCCGCTGTTCTTGCGGGCCTCCTGGATCAGCCGGATCGCGTCCCGGGCCAGGCCCGCCCGGCGCAGCTCCTCGGTGATCTCCAGATCCAGCGCCACCGTGGCACCGGAGTCGGAGGCCACCGACCAGCCCTCGCGCGGGGTCTCCGTGATGATCACCTCGTCCGGGGCGAGGGTGACCGTCTCACCGTCGACCTCCACGGACGCCGTGCCCTCGCGCAGGGCGAGGGAGAGGGCGGCGGCGTCGGCGCCCGCGACGGCCTTCGCCACGTCCTGGACGCGCTTGCCGAACCGCTTGCCCAGCGCCCGGAAGTTGGCCTTGGCGGTGGTGTCCACCAGGCTGCCGCCGACCTCGCTGAGCGAGGCCAGTGCCTCGACGTTCAGCTCCTCGGTGATCTGGGTGTGCAGTTCCCGGTCCAGGGCGTCGAACCCGGCGGCCGCGATCAGCGCGCGGGACAGCGGCTGGCGCGTCTTGACGCCCGACTCCGCGCGCGTGGCGCGGCCCAGCTCCACCAGGCGCCGGACGAGGACCATCTGCTTCGACAGCTCCGGGTCGATCGCCGACAGGTCCGCCTCCGGCCAGGTGGCCAGGTGCACGGAGTCCGGCGCGCCCGGGGTGACCGGGACGACCAGGTCCTGCCACACCCGCTCGGTGATGAACGGGGTGATCGGCGCCATCAGCTTGGTGACCGTCTCCAGCACCTCGTGCAGCGTGCGCAGCGCGGCCTTGTCGCCCTGCCAGAAGCGGCGGCGCGAGCGGCGGACGTACCAGTTGGACAGGTCGTCGACGAACGCGGACAGCAGCTTGCCGGCGCGCTGGGTGTCGTACGCCTCCATCGCCTGCGTCACCTGGTCGGTCAGCGCGTGCAGTTCGGACAGCAGCCAGCGGTCCAGCAGCGGGCGGTCGGCCGGGGCCGGGTCGGCAGCGGACGGCGCCCAGTCCGACGTACGGGCGTACAGGGCCTGGAAGGCGACCGTGTTCCAGTAGGTGAGCAGCGTCTTGCGGACGACCTCCTGGATGGTGCCGTGACCGACCCGGCGGGCCGCCCAGGGGGAGCCGCCGGCCGCCATGAACCAGCGCACCGCGTCCGCGCCGTGCCGGTCCATCAGCGGGATCGGGTCCAGGGTGTTGCCCAGGTGCTTGGACATCTTGCGGCCGTCCTCGGCGAGGATGTGGCCCAGGCAGACCACGTTCTCGTACGACGACTTGTCGAAGACGAGGGTGCCGACCGCCATGAGGGTGTAGAACCAGCCGCGGGTCTGGTCGATCGCCTCGGAGATGAACTGTGCCGGGTACCGGCTCTCGAACAGCTCCTTGTTCTTGTGCGGGTAGCCCCACTGCGCGAACGGCATCGAGCCCGAGTCGTACCAGGCGTCGATGACCTCCGGCACGCGCGTGGCCGTGCTGCCGCAGCCCTCTTGCGGGCAGGCGAAGGTGACCTCGTCGATGTACGGGCGGTGCGGGTCCAGGTTCGACTGGTCGGTGCCGGTCAGCTCGGTCAGCTCCGCGCGGGAGCCGACGCAGGTGAGGTGGTCCTCCGTGCAGCGCCAGATCGGCAGCGGGGTGCCCCAGTAGCGGTTGCGGGACAGCGCCCAGTCGATGTTGTTGCTCAGCCAGTCGCCGAAGCGGCCGTGCTTGACCGTCTCCGGGAACCAGTTGGTCTTCTCGTTCTCCTGGATGAGGCGGTCCTTGATCGCCGTCGTGCGGATGTACCAGGAGGGCTGCGCGTAGTAGAGGAGCGCGGTGTGGCAGCGCCAGCAGTGGGGGTAGCTGTGTTCGTACGGCAGGTGCTTGAAGAGGAGGCCGCGCTGCGACAGGTCCTCGGTGAGCTTCTCGTCGGCCTTCTTGAAGAAGACGCCGCCGACCAGGGGCACGTCCTCCTCGAACGTGCCGTCCGGGCGGACCGGGTTCACCACCGGCAGGCCGTAGGAGCGGCAGACCTTGAGGTCGTCCTCGCCGAAGGCGGGGGACTGGTGGACCAGACCCGTGCCGTCCTCGGTGGTGACGTAGTCGGCGTTGACCACGTAGTGCGCCGGCTCCGGGAACTCCACGAGGTCGAACGGACGCTGATAGGTCCAGCGCTCCATCTCGGCGCCGGTGAAGGTCTGGCCCGTGGTCTCCCAGCCCTCGCCGAGCGCCTTGGCGACGAGCGGCTCGGCGACGACGAGCTTCTCCTCGCCGTCGGTGGCGACGACGTAGGTGACCTCCGGGTGCGCGGCGACCGCCGTGTTGGACACCAGGGTCCAGGGGGTCGTCGTCCACACCAGGAGCGCGGCCTCGCCGGCGAGGGGACCGGAGGTGAGCGGGAAGCGGACGTACACGGACGGGTCGACGACCGTCTCGTAGCCCTGCGCCAGCTCGTGGTCGGACAGGCCGGTGCCGCAGCGGGGGCACCACGGGGCGACGCGGTGGTCCTGGACCAGCAGGTCCTTGCCGAAGATCTCCTTCAGCGACCACCAGACCGACTCCACGTACTCGGGGTCCATGGTCCGGTAGGCGTCGTCCAGGTCGACCCAGTAGCCCATGCGGGTCGTCAGGTCGGCGAAGGCGTCGGTGTGCCGGGTCACGGACTCGCGGCACTTGGCGTTGAACTCGGCGATGCCGTACGCCTCGATGTCCTGCTTGCCGGAGAAGCCCAGCTCCTTCTCGACGGCCAGCTCGACGGGCAGGCCGTGGCAGTCCCAGCCGGCCTTGCGGGCCACGTGGTAGCCGCGCATGGTGCGGAAGCGGGGGAAGACGTCCTTGAAGACGCGGGCCTCGATGTGATGGGCGCCGGGCATGCCGTTCGCGGTGGGCGGGCCCTCGTAGAACACCCACTCCGGGCGGCCCTCGGACTGCTCCAGGCTCTTGGCGAAGATCTTCTGGTCGCGCCAGAAGTCGAGCACGGCGTGCTCAAGAGCGGGCAGGTCGACCTGTGCGGGCACCTGGCGGTACGTCGGCGCTGTCATCTGCGAGCATCCTCCAACGGACTTGCTGCCTTCCGTCGGAGGGACGAGAGCCTTCGTTCCTGTCTACGCCGTGTGCGGCGCGCTCCCGCGGTACCACCCTCCTTGGCCCCCCGCCGCGCCGTACGCGCCGGTGAGCCCCCTCATTGGGGTCGCGATACCGGTTCTACTCCCCGCAGCACTCGGGCTGCGGCTTTCTTCCGGCGGCTCCGGGGTGATCTTCACGTCGCGCTCGCCCCCGGGCTCACACCGTCCCCGGGTCGCTCTGGGCTGCGTACGCCGCTACTCGTCCCCATCCACGCTTCTCGCTGCGCCCAGTGTACGGCGCGGCGCGGACAGCGGCGGACCGGTTTTCCGCGGGGCACGGACGGATGCCGTCCGAGGGGGGAGCGTGACCCGAATGGCGAGGGGTGCCGGCGCTCGGGTCCGGGCCGGCCGGGACCGGCGGATTACCCGCCGGGGAGCTGGGCACAACGGATGCAGGCCCGTGGCTCGGGGGGTGCGGGCGGGCGAATCGGGCGGTGTGCCCCGTTGCCGCGGGACTCAAGTCGATTTATCGTCCCAGCACGATTCGCGAGCAAGATCACAATATGTGAAGGGGCCGCGGCCATGGTGGCGAAGAAGACCGCCGTACAGCAGCCCGCGACCGGGAAGACCGGCGCGGGACCTGCCACCGGGAAGACGGCCGCGGGCAGCACGGCCGCCAGGAAGACGGCCGCGGGCAGGACGGCCGCCACGAAGACGGCCACGGGCAGGACGGCCGCCACGAAGACGGCCGCGGGCAGCACGGCCGCCACGGAGACGGCCGCCACGAAGGCGGCGACGGGCAGGACGGCCGCAACGAAGACTGCCGCCACGAGGGCGAACGCCGAGAACGCGGCCGTCACGGAGAAGGTCGCGAAGAAGACTGTCGCCAAGAAGGCGGTCGGGAAGAAGACGGCAGCGAAGAAGGCGGTCGCCAAGAAGGCGGTCGCCAAGAAGGCGGTCGCCAAGAAGGCGGTTGCCAAGAAGGTCACTACCGAGAAAGGCACTGGTCACAAGGTCGCGGAGCGGGACGCGGCCGGGAAGAGCACGGCCAAGAAAGCGGGCGCGGCGCATGCCGCGGAGCAGACGGGAGCCACGACGGTGGTTGCGAAGAAGACTCCTGGCACGGCCACGACGGAACAGACCGCCGTTCCCAAGGCGCGGATCGCCGCGGCGGAGCCCGGCGAGCTGGCGGTGCGCCCCGGCGAGGACCCCTGGACCGAGGAGGAGGTCGCCGAGGCCCGCGCGGAGCTGCAGTCGGAGATGGAGCGGCTGCGGGAGGAGATCAGCTCGTCCGAGGCGTCCCTGGTCGGCCTGATGCGGGACTCCGGCGACGGCGCGGGCGACGACCAGGCCGACACCGGCACCAAGAACATCACGCGCGAGCACGAACTGGCGCTGGCCGCCAACGCGCGCGAGATGCTCACGCAGACCGAGCGGGCCCTGGAACGGCTGGACGCGGGCACCTACGGCCTGTGCGAGAACTGCGGCAACCCCATCGGCAAGGCCCGCATGCAGGCGTTCCCGAGGGCCACGCTGTGCGTGGAGTGCAAGCAGAAGCAGGAACGCCGCTCCTGAGCGTGGGGCGCCGCCGGACCGTGCCGTAGTCTCGTCCCCAGTCAGGCACCTAGGTTGAGGGACTCACGTGGCAGAGGCGGAGCGCACCATCGGTACGCCGGGCACCCCGGACGGTGACGGCGAGCAGACCGCGGCGGCCGGAGCGCCCCCCGCCGGCACCGGCGCGGCCGGCGCGGGCGAGCGGCAGGCAACGGCGTGGCGGCCCGGCCGCGGGCGCCGGATCGCCGTGCTGTTCGCGGTGGCCGTGTTCGCGTACGCCCTCGACCTGATCAGCAAGCTGCTCGTCGTCTCCCGCCTGGAGGGCCACGCCCCGATCCGGCTCGTCGGGGACCTGCTGGAGCTGCACGCCATCCGCAACCCCGGTGCGGCCTTCGGCTTCGGCGCGGCCTTCACGATCATCTTCACGCTGATCGCCGCCGCCGTGATCGTGGTCATCATCCGGCTGGCCCGCAAGCTGTACAGCTTCCCGTGGGCGGTCGCGCTCGGCCTGCTGCTCGGCGGTGCGCTCGGCAACCTCACCGACCGGATCTTCCGGGCGCCGGGCGTCTTCGAGGGCGAGGTGGTGGACTTCATCGCGCCCAAGGGTTTCGCGGTGTTCAACCTCGCCGACTCGGCGATCGTGTGCGGCGGCATCCTGATCGTGCTGCTGTCCTTCCGCGGCCTGGACCCCGACGGCACCGTCCACAAGGACTGAGCCCGGGCACTTGTCCACAGGCTCGGTCGGGCGCGGTGCGGCCGTCCGGCATACTCGACGGGTGAGCACGATTCCCGAGATCCGAACCCTGCCCGTGCCCGACGGCCTGGAGGGCGAGCGCGTCGACGCCGCCATCTCCCGCATGTTCGGCTTCTCCCGCACGAAGGCCGCGGAGCTGGCCGCGGCCGGCAAGGTCCAGGTCGACGGCGCGGTGGTCGGCAAGTCCGAGCGGGTGAGCGGCGGCGCCTGGCTGGAGGTCGAGATGCCGCAGGCGCCCGCGCCGGTGCAGGTGGTCGCCGAGCCGGTCGAGGGCATGGAGATCGTGCACGACGACGACGACGTGGTCGTGATCGTCAAGCCGGTCGGCGTGGCCGCCCACCCCTCGCCCGGCTGGTCCGGCCCGACCGTCATCGGCGGTCTCGCCGCCGCCGGATACCGGATCTCCACGTCCGGCGCCGCCGAGCGCCAGGGCATCGTGCACCGCCTGGACGTCGGCACCTCGGGCCTGATGGTGGTCGCCAAGTCGGAGCGCGCCTACACGTCGCTCAAACGCCAGTTCAAGGAGCGCACGGTCGACAAGCGCTACCACACGCTGGTCCAGGGCCACCCGGACCCGACGAGCGGCACCATCGACGCCCCGATCGGCCGCCACCCGCACCACGACTACAAATGGGCGGTCACGGCCGACGGCAAGCCGTCGGTGACGCACTACGACCTGATCGAGGCGTTCCGCTCGGCCTCGCTGCTGGACGTGAAGCTGGAGACCGGCCGCACCCACCAGATCCGCGTCCACATGGCCGCCCACCGCCACCCCTGCGTCGGCGACCTCACCTACGGCGCCGACCCGACCATCGCCAAGCGGCTGCGCCTGACCCGCCAGTGGCTGCACGCCGTACGGCTGGGCTTCGAGCACCCCGGCGACGGCCGGTGGGCCGAGTTCGCCAGCGAATACCCCGAGGACCTCCAGCAGGCCCTCGACCAGGTCCGCGAGGACACGTACGCGTGAGCACCGCGTACACCGTCCGGGTCGCCGAGGACCCCGCCGACCGCGAGGCGTGCTTCGCGGTCCGCAAGGAGGTCTTCGTGGTCGAACAGGGCGTCGACGAGGACATCGAGTACGACGCCTACGACGCCGTGGCCGTGCACGTGCTGGCGGTCCGCGAGGACGGCGTGCCGCTGGGCACCGGGCGGCTGCTCTTCGGCGAGGCGGCTGCCGCCAAGACCGGCGGGGACCGCGCGGTCGGTTCGCTGGGGCGGCTCGCCGTGTCCCGGGCGGCCCGCGGGCTCGGCGTCGGCGCCGCCCTGGTCCGCGCCGTCGAGGACGCGGCCCGCGCGCGTGGCCTCGCGTCCGTGGACCTGCACGCGCAGACCCACGCCCTGGGCTTCTACGAGCGCCTCGGCTACGCGGCGTACGGCCCGGAGTTCCCGGACGCCGGCATACCGCACCGGGCGATGCGCCGGGCTCTGTAGCGCGCCCCGCGCGGGTGCCGGGGCTTGACCCCGTCAGTCGCCCCGGCGCACCGGACACCGCAGGTCGCGGGGTGCGAGCGGGTACCCCGGTGGCAGACTTGAGGCCCGCCGTGTGATCGTCAACCCCCGGAGCGCCGTCCGTGGACCAGCTGGCTCTGTTGTTCGTACTGCTGCTCGGGGCCCTGGTGAGCGTCCCGGTGGGCGACCGGCTGGGGGTGCCGGCCCCGGTGCTGATGACCCTGTTCGGCGGGGCCCTGGCGGTGGCCGACTTCGTGCCCGACGTGAACATCCCGCCCGACCTGATCCTGCCGGCGCTGCTGCCGCCGCTGCTCTACGCCGCCGTCCGCCGCACCTCCTGGCGGCAGTTCGCGGCCAACGTCCGCCCGATCTTCCTGCTGGCCGTCGCCCTGGTGTTCGTGACGACGGTGTGCGTGGCGTTCGTCGCCACCGCGATCGTGCCGGGCCTGCCGATCGCCGCCGCCGTCGCCCTCGGCGCCCTGATCGCGCCGCCCGACCCGGTGGCGGCCACCAGCGTCGCCGGACAGCTGGGTCTGCCGCGCCGCCTCGTGTCGATCCTGGAGGGCGAGGGCCTCTTCAACGACGTCACGGCCATCGTGCTCTACCACGTGGCGATCGCCGCCGCCGTGAGCGGGGCCTTCTCGCCCTGGCAGGCCGGTCTGGACCTCGTGCTGTCCGCCGTCGTCGCGGTCGCCGTCGGGCTGGCGCTCGGCTGGGGCGCGAACCGGCTGATGGACCTGCTGGGCGACCCGACCCTGCAGATCGGGATGACGCTGCTGGTGCCGTACGCCTCCTACGTGCTCGCGGAGAAGCTGCACGGTTCCGGTGTGCTCGCGGTGCTCACCACGGCGCTCTTCCTCGCCGAGTACGCCACCGACGCGGACGACGTGATGACCCGGCTCGCCGGACACACCTTCTGGGACATCATCGACACCCTCGTCACCGGCGTCGCCTTCGGGCTCATCGGCCTGGAACTGCACAACGCCATCCGCACGGCCCAGGGGCGATGGGCCGAGATGCTCGGCTGGGCGGCCGCCGTCGTCGGCGTGGTGGTCGTCGTACGGCTGGCGTGGCTGCTGCCGGCGACCTGGCTGACCAAGCGGCTGCACGCGCGCCGGGACTACGACGAGGAGATCCCGGTGAGCTGGCGGGAGACCGTCGTGATGTGGTGGTCCGGGATGCGCGGGGTGGCCTCGGTGGCGCTGGCGCTGGCCGTGCCGCTCAGGACCGCCGACGGCTCCGCGTTCCCCGACCGGGACGAGATCATCTTCATCGCCT
Organism: Streptomyces sp. SID486; assembly: GCF_009865385.1. Classification (GTDB taxonomy): domain Bacteria; phylum Actinomycetota; class Actinomycetes; order Streptomycetales; family Streptomycetaceae; genus Streptomyces. The sequence continues at coordinate 5,959 of NZ_WWJT01000607.1, read as the reverse complement.
TCGGGGTGATCGTCGTCACGCTGGTACTGCAGGGGCTGACGCTGCCCTGGCTGGTGAAGCGGCTCGGGGTACGGGCCGACTCCGAGCGGGAGAAGGAGTTCGAGAAGGAACTGGCGGTGCGGGCCGCGAAGGCGGCGAAGCGCCGGCTGCGGGAGATCGAGCAGGTGGAGGAGCTCCCCGAGGAACTGTCCGAGCAGATGCTGCGGCGCGCCTTCGACATCGGCATCCGGATCAGCCCGGACATGGGGGAGGCGGAGCGGCGCGAGGCCCAGCAGCAGCGGGTCAAGCGGCTGAAACGGGTGCGGCGCATCCAGAACGAGATGCTGAGCGCCGCGCGGCACGAGGTGCTGGCCGCGCGGAGCGAGGCCGGGGCGGACCCCGAGGTCGTGGACCGGGTGCTGCGCCATCTGGACGTGCGCAGCCTGCGCTGAGCGGTGGCCCGGCAGCCGCCCGGCCGGCCGTCCGCGTCCTGCGGTCCCCCGAGTGGTGCGTCCGGCAGCCGTCCGGCCGGCCGTCCACGCCGTGCGGTCCCCGAGTGGCGCGTCCGGCAGCCGTCCGGCCGGCCGTCCACGCCGTGCGGTCATACGAATGTGTCTGCCTGTGGATGACTTCCTGCGCCGTCGGCGGATCGCTCCTACGCTCGGATCATGACTCGCAACATCGTGATCAGTGGAGGCGGCACGGGAATCGGACGCGCGGCGGCGCACGCCTTCGCCGCGGACGGGGACCGGGTGCTGTTGCTGGGACGGCGCGCGGAGGTGCTCCGGAAGGCCGGGGTGGCCGGGGCGCTCACCTACGCCGCGGATCTCACCGAACCCGGTCAGGTCCGCGGTGCCGCCCGGTTCGTCGCCGACGAACTGGGCACGGTGGACGTGCTCGTGCACAGCGCCGGCGGCTCCGGGCCCCCGGGACCGCGGGCCGGGGACGACCCCCTGGACCGGCTCGCCCACCAGTGGAGCGTCACCTTCCGGCAGAACACCCTGAGCGCGGTGCTGCTCACCGAGGCGCTGAAGCACCGGCTCGCCGAGCCCGGCGGCCGGGTGCTCTTCATCAGCTCCATCGCCGCCTACCGAGGCTCGGGTTCGGGCGCCTACGCGGCGGCCAAGGCCGCCCTGCATCCGTACGCCCACGACCTGGCCCGGGAGCTGGGCCCGCACGGCGTCACCGTGAACGTGGTCGCACCCGGATACATCGAGGACACCGACTTCTTCGGCGACACCATGGACGAGGCCCGGCGGGCGAGGCTCGTCGCCGAGACCTCGACCGGCCGGGCCGGCACGCCGGGGGACGTGGCCGAGACCCTGCGCTGGCTGGCCTCGCCCGCCGCCGGACACGTCACCTCACAGGTGATCCAGGTGAACGGGGGTGCCGAACGCGGCCACTGAGCCGCGCCGCCGGTCAGCCCCGGCCGGTGCGCGGGAAGTCGTAGGCCCTGCGCAGGGAGGTGCCGTCGGGGGAGGGGATGTGGTGCGGCGGCAGCACGGACTCCGCCGTGTTGACCCGGGGCAGCGCGTAGGGGTGCTCCGTGGACAGCCAGGTGATCATCTGTTCGCGGACCGTGACCCGGATCGTCCAGATGTCGTCCGCGTCCTTCGCGGTCACCAGGGCACGCACCTGGACGGTGTTCGGGGTGGTGTCCGTCACCTGGAGGCTGTAGGCGCGCCCGTCCCAGGCGGGGCACCCGCGCAGGATGTCCCGCAGCTTCTCGCGCATCGCCTCCAGCGGCGCGCTGTGGTCGAGGTGCCAGTAGACGATGCCGGTCATCTGCGGTGTACCGCGGGACCAGTTCTCGAAGGGCTTGGAGGTGAAGTACGACACCGGCATGGTGATGCGGCGCTCGTCCCAGGTCCGCACCGTCAGGAAGGTCAGGGTGATCTCCTCGACCGTGCCCCACTCGCCGTCCACGACGACGGTGTCGCCCAGCCGGACCATGTCCCCGAAGGCGATCTGGAGGCCGGCGAACATGTTCGCCAGCGTGGACTGGGCCGCGACACCGGCCACGATGCCGAGGACACCGGCGGAGGCCAGCAGGGAGGCGCCGGCCGCGCGCATCGCCGGGAACGTCAGCAGCATCGCCGCCACGGCTACGACACCGACGATCGCCGCCACCACGCGCATGATCAGCGTCACCTGGGTGCGTACCCGCCGGACCCGGGCCGCGTCGTGGTGGGCGCGCGCGTAGCGGGTGTACGTCGTCTCGACCACGGCCGCCGCGATCCGGATCACCAGCCAGGCGGCCGCCCCGATGAGCACCAGGGTCAGGGTGCGGCCGACGCCGGTGCGGTGCTCCTCCAGCAGCTCCGCCTCGTCGTAGGAGCCTCTGAGCAGGGCAGCGCACAGCACCAGCTGGTAGGGCACGCGGCCACGCCGCAGCAGGCCCCACAGCGGGGTCTCGCTGTGGCGCTGGTCGGCCTTGCGCAGCAGCACGTCCGTGGCCCAACCGATGAGAACGGTCAGGAACACGGAGCCGCCGATGACGATCGTGGGGCGGAGTACGGTCTCCATGTCTCGGAACCTAACCGGGTTCGGCAGGGCATGAACATGTGACTTCCGAGCGCGAATGGGTACGGCCGTGCTGCGGCCGCCGCGGGCCCGGCTGGCACCATGGCCTCATGAACATCATGCTCTTTCACTCGACCTACGGGCTCAGGCCCGCGGTGAGCGACGCCGCGGACCGACTGCGCACGGCCGGCCACGAAGTGTGGACGCCGGACCTCTTCGAGGGGCACACGTTCGAAACCGTCGAGGAGGGCATGGAGTTCAAGGAGCGCGTCGGCAAGGAGGAACTGCTCAAGCGGGCCGTGCTGGCGGCGGCGCCGTACTCCGACCGCGGGCTGGTGTACGCCGGGTTCTCGCTCGGCGCCTCCGTCGCCCAGACCCTCGCCCTCGGTGACGCGCAGGCGCGCGGCCTGCTGCTCCTGCACGGCACGTCGGACATCGCGCCGACCGCGCACGTGGACGAGCTGCCGGTGCAGCTGCACGTGGCGGAGCCCGACCCGTTCGAGACGGACGACTGGCTGAGCGCCTGGTACCTGCAGATGGGCCGGGCGGGGGCGGATGTGGAGGTCTACCGGTACGCCGGGGCCGGGCACCTGTACACCGACCCCGGCCTGCCGGACTACGACGCGGAGGCCGCCGAGGCCACCTGGCGGGTGGCGCTCGGCTTCCTCGACAGCCTGTAGCGGCGGTTACACCGGGTCGTAGGTCCGCTCGATCCGCTGCGTGCCGCTGCGGGTCCGGTAGGAGCGCGCCCAGCTGGAGGTGGCGTCGCGGCTGGTGCGGTCGGACAGGACGTAGTAGTCCATCTGCGCCCGGTCGGCGGTGATGTCCAGCACGCCGTAGCCGTGCCGGTCGGTGTCCACCCAGTGGACGTGCCGGTTGGCGGCCTTGATGACCGGGGAGGCGACGGCGGAGACCACGCCCTCGGGCACCTTCACGATGTCGTCCAGGTTGTCGGAGGTCACCGAGGTCACCACGAACTCGGTGGCCGCGGACGCCGACAGCGGGTAGGTGCCCGCGTCCACCGGCACGTCGTTGGCCCACGCCATGTGGATGTCACCGGTCAGGAAGACGGTGTTGCCGATGGCGTTGGAGCGCAGGTGGGCCAGCAGTTCACGGCGGTCGTCGGTGTAGCCGTCCCACTGGTCGGTGTTGGCGGCGATGCCCTCCTGCGGCAGCCCGAGCAGCTTGGCGAGCGGCTTGAACAGGTCGGCGGAGAGGGAGCCGAACGAGAACGGCGAGATCATCACCGAGTTGCCGACCAGCCGCCACCGGGTGTCGGAGGTCTTCAGGCCGGCCTTCAGCCAGTCCAGCTGGGCGCGCCCGGTGAGCGTGCGGTCGGGGTCGTCCACCGAGCCGCTCGCCGTGGCCGCCTGCTGGGAGCGGAAGGAGCGCAGGTCCAGCAGGGACAGGTCGGCGAGTTTGCCGAACCGCAGGCGGCGGTAGGTGGTGCCCGCGATCGCCGGGCGGACCGGCATCCACTCGAAGTACGCCTGCTTGGCGGCGGCCTGACGGGCCGTCCACGTGCCCTCGGCGCCCTCGGTGTGGTTGACCGCGCCGCCGGACCAGGCGTTGTCGGCGAACTCGTGGTCGTCCCAGATCGCGACGACCGGGGCCTTCAGGTGCAGCGCCTGCAGGTCGGGGTCGGTCTTGTACTTGGCGTGCCGGATCCGGTAGTCGGCGAGGGTGAGGATCTCGTTGGCCGGCGCGTGCGGGCGGACCACCGTGCCCCGGGTCCCGTACTCGCCGGACTTGTACTCGTAGATGTAGTCGCCGAGGTGCAGCCAGGCGTCGAGGTCGTTGCGGGCGGCCAGGTGGCGGTAGGCGGAGAAGTAGCCCGCCTCCCAGTTGGCGCAGGAGACCACGCCGAAGCGCAGGGAGGGCACGTCCGCGTCCGCCGCCGGGGCGGTGCGGGTGCGCGCCACCGGGGAGTCGGTGCCGCCTGCGGAGAAGCGGAACCAGTAGTCCGTGGCCGGGGCCAGGCCGCGGATGTCGGCCTTGACGGTGTGGTCGGAGGCCGCCCTCGCGGTGGTGGAACCCTTGGAGACGACGTCGGTGAACGCCTTGTCGCGGGCTACGACCCAGCTGACCTCGGTGTCCGGGCCGACACCCGAACCGGGTATCGACTCGGGGGTCGGGGTCACCCGGGTCCACAGCAGGACGCCGTCGGGCAGCGGGTCGCCGGAGGCGACTCCGTGCAGGAAGGCGGGGGTGTCCGTGGCGGCGCGGGCCGGCAGCGCGGCGGCCAGCGGCCCGGCCAGGACAGCGGTCGCCGCCGCGGCCTTGACGACCGTACGGCGGCGGGGGGAGGAGGAGTCGAGGCCGCGTGAGGCATCGGCTGATCTGTATCGACTGGTCACGGACGATCAGGTTACTGATCGGTACCCGCGGGGGCGGGCGAACCCGCAAAAGTTCGCCCGCCGTTCGACGTGTCGTCGGTTCAGCCCTTGAGGGCCTTGTCCAGCGCGGTGTCGAACTCCTCCGCGGACATGGGGGCGTTCTTGCCGTCGCTGCCGGTGACCTTCTTGCCGTCCATGACGAGGGTCGGGGTCCCCTGGAAGTCGTACTTCTTGCCGTCCGAGTTGAACTTGTCGTTCATCACCAGGGCCCACTTGTCGAAGGTCCCGTTCTTCACGTCCTTCTGGAACGCCGCGTTGCCCTTCAGGGCGCTCACGGTGTCCGCCACCTTGATCAGGTAGGCGTCGTCCTTGAACTTGTCGTCCTGCTCGTTCGGGTGCCACTTCGTCGAGTACAGGGCGCTCTTGTACTGGAGGAACGCCTCGGGGCTGACGTTCAGGGCCGCGCCCAGCGCGCTGAGGGCGTTCTTGGACCCCACGCCGGGGATGTTGTTGTCGATGAACGTGGCACCGACGAACTGGATCTTGAACTTGCCGGCGTCGAAGTCCTTCTTCACCGCCGGGCCGACCGACTGCTCGAACTGGGCGCAGACCGGGCAGCGCGGGTCCTCGTACATCGCGAGGGTCTTCTTGGCGGTGCTCTTGCCGAGCACCACGGTCGTGCCGTCCGCGCCCGTGGTGTTGGCCGGCTTGACCAGCTTCTGGTCCTTGACGGCCTCCCAGCCGCTGGGCTTGTTGGCCTGCACGACGGCGTAGCCGATGCCGCCCGCCGCCGCCAGCACGGCCACCACCGAGGCGGCCACGATGACCTGGCGCCTGGCCTTGTCGCGCTTCGCCTGCCGCTCGCGCTCCTGGCGCAGCCGCTCTCGGGCCGCCGTCTTCGCCGACTGGCTGTTCCGCTTGCTCATAGTGGTGATCTCCATATGGGACGCGCACATGCCGTACGCGGGATACGTGTGGGGGACTGCTGGTGCTCGGGTACCGCCGACCGCGATGAGGCGGGTTGCCGCTCAGGCGAGGGCGGTGGCGGGGGAGCACGGCGGTCCGCGCCGTCCCAGGGAGTGCACGAGGAGCCGGTCGCGGGCGGCGGCGGCGCGCGGGGC
>NZ_WWJT01000062.1 GCF_009865385.1 Streptomyces sp. SID486 | reverse complement strand
CTCCCCCGCCGGCGTACCGCCCGTACGGTCCTGGCCGCCTGCGGTGTCCTCGCCGCGGCCCTGACGGGATACCTCCTGCTCGCCCCCGGCCACGGTGACGCCACCGCACGGGTGGATTCCGCACCCGCCGCCCGCTGGAGCTCCCTGCCCGCAGGCTGGCAACCGTGGCAGACGACCGCGTACGCGGACGCCGAACGAGGGGTGAAGAAGGCGCCGGGGTACGAGGGCGACAGAGCACCGGCCTGCGTACCGGACGACGAGGCCCTCTACTGCGCCGGGAGCGCACTCCTGCCCGAGCGCGTCGACGCCACCACCGGACGCACCCTGTGGCGCTCCGGCATCACCCCGGCCTCCCTTCCGGCCGACCGGTATGTCACGACCGTCCTCGGCACTCACGAGGGCGTGGTCCTGGTGGAACTGACGATCACCGGCGACGACGGCCGGGGACGGTCCCAGTCCGTCCTGGCACTCGACGCCGCCGACGGCCGGGAACTCTGGTCACACCCGGTGCGCACCGACAGCCTCGGCTCGGCCTACGCGGCCGGACTGACCCTGACTCAGGAGGGAGACGGCACCACCGTGACCGTCCGCTCCGCGCGCCAGGGCACGGTGCGCCGGCGGATCCCCCTTCCGGTGGGGTACGACTGTTCGCCGCTCGCCGTCGCCGACCGCCCCTACGTGCAGTGCGCCTCCCGCGCCGAGGGCTCCCACGCCACGAGGTTCCTCGTCGTCGACCCCACCGGCACCTCCGACCGCGTCCTGGAGTCCCCCGCGCAGCAGGGCAGCTTCGTCGGGGTCCAGAACGGGCGGCTGCTGTTCGTGGAGTCGGACGAACGGCCCGTCACCAACAGCCCCGATCTGATCTACACCCGGATCGTGCGCGTCGACCCGGACACCGCCGGCCGCTCGGTGACGAAGCTCCCCGAGCGCTACCGGGGAGGGACCCCCTCCCTGGCGCACGGCACCCTCTACTTCGCCACGTCCAGCGGGCTGGTCACCGCCGTCTCCCCGGTGACGGGCGAGCGGCTGTGGCGCAGCCACACGACCCTGGAGACGCCGGGCGCGGTCTCCGTGGACCCGAGCGGGCGCACTGTCTGCCTGGCCGGCGGCAGCGGCCGGGTGGCCGCCCTCGACGCGGTCCGCGGCACCCTGCTGTGGGAGTCCTCGGCACGGGCGGAGGTGCTCGACAGCGGGCTCCTGCCCGAGGTGTGGTTCCACCGGGGCGCCCTGGTCCTGGCGGCCTCGGACGGCACCCTCTTCACCCTCGACCCGGCCCACCCCGACCGCAGGCCGGCCCCCGCCGGCTGATCCGGATGGGGGCGGCCGCCACGGAGCACGTCGCCCGCCTGCCGCCCCTCGCGATCGCGTGATGGTCACCGCCGCGGTCTCGGGTCTCGTCGCGGTCACGTCTTGCGGTCGCGTGTGGTCGCCGCCGTGGCCTCGGGTCTCGTCGCGGTCGCGTCGTGCAGTCGCGTGTGGTCACCGCCGTGGCCTTGAGTCTCGTCGCGGTC
>NZ_WWJT01000606.1 GCF_009865385.1 Streptomyces sp. SID486 | reverse complement strand
CCGTCGAGGGGGAAGACGTCGTAGAAGTCGCCACCGAGCCGGTCGGGGTGAGCGGTGTGGTAGTGGGCGGCCGTCTCCACGCCGGGGACCGGCGGCAGGATGTCGGGCAGCAGTGACTGCTGGAGCACGGCGAGGGCGTCCTGCAGCCGCGCCCGGTCCGCCTCCGCCTGGCGGCGTGCTTCTTCGGCCGCCTTCCGGCCGCGCAGGAGTTCTTCCTCGTAGGCGCGACGGTCCCGGGCGTCGAAGACGGTGGTGCGGATGAGCAGGGCCTCGCCGGTGCTGCCGTGTTTGACCGCGGAGGAGACCAGCACCGGCATCCGGCCGCCGCCGGCCTGTCTGACCTCCATGGCGATGCCGCTGATCTCGCCCTGCATCCGCAGCAGCGGCGCGAAGTGTGTCTCGTGGTACAGCCTGCTGCCCACGGTCAGCAGGTCGGTGAACCGCATCCGGCCCACCACCGCCTCACGCCGGAGGCCGAGCCAGTCCAGCAGCCTGGTGTTGATCTTCGCGATGGTGCCGTCCATCAGCGTGGACAGGTATCCGCAGGGCGCGTGGTCGTACAGTTCTTCCGCGCTGTCCTCCAGGAGTGCGGCGAAGGTCGCGTCGGAGGTGCGCTCGTCGCCGGTCCCGTGCGGGTCGGGCTGCTGCCCGTTGCGGCACATCATCGCAGGTCCGTCAGGAAACCCCGTATGGCCTCGTTGGTGGCTTCGGGCGCGGACAGGTGCGGGCAGTGCCCGGTCGCGTCCAGCGTGACGAGCGTCGAGCCGGGGATCGCCCGGTGGACGAAGGCTCCGACCTCCCGGGGGGCGATCATGTCCTGGGTGCACTCCAGCACCAGGGTCGGCACGGTGACCTTCTTGAGGTCGTCCCGTGAGTCCGAGAGGAACGTGGTGCGGGCGAAGACGCGCGCCATGTCGGGGTCGGTGGCGCAGAAGCTGTTCCGGAGTTCCTCGCCGAGTTCGGGACGGTCCGCGTTGCCCATGATCACCGGTGCCATGGCCGCCGACCAGCCCAGGTAGTTCGCCTCCAGGGATGCCAGCAGCTCCTCGATGTCCTCGGCGCTGAAGCCCCCGCGGTAGCCGTCGTCGTCGATGTACCGCGGGGAGGGAGCGACCATCACATGCGCCCCGATCCGTTCCGGGGCCATGTCGGCGGCCAGTACGCCGATCATCGCGCTGACGGAGTGGCCCACGAAGACCGCGTCGCGCAGGTCGAGCGCCTCGCACACCTCCGTCACGTCCCGGGCGTAGCCCTCCAGGGAGGTGTAACGATCTTCCGAGAAGGCTGTCGCGTCCGAGCGGCCCGATCCGACGTAGTCGAAGAGCACCACCCGGTAGTCCTCGGTGAGCGCAGGCAGGGTCAGCCGCCACATGTTCTGGTCGCAGCCGAATCCGTGCGCCAGCACCACCGGCCGCCCCTGCGGGTTGCCGGTGACGGTGACATTGTTCCTGCGAGCGATATCCATGCCCGTAGTCTCCCAGGTCCCGCCCGTTGTTCCGAAAAGGGCCCGAATCCTCCACGTTCCGTCCGACGCCTTCACAAGACGGGGCCGGTCGGGCGCACGGAAGCCCCGCCGCGCGGGCGGCGGGGCTTCCCGTGGCGCCGGAGGTCGTCCGGTTCAGTGCTGGGTGAGCAGACCTTCCCGCAGACGGGCGAGGGTACGCGACAGCAGGCGGGAGACATGCATCTGGGAGACGCCGAGGTGCTCGCCGATCTGCGCCTGGGTGAGTTCCTCCACGAACCGCATGTGGATGATCCGGCGATCGCGTTCGTCGAGTTCGGCGATCAGCGGCGCCAGGGCGTGGAAGTCCTCGACGAGTTCCAGCGCCCGGTCCTCGGTGCCGATGAAGTCCTGCAGGGCACTCTCGCCGTCCTCGCTGCCGCTGATCGCGGCGTCCAGGGAGGAGGAGTTGTAGCCGTTGGCGGCCAGGCGGGCCTCGCGCACCTCGTCCTCGGGCAGGCTCATCAGGTCCGACAGCTCCTTGACCGTCGGCGTGCGGCCGAGGCGGCTGCGGAGTTCCTCGGTGGCGCGGGCGAGCTGGACGCGGGCTTCCTGCAGCCGGCGCGGCACATGCACCGCCCAGGTGGTGTCGCGGAAGAACCTCTTGATCTCGCCCACGATGTACGGGACGGCGAAAGAGGTGAACTCCGCCTCCCGGGAGAGGTCGAACCGGTCGATCGCCTTGATCAGGCCGATCATGCCGACCTGGACGATGTCCTCCATCTCCTCGGCGCCCCGGCTGCGGAACCGGCCGGCCGCGAAGCGGACCAGGGACATGTTCATCTCGATCAGCGTGTTACGGGCGTAGCTGTACTCCGGTGTGCCCTCTTCCAGCACCGCGAGCTGGTCGAAGAACAGGCGCGACAGCTCGCGGGCGTCCTTCGGCGCCACCCGGGAAGGGTCGGGGACCTCCGGCAACCGGGCCGTCCGCGTGTCCACCATCTGGGTGCTCATGAGCGCCATTCTGTTCCCCTCCCAAAAGTCGAGCCAACCGTCGCTGCCTGCCGAAACGGCCGACGACGCATCGTCTACCCCCTCATCCTGCATCCATGTCCGCCTCATCTCGCACCGATGTCCGACCGTCCGCCGCACGGCCCACGTCCGCCTGATCAGGCGGAAGTCTTCCTGATCAGGCGGAAGTCCTCGGTTGTGGCTGGTCCCCTCGGGCCCGGAGCTGCTCGTTGATGCGCTGGGCTTCTTCGAGCTGGTCCTCCAGGATGACGATGCGGCAGGCGGCCTCGATGGGCGTGCCCCCGTCGACGAGTTCGCGGGCGCGGGCCGCGACGCGCAGCTGGTAGCGGGAGTATCGGCGGTGACCGCCTTCCGAGCGCAAGGGTGTGATCAGGCGGTGTTCACCGAGCGCGCGGAGAAAGGCCGGGGTGGTGCCGAGCATCTCGGCAGCCCGGCCCATGGTGTAGGCGGGGTAGTCGTCGTC
>NZ_WWJT01000605.1 GCF_009865385.1 Streptomyces sp. SID486 | reverse complement strand
CCGGACCATTGCCGGAACCGAAGTCGGCACCGGAGCCCCCCGGACCGTCGCCGGAGCCGAGGCTCTCCCGGTCGGTGTCGGTGTGCGGGGCGCTGGCGCGCTCGCCGGTGGCCGGTGGGTTCTCGGTGACGCGGGTCAGCCTCGGCACCCGCCAGGCGCCGTCGCGGAAGGCCAGGTGCGGTTCTCCCGTGGCCACCGCCTCGGCGAGGCGCTCCGCGTCCGGCTCCTCCGCGGCCTCGACCAGCACGACGCGGCCGGGGTTCTCCGACTGGGCCGAGCGGACCAGACCCCCGACGGCGGCTCCCGCCGGGTCGCTGCCGGTGACGACGACCAGGGGCGTGTCGGTGAGCTGTTCGCCGGCGAGCCGGGCGCGCAGCGCGCCGAGGACCGTGTCGACGGCCGCCCGGGTCTCGGCCGCGCCTGCTCCGGCCGGGGCGCGCAGCACCTCGGGCGCCGGGGCGTGCTCCCCGGCCGCCGCGGCGTTCTCCCCGGCCGCCGGGGCGGGCACCCAGCCGA
>NZ_WWJT01000604.1 GCF_009865385.1 Streptomyces sp. SID486 | reverse complement strand
CCGTCGGTGCGGCCGGCAGCGCGTGCGGGCCCCGGGCCGGCTCGGTGCCGGCCGAGGGAAGTGCCGGCGACAGCGCGGCCTGTGGGGCGCCCGGGTCGCGGCGGGCGCGCCGGCCCGTCGGCACGGGCACGCCCTGCGGCGGCACCGTGCCACCGAGCCCCGTACCCGAGGCGGCGGCCCCCGCGCCCTGCTCGGCCGCGGTCATCACGGACCCCTCGGCCACACCCTCGCCGTCACCGCCGTCACCGCCGTCACCGCCGTCACCGGTGTCAGCACCGTCGGCGCCGGGCTCGGCGGGGCGGCCACGGCGTCGGCCGGTCCCCCCGGAGCCGTTCTCCGTGCCCTCGGCCGGGAGGTCGTGGGGCGCCTCGGCGGGCGTGGCGGCCCGCCGCCGGCGCCGGCCGGTCGGTACGGACCCCTCCGCCTCACCGGTGTCACCGGCGCCGGGCATGTCACTGTCCAGGAAGGCGTCCGTGGAGGACCGCCGGGCCCGCCGCCGGCCCCCGGCGCCCTGGTCGGCCG
>NZ_WWJT01000603.1 GCF_009865385.1 Streptomyces sp. SID486 | reverse complement strand
TGGCCAGCAGGACGGCCGCGAGGCCGGCCGCGGTGAGGACGGCGGCGACCACCAGCGGGGAGACCCGCGGGAGCCGCAGCAGCCCAGGGCAGACGGGGGCGAGCAGCGCGAGCAGCGCCAGCCGGACGACGGCGCCCGAGGCGGCCTTGACGGCGAGCGCACCGGCCGCGCGTCCGGGCGGCAGTCCGCAGCGCATCAGGAAGCGCAGGTTCACCGCGCCGGCGCCGAGCCCGGCGGGCAGCAGGTGATTGGCGGCGGAGGCGGCGAACTGGGTGGCGGTCAGCCGGGCGCCCGGCAGCCGCCGGACGACGGCGCCCTGCTGGGCGAGCGCGGACGCCGCCCAGGTGCCCGCGGCCGCCACCGCGCCGGTCAGCAGCCAGCCCTGGTCGGCCACCGCCAGCCGCCCGGCACCGCTCTCCAGCGCGGGCCAGTGGCTGCGGGCCAGGTACACCGCGCCGAGCAGTACGGCGAGGCAAACGCCGGCCTGCCAGTAGGCGCGCCGGCGGCCCAGGGAGGCGGTGAACCCGGCCGAAGACGTCATGAGCCGGTGCCCGGTACGACGTAGTACAGCAGGTCGGATCCGACGGCCGCGGAGGCCCAGCCGCGGGCGTAGGCCGGCGGCGCGGACCCGGCCGGCACCAGCGCGGCGACCGGCATCCGCCGGGCGGTGCGGGTGATGCCGGACGCGGTGGTGTTGGCGTTGGGGCCGGCCGTCGCGGCGGAGGCGCAGCCGGCGGCGAAGGCGACCGGGATGGCCTCGTGGCCGGTGAGCAGGCAGGGCGGCCGTACGCCGCGCCGATGCAGCTCGGTCACGGCCCGGGACCGGGCCCGCTGGAGGGCGCCGGCGCTGCCGACCGCCCGCGTCACGACGTGCAGCTGCGTCGCGACGTGCACGGCGAGCCCGGCACAGACCAGCACGACGACGATCGGACGCCGAGCAGGGCGCAACGCCGAGCGGCGCAGCGGACGCAACGCCGAGCGGCGCAGCGGACGCAACGCCGAGCGGCGCAGCGGGCGCAACGCCGAGCGGCGCGGCGGGCGCAAC
>NZ_WWJT01000602.1 GCF_009865385.1 Streptomyces sp. SID486 | reverse complement strand
CGGCAACGGCAACACCCAGGGTGGAACGCAGGGTGGCGGAAACGGCAACACGCAGGGCGGCACCCAGGGTGGTGGCAACGGCAACACCCAGGGCGGCACCCAGGGCTGACAGTGGGCGCTGACAGCGGGAAGGAAAGCGGCACCTCGCGGAGGCGATCTCCGCGAGGTGCCGCTGTGTGCGGCCGGTGGCCGGCCCGGGGCCGTGTCCCGGACGGCGGTGCGCCGTCTTCCGCCGTCTTCCGCGCTCGTGGACGAGGGTCCGAGGAAGGCGAAAGATCTTCGGGCGGCGATGTCGAGAACCCGCGACCGGCTCCGTCCCCGGGGGGAAGGCGGCCAGAATGGGTCGCACCGGCACCGAGGAGAAGCACGATGGCCAAGTACCTGCTGCTCAAGCACTACCGAGGCGCCCCGGCTTCGGTCAACGACGCGCCCATGGAGGAGTGGACCCCCGAGGAGATCTCGGCGCACGTGCAGTACATGAACGACTTCGCGGCCCGGCTGGAGGAGACCGGCGAGTTCGTCGACAGCCAGGCGCTCGCCCCGCAGGGGACATGGGTGCGGTACGACGGCGAGGGGCGCCCGCCGGTGACCGACGGCCCGTTCGCCGAGACCAAAGACCTCATCGCCGGCTGGATGGTGATCGACGTCGACAGTCACGAACGCGCCGTGGAACTGGCCGGGGAGCTGTCGGCCGCGCCGGGAGCGGGCGGCAAGCCGATCCACGAGTGGCTCGAACTGCGTCCGTTCCTGGGCTCGCACTCCACGACCACGGAGTGACCGCTCCCATGGACGAGGGCCTGCTGCGGAGGCTCACGCCGCATGTCCTCGCCGTCCTCGTCCGCCGCGGAGCCGACTTCGCGGCGGCCGAGGACGCCGTACAGGACGCCCTGGTCGAGGCGATCCGCGTCTGGCCGGCCGATCCGCCGCGGGACGCCAAGGGCTGGCTGGTCACGGTGGCCTGGCGCAGGTTTCTCGACGCGACCCGCTCGGATGCCGCACGCCGCAGGCGCGAGGACCGCGTGGACGAGCAGCCGGCACCCGGGCCCGCGCCCGCGACGGACGACACCCTCCAGCTCTACTTCCTGTGCGCCCACCCCGCGCTGACGCCCTCGTCCGCGGTCGCGCTCACCCTGCGCGCCGTGGGCGGGCTGACCACCCGCCAGATCGCCCGGGCCTACCTGGTGCCCGAGGCGACCATGGCGCAGCGCATCAGCCGGGCCAAGCGCACGGTCTCCGGCGTGCGGTTCGACCGGCCCGGCGACGTCGCCACCGTGCTGCGCGTGCTGTACCTGGTCTTCAACGAGGGGTACTCCGGCGACGTCGACCTGGCCGCCGAGGCCATCCGGCTCACCAGGCAGCTCGCGGCGGCGATCGACCACCCCGAGGTGGCGGGGCTGCTCGCCCTCATGCTGCTCCACCACGCCCGGCGTGCCTCGCGGACCGCACCCGACGGCAGTCTGGTGCCGCTCGCCGAGCAGGACCGCGCCCGGTGGGACACGGCGTCGATCGCCGAGGGGGTCGAGATCCTGCAGGCGGCCCTCGCCGTCGACCGGCTGGGCGAGTACCAGGCCCAGGCCGCCGTCGCGGCTCTCCACGCCGACGCGCCCACGGCCGAGGAGACCGACTGGGTACAGATCGTCGAGTGGTACGACGAACTCGTGCGGCTCACCGACAGCCCCGTCGTCCGCCTCAACCGCGCGGTGGCCGTCTGCGAGGCCGACGGACCCCGCGCGGGGCTGGCCGCGCTCGCGGCACTGGACGGCTCACTGCCCCGCCACACGGCGGTGGCGGCCTACCTCCACGAACGCGACGGCGACCTGGCCACGGCGGCACAGCTGTACGCCGAAGCGGCCCACAAGGCGTCCGACCTCGCCGAACGCGATCACCTCGTGCGCCAGGCCGCCCGGCTCAACACCGGCAGGCGCCTCTGACCGGCGGGGCCCGGGCGGCCTCCGCGCCAGGTGTCGCCGCCGGTCCCGCGGCCCGGGAGGGCCAGGAGTGGCGGCGTGTGGTGCGCGGGCGTGGAATGGAGGAGCGGGGCGGAGAGGTGGAGGCGTCGTGGGTGTGACACCGCTGACCGAGATCCTCGCCGAGCCTTTCGAGGAGCGCTACGCCGTACCGGCCATCAACGTGTTCAACGACCTCACGCTGGAAGCCGTGCTGGCGGCGGCGGTGGAGAAGGCGTCGCCGCTCATCGTGCAGACGTCGGTGAAGACGGTCAGGTCCGTCGGCAGCGGTGTGCTCTTCGCGATGTGGAACGCGATGACCGCCGGGATCGAGGTGCCCGTCACCCTGCACCTGGATCACTGTCCGGAGCGTGAGGTCATCACCGAGTGCCTGCGGCAGGGATGGAACTCGGTGCTCTTCGACGCCTCCGAGCTGCCGGTCGAGGAGAACATGAGGCAGACCGTCGAGGTCGTCGCGGAGGCGCGCGCCTTCGGTGCCGCGGTGGAGGGCGAGATCGAGTCGATCACCGGTGTGGAGGACGGGGTCGGCAGCGACACCGCCGCCGAGCGGCAGGATCTCTCGGTCGCCCTGGAGTTCCTGCGGACCACCCAGGTCGACGTCTTCGCACCGGCGATCGGCAACGCCCACGGCTCGTACAAGCGGGCGCCGGTGCTCGACGCGCAGCGCGTGTCGGACATCGTGTCGGCGTATCCGGTGCCCATCGCCCTGCACGGCGGCAGCGGCCTCTCCGACGAGCAGTTCCGCGACCTGATCTCCCGGGGGTGCGCGAAGGTCAACATCTCGACGGCCCTCAAGGAGACGTACATGAAGTCGAACCTGGCCTTCCTGCGGACGGCGGAGGAGCGGCGTAAGTGGGATCCGCCGTCGCTCTTCCGGGACGTCCGCCGGGACGTCGTCGAGTTGACCGGTTCGCTGATGGATCTCTTCGGCAGTACCGGGCGGGCGAGGTAGCCGTGCCCGCGCTGCTCTTCGACTGCGACGGCGTTCTCGCGGACACCGAACGCGACGGCCACCTGCCCGCCTTCAACCAGACGTTCGAGGAGTTCGGTCTGCCGGTGCGGTGGAGCGACGAGGAGTACGCGGAGAAGGTGAAGGTCGGCGGCGGCAAGGAGCGGATGCGCACACTGCTGACCCCGGACTTCGTCGCCGCGGCCGGCCTGCCCTCCGACCCGGCCGCACTCGGCGAGCAGGTCGCCGCCTGGCACCGGCGCAAGACGGAGATCTACACGGCGATCATCGGGAGCGGGAGCATTCCGCCCCGGCCCGGAGTGCGGCGGATCGCCGCGGCGGCGCATGAGGCCGGGTGGGCGCTCGCGGTCGCCTCCACCTCCGCGGAGGCGTCCGTCCGCAGCGTGCTCGGACTCGCCATGGGGCCGGAACTGACGCCTCACTTCAGCGTTTTCGCCGGGGACGTGGTCCGGCGCAAGAAGCCGGCCCCGGACATCTACGCGTTCGCCCTGGACCGGCTCGGCCTGGAGCCCGCGAACGCCGTCGTCATCGAGGACAGCCGCAACGGGATGCTCGCCGCGCTCGGCGCCGGTCTCGCCTGTGTGGTCACGACCAGCGCGTACACGGTCCAGGAGGACTTCACCGGGGCCTCCTTGGTGGTCACCTCGCTGGGTGATCCGCCGCCGGAGGAGGTCGTCAGCCGTGTCCTGAGTGATCCACTCGACATCCGCCCGGGCCCCTGTGTGCGCCTCGCGGACCTCGCCGTCCTGCTCGGCACCGGTGGCGGCGCGGGTACCGCCCCGTCGGATCCGCCCGCGGACGGCCCGCTCACCCCCGGTCCGTCCGGTTCCCGTACGCGACCGCACTGATGCCGCGGCAGTCAGGAGAGTCATGCCATCGCCATCGACGCCCGCCGGGGACCTCGCCTTCGTCGTCCGGACCATGGCCCGCACCGCGGTCGACAACGAGAGGGCCTTCAGTGACCTCGACGCCGTGGCGGGAGACGGGGACTTCGGATACTCGCTCGCACGCGGTTTCGAGATCGTACTCGCCGACTGGGACACCCTCGCCACGGAGGCACCGGCCGAGCTCCTGAAGAAGGTCGCCCTGGTCATCTCCAAGCGGGTGGGAGGCACGTCGGGGCCGCTGTGGGGCACCGCCTTCCTTCGGGCCTCCACGGCCGTGAAGGACCGGCCGGAGCCGAACGCCGCGGACGCGGTGGCCATGCTGCGGGCCGCCGCCGAGGGGATCAAGGCGCGGGGGAAGTCCGACCTCGGTGACAAGACCCTGCTCGACGCGCTGATCCCGATGACCGACGCGCTCGAACAGCGACTCGCCGGCGGGGAACCGGACGCCGGCGGTGCGGAGCTGGCCGCGCTGGCCGCCACGACCGCCCGCGCCGCGGCCGACGCGACGCAATCCATGCAGGCCAGGCGAGGCCGCCAGAGCTACACCGGCGAGCGCAGCATCGGCTCGCCGGACCCGGGCGCGGTGGCGGTCGCGGTCATGGCGGAGCGCGTCGCCGCGGAGTGGGACGCGCGCGACTGACCGCGGGT
>NZ_WWJT01000601.1 GCF_009865385.1 Streptomyces sp. SID486 | reverse complement strand
CCCGTTGAGCGCACCCGCCCGCCCGCCCGCACGTCCGCCCGCCGCCCATCGCCCGTCCCACCGGCACGGCTGTCGCGCCCGTCGCCCTCCGGCGACAGGGTGGCCTCGACAAGACGTATCGTATGCCGGAAAACTAATGCCGCACTGTGGAACAGTGCGGGGGGCTGGCGTCGGCTGAGGGGGCGGGGCGTGCGACGGTCGGACGGAGTCCGGTGGTGGCGAGGGGGACGCGGCGGGGGCTTCGGCCGTCCGCTGCTGCGCGGCCCGGCCCAGGTGATGTTCCTGGCCGACGCGCGGACGGGCGCCGTCTTCTGCGGCGCGCTGGCCACGGCGGACTGGCGCTACGGCGTCTACGCCCTGGGCGGCGCCACCCTCGGCAGCGGCACGGCACGGCTGCTGCACGTGGCCCGGGACCGGGTGGAACAGGGCCTCGAGGGCTTCAACTCCTGTCTCCTCGCCCTGTGTTTCGCCGTGTTCCTGGACGTGGGCAGGCTGTCCACCGCACTGCTCGCCGCCGCTGCCTGCGTCGTGGCCGCCGTCGCCACGGCGGCCGTGGTCCGCCTGCTGCGCGTGTGGCACCTGCCGCCGCTGACCCTGCCGTACTGCCTGCTGGCGAGCGCGGTCACGGTCGCCGCCCCGGCCTTCCGGCGGCTCTGGCCGCACGGCGACAGCCTCGCCGCGCTGCCCCACGCCGCGTCCGGTCCCAGCGCGCCGCGCCCGGGAGACCTGTGGCGGGCGTTCTTCCGCAATGTCTCCCAGGTCTTCTTCCTGGACGAGTGGTACGTGGGAGCGCTGCTCCTCGCGGGTCTCTTCCTGGCGAGCCGGGTGGCGGGGCTGATGGCCTGCGCCGGCAGCGCCACGGGCGTCCTGACCGCCTGGGCGCTCGGCGCGCCGACGGCCAGGATCGCCGACGGCACCATGGGCTACAACGCCGTGCTCGTCGCCCTCGCCCTGTGCGGCGTCTTCCTGGCGGCGGAACCCGTCACGCTGCTCTACGCGCTGCTCGGCGCCGCGACCGCGACCGCCGTGACACCGGCCGTCGCGCATCTGCTCGCCCCGTCCGGTGGCCACGCGTTCACCTGGCCGTTCGTGCTGACGACGCTCGGGTTCCTGGCCGCGGCCCGCTCCTTCCCCCGGCTGACCGGTGGCGCCCCCGCCCCGGCCGCCTGGGGGTGACTGAGCCCTGCTGCGCCGGAACGGGGGCGCGGCACAGGCTCCCCCCGGTCCCTGGCCCCTGGCCCCTGGCCCCCT
>NZ_WWJT01000600.1 GCF_009865385.1 Streptomyces sp. SID486 | reverse complement strand
TCGCCGACGCGATCCTCGCCGGGGACGCCGTCCAGGCGCTTGCCCTGCGGCTGCTCGCCGAGGACCCGCACCCGGCCTCCGTCCCGGCCGCGGCCCGGCTCGCGTCCTGTGTGGTGGAGCTGTGCGAGGGGCAGCACGTGGACACCGACCTGGAGCGGCGTGCGCCGGAATCGGTCACCCTCGACGAGGTGCTGGCGATGGCCGAGGCCAAGACCGGCGCGCTGCTGGGCTGTGCCTGCGCGGTCGGCGGGCTGTACGCGGGGGCGAGCGAGGAGGTGGTGGACGCGCTGGACGGCTTCGGCCGGCAGGCGGGGCTCGCCTTCCAGCTGATCGACGACGTCATCGGCATATGGGGGGACCCGCGGCACACCGGCAAGCCGGCCGGTGCGGATCTCGTCGCCCGTAAGAAGTCCCTGCCGGTGGTGGCGGCGCTCACCTCGGGCACCCCGGCGGCGGCCGAACTCGCCGCGCTGTACGGGAAGCCGTACCTCGAAGGGGAGGCGGAGGACGGGGAGATCGCGCGTACGGCACTGGCGGTCGAGCAGGCCGGGGGCCGGGACTGGGCGCAGGCCGAGGCGGCCGACCGGATGGCCCGGGCCGTCCAGGAACTCGCCCGCGCGGTGCCCGGCCCCGAGGCGGCGGGCGGTCTGCTGGCGCTCGCCGAGTTCGTCACCCGGCGGACCAGCTGAGGGTGCCGGCGCGGCGGTCATGAGGACGCCGGTGCGGGGATCCGAGGACGCCGCCGGTGCAGGGACCCGAGGGCGTTGCCGGTGCAGGGATCCGAGGGCGTTGCCGGTGCAGGGATCCGAGGGCGTCGGTGCAGGGGCGCGAGGGCGTCGGTGCACGGGCCTGAGGACGTCCGTACCACGCCGGAGTCACGGGCCCGAGGGAGCCGGAACCTGGGACCTGGGGACGTCAGTACCACGCCGGAGTCACGGGCCCGAGGGAGCCGGAACCTCGGGCCTGAGGACGTCAGTACCACGCCGGAGTCACGGGCCCGAGGGAGCCGGAACCTCGGACCTGGGGACGTCCGTACCACGCCGGAGCCACGGGCCCGAGGGAGCTGGAATCACGGACCTGAGGACGACGCCGGAGCCCCGGTGACCGTGCGGCCCCTGGCCCCGCGCGGTCACCGGGGATCTCCGGCGAGGCGGTTCCCGCACGCCCCCGCAGTGTGTGGGGGCGCCGCAGGAAGCGGCGGTGCCGCCACCGCTCTACCCTGAGAGCATGGGCAGCGTGGAACCCGTCTGTCCCGTCTGCGGACAGCCGGTCGAGACGGTCGTCAAGCGGCACAAGACCCTGGGCGCCTGGGTGCCGGTCTGGGGCCCGGCCCCGTGCGGCAACCCGGACTGCGCGGCCGGTGCCGAGGCCGGGCGGTCCGCCGACACCGGGCGCCCCTCCGGCAGCACCGGGCGGCCCTCCGGCAGCACCGGGCGGCCCTCCGGCGCCGGGCGGCCCGCCGTTCCCGATTCGTCCGACGCCCCAGAGCGGGCCCCGAAGACGCCGTAGCGTGGGCGCATGCCGAAACTGCCGTACATCCTGCACATCACCGAGCGCTCCCTGTGGGAGGCGGCGCGCGAGCGCGGCGCCTACGAGCGGTCCACCCGGGGTCGCACCCTCCAAGAGGAGGGTTTCATCCACTTCTCCACCCGCGAGCAGCTCCCGCGCGTCGCGGACTTCCTCTACGGCGGCTACGACGGCCCGGACGAGCTGGTCGTCCTGGTGGTGGACCCGGCCCGGGTCGGTGCGCCGGTGCGGTACGAGTCCGCCGAGCCGGGCGGGGAGGAGTTCCCGCACGTCTACGGACCGGTGCCGGTCGAGGCCGTGGTCGACGTGGAGCCCTGGGGCTGAGAGGCGGGGCGCCTACCCGGTGCAGGCGTCCCGGCCGCCCCGGTCCGGGAGCCGGCCCGTCTGCGGATCGCGGCCGGTCAGGCAGTACGTGCCGCCGGCCGGGTCCCGCATCACCGTCCAGTGGGCGCCCTCGCGCACCAGGACGGCCCCCAGTTCCTCGTGCCGCGCACGGACTGCGCTGACGTCGGCGCAGGCCAGGTCCAGGTGGGCCGAGGCCGGGCCCTCTTCGTCCAGCCGCTGGAGCAGCAGCCGGTGAGGCAGGCCCGCCGGTGGCACCAGGGCGGTGAACTCCGGCCGGGAACCGGCCCGTTGCTCCCACCCGGTCAGCGCGGCCCAGAAGGCGCACTCGGTGTCGTACCGGGACGGCGGGACGTCCAGGCACACCTGGTCCAGCCGGCTGCCGGACGCCACCGGCGGCCGTACCGCCTCTCCCTGCCAGGGCACCACGCAGAACAACCGGCCCGCAGGGGAGCGCAGTACGGCCCAGTCCCCGTGGTCCGCCACCAGACGGGCGCCGAGCCGGCGGGCGCGCGTGCCCAGGTCGCGCACGTCCTCGGTGCACAGGTCGAGGTGGGCGCCGCCGTCTCCCGCACCGATGCCCTGGAGCTTCACGCTCGGGTCGGTGGCCTCGGGCAGCAGCGTCACGAACTCCTCGCCGTCGCCGCGGAATCCGGACAGCCGGGTACCGGTCGCGGCCGTCCAGAAGGCGCAGGCGTCGGCGAGGCGGGCGGCGGGCCGGTCGGCGAAGGCGTACGTCCAGCGGATCATCATGCGGGGAGTGTAGGCAGGGCGCGGGCCGGCCCCGCCGGTGACCGAACGGGCCACCTGGGCAGGGCGCGGGCCGGCCCCGCCGGTGACCGAACGGGCCGCCGAGGCGGGGGAGTTCAGCCGGCGGGGTGCTGGAGGAAGCGCAGCTGGTTGCCCGCCGGGTCCCGGAAGGCGCAGTCGCGCACCCCGTAGGGCTGGTCCGTCGGCTCCTGGATGACATCGGCGCCGGACTCGCGCACCCGCTCGTAGAGCGCGTCGCAGTCGGGGGTGGTGAAGATGACCCCGCGCAGCAGGCCCTTGGCCAGGAGTTCGTTGAGCGCATGCTTGTCCGCCGGGGATGCGTCCGGACTGGCGTCCGGGGGCTCCAGGACGATCGCCACGTCCGGCTGGAGCGGCGAGCCCAGGGTCACCCAGCGCATCCCCTCGAAGCCGACGTCGTTGCGGACCTCCAGACCGAGCACATCGCGGTAGAAGGCGATGGCCTTGTCGTGGTCGTCCACCGCGATGAAACACTGCGCGAGTCTCACGTCCATGGACTCACCCTAGAACCGA
This sequence comes from Streptomyces sp. SID486, assembly GCF_009865385.1. Lineage (GTDB taxonomy): Bacteria > Actinomycetota > Actinomycetes > Streptomycetales > Streptomycetaceae > Streptomyces. Next base: position 23,505 of record NZ_WWJT01000600.1, on the reverse strand, counting down.
CGGAGGCGCCCCGCTCGGCCGGCGCAGGTGCCCCGCTCAGTACGGACGGCGTCGCGGCCGGGTCAGTCTGCGGGCCACGCAGGACGGGATCACCGCGCTCTCCTCGTGGTCGCGGGCGCGGTAGGCGCTCGGCGTCTCGCCGACCAGCTCGGTGAACCGGGAGCTGAAGGAACCGAGCGAGGTACAGCCCACGGCGAGGCACACCTCGGTCACGGTGAGATCGCCCCGGCGCAGCAGCGCCTTGGCCCGCTCGATCCGGCGGGTCATCAGGTAGCTGTACGGCGTCTCGCCGAACGCCTTGCGGAAGGTGCGCTGGAAGTGGCCCGGGGACATCAGGGCGTCCCGGGCCAGGGCGGTCATGTCGAGCGGCTCGGCGTACTCGCGGTCCATGCGGTCCCGTACCCGCCGCAGCCGTCGCAGGTCCTCCAGGGCGGTCACCTGCTCAGCTTGGCACAGGACCGTACGACAGAGTCTTCCGAGTGCGACGGAGCGTTTCCCTCCAGTTGTCCGGGCATCGGCCGGCCCTTGCTTGTCTCGGGTGATGGACCACATCACGTTCCTCGTGGCGGTCGTCATCGTCACGGCACTGGCGTTCGACTTCACGAACGGGTTCCACGACACCGCGAACGCGATGGCCACCTCCATCGCCACCGGTGCGCTCAAACCCAGAACAGCGGTGCTGGTCAGCGGGGTCCTCAACATCGCCGGCGCGTTCCTGTCCACCGAGGTGGCCAGGACGATCTCCGGCGGGATCGTGGACGACGCCCTGGTCACCCCCGGGATGATCTTCGCGGGGCTGGTCGGGGCGATCCTGTGGAACCTGCTGACCTGGCTCGCCGGGCTCCCCTCCAGTTCCTCGCACGCCCTGTTCGGCGGGCTGATCGGTGCCGTCTGGGTCGGTGCGGGCTCCCACGGCGTGCACTTCGGCAAGGTGGCCGAGAAGGTGCTGATCCCGGCGGTGGCCTCACCGGTGGTGGCCGGCCTCGCCGCTCTGCTCGCCACCTACCTCGTCTACCGGCTCACCGCCCGGGCCGGGCAGGAGTCGGTTGACCAGGGGCTTCCGGCTGGGGCAGATCGCCTCGGCCTCCCTGGTCTCCCTCGCGCACGGCACCAACGACGCCCAGAAGACCATGGGTGTCATCACGCTGACGCTGATCTCGGCGGGCGCGCTGGACCAGGACGCCGGCCCGCCGGTCTGGGTGATCGGCTCGGCGGGTCTCGCCATCGGCCTGGGCACCTACCTGGGCGGCTGGCGGATCATCCGCACCATGGGCAAGGGGCTGACGGAGATCCGGTCGCCGCAGGGATTCGCCGCCGAGACGGCTTCCACGGCCGTGATCCTCACCTCCGCCCAGCTCGGCTTCGCGCTGTCCACCACACAGGTCGCCTCGGGCAGCATCCTCGGCGCCGGCCTCGGCCGCCGGTTCACGCTCGGTGTGCTCGGCCTTTCCCGCGCCGAGGCCGGCGGTGCCGCCGGACCCGCCGCCGGCCGGGCCCAGGCGTGGCTGTGCTTCCTCGCCTGCGCGGCGGTGGTGGCGTACGGGATCTGGCTGATCGTGCCGCAGTTCCACCAGCCGGGCGGCAGGGGCAGGACGTGCCGGACCGACGGCGACCCCGGACCCGCCGTCGAGGAGCCTTTGCGTCACTGCCGAGGGGTCGGCCCTCCGCCGTCGAGAAGCACTTGTACCGAAGCCGAGGCAGCGGCCCTCTGTCGTGGAGGAGCCGGCCACCATGGAGGAGTCGGCCGCCGTGGGGGAGTCGGCCGCCGTGGAGGAATCGGTCCGTCGTGGAGGAGTCGGTCCGTCGTAGAGGGGCCGGTTCTCCGCCGTCGCGGTGGGGCCGGTCCGGTCAGCCCGGGCCGCGCCACTCGATCAGCAGGAGTGTCGCGTCGTCCGTCGTGATCCCGCCCCGCGCCCGTTGCAGCGTGTGGGAGAGGGAGCGCGCGACCGTCCGGATTCCCCGCGCCGTGGGTTCGAGGCGGTTCACCGAGGTGATGAGCTGTTCCTCCCCGAACTGCTCTCCACCGACATCGCGCTCCTCGATCAGTCCGTCGGTGAAGCACATGACCCGGTCGCCGGGCGCGAGAGCCACCTCGCTGATCCGGGGCTCGCGGCCGCCGAAGCCGACGGGCAGCGTCGTCGGACCGTGCAGCCGCCGCACGACACGGTGCCCACGGATCAGCAGAGGGGCGGGGTGTCCGGCGTTGACCCACTGCAGGCGGCCCGTGACCGTGTCCAGCCGCATCATCTGCGCGGTCACGAAGTGGTCGGGGCCGAACTGCACGGCGACGGCCCGGTCCATGAACGCGTATATCTCCGACAGGCCGACGCTGATGCGCCTGGCGTGCCGGTAGGCCCCGATGACCACGGTGGCCATGGTGGCGGCGTCCAGTCCGTGGCCCATCGCGTCGACCATCGCCACGTGCAGGACATCGCCGTTGAGGGCGTAGTCGAAGCTGTCGCCGGCCACGTCGTAGGCGGGCTCCAGCATCCCGGCCAGCTCGACCCGGGGCGTGAACATCGCCAGCGGTGGCAGCAGCGACCACTGGATCTCCGCCGCCAGACTCATCGGTTCCCTGCGCCGCAGCCGGAAGAACAGGTCGGTGTATCCGTGCTTGGTCACCAGCATGTCGGCCACGAGCGAGGCGAGTCTGCGCAGCAGCCGCCGGTCGTCGTCGTCGACCCGGTCCAGGGTGACGGCCATGACGCCCACCTGGTCGCCACCGTCCAGCAGGGGGAGGTAGACCCGTACCCCGTCGTCCTGCGCCACCTCGACCGGGCACGCCTCCTCGAAGGCACGGCCGGCGTCGGAGCCGTCGATCGGCTGCGGTTCCCCGGCCGTCAGCCCGTCACCCGGCAGGGGGACGAGCCAGACCTGGCCGTAGTCCTGCAGGAAGACCGAGGTCTCGCGGCCGTCGAGCCTGCCCAGCTGCCGGGCGACGAGCGGACCGAGCCGGTACGGCGGCAGCTCGTGCCCCTGGTCCAGCAGGGCTCCGAGGAACTCCTCCCCGAAGCGCTCCGACCGGTCGGTGTCCTCTCCGGGGCCGTGCCGCTCACCGCCCGTCATGGCCGTGACCCGGAGGGGCGTTCTGGCGGATCGTCACGAAGGTGTGGTGCATACGAACTCCCGACGCGGCCGGCACCGGCCGAGCGCGTCCCGTCCGTGCCCTGACGGCAACGACCGGGCGCGTCTCGTCCGCGCCCTGGTGGCACCGGCCGAGCGCGTCCGTCCGTGGCCTGACCGGAACGACGGGGCGCGTCCCGTCCGTGGCCTGGCGGCGACGACCGGGCGCGTCCCGTCCGTGCCCGGAACGGCGGTGACCGCAGGGGCGGATCTCTCCGCCGCCGCCGTCGTCCGCCGTCCCGGACGTCCCCGTGCGGTCCGCGCCGGCTTGCCGGCGTGACCGGGGCCCGGGGCGGTCAGCCCTCGGTGCCGGCCCCGGTCACCAGTAGTGGCGTCGGCCGGCGACGGCGTGCCCCATCGCGCCGAGGATCCAGAGGATGGCTCCGATGACCAACAGGATGATCCCGATGGTCCACAGGATGGATATGCCGGTGAGGAAACCGACGACGAGCAGGATGATGCCCAGGACGATCATGGTCTCTCCTTGGGGGAGCGGTGCTGGTTCCCCGCGGACCGCGACGGTCGCGGGGGCGTCGGGATGAAGCGGCTGGTCGCCTCCTTACTCCACGCGGTGTGGACTGTGACGCCTGACCTTCAGGCGGACCTCGGTGGGCGGGTCGGGCAGGCCGGTGGACCGCCGGGCGGTACTGAGCGGGCCTGCGCAGAGGGCACCGAGAGCGGCGCCGGGTGCGCCCCCGGGGGTGAGGGTGAGCCCGATGCGGGTGCGGTGGTGGGCCGGCCGGCCGGTGATGTGCACGGACGCGTGCTCGATCCCGGGCAGGGCACCGGCCTCGTTCGCGATCGCCTCGCCGAGCGCGCGGTCGCGCAGTTCGACACCTTCCGCCGGGGGTGTGCCGCCGACGGGCAGGGAGCCGGGGCGGCGGCGGCTCAGCTGGGCGAGCAGCCACCACAGGGCGAGCAGGGCGGCGAGGGCGAGGGCGGCGATGACCGCGGGCCACCACCACCAGCCCTGGCCGCTCCAGCGTGCCCGGTCGGCTGAGCCGAGCAGGACTCCGGCCGGGGTGGTCAGGGGCCAGCCGTCGGGCGGGGCGAGGTCGTGGCGCCGGTACACGTCGAACCCGGCGAAGAGGATCAGCAGTCCGCCGCCGAGCAGAACCAGTCCGGCGAGGGTCAGCAGACTGCGGTTGAGTGCGGTTCGCGGGGTCATGGCGCGGGCTCCCGGTGGTCCGGTTGTCGGTCAGTCGGTGCGTCGCCGCACCCGTACGACGACGCGGGGAGGACGGGCGAGGGCCAGCTGGTCGCGTTCCTCGCCCAGGACGGTGGCGAGGTCGTCCTTCACCTGCTGGGGGTCGCGGAAGCGGACGTCCGCGCGGGCCCTGATCCGGTGGCGGCCCACGAGGACACGTGCCGCCCCGACCCCGGGGACCCGCATCGCGGCGTCGCGCAGCAGCGCGGCGGCGCCGTCGCGGTCCAGGAAGGCCCGCAGTCGCGGGCAGTCGGCGGGGGAGCGCAGGGGCAGCCAGCGGCGCTGCCCCGGGGTGAGGGCCAGCACGATCAGCCAGACGCCGACGGCGGCGGCCACGGCGGCCCCCGTCAGCATCCACACGTCGTTGACGGGGCGGGTGGCCAGCTCGTCTGCCAGATGCCGGCGCCAGGCGGCCGCCGGACGTCCGGCCCGTACGGCGACGACGTCGACCAGCGCGGCGACGACGGCCACGAGGACCAGCGCGGCGACCAGTGCCGCCGTGACGCGGCGCGCGGACCACCTGCGGTGGGTCCGGTGCCCTCCGCCGGGCGCACCGCCCGAGAGGCCGGAGGCGGGCACGTCCCCCTCACCCGTGGCGCCTGATGAGGGCACGCCGCCCTCACCGGTGGCGCCTGCCGTGGGCATGTCGTGCTCGCCGGTGGGGCCTGATGAGGACACATCGCGCTCACCGGTCGGAGGGTCGGAGGCGGGGACGTCGTGCCCTGGCCGACCGGGCTCCTTCGCCAGCGGCACGGAGCCAGGGAGGCCGGACGGTACGGGGCCGGGGCCGGCAGAGCCGGGTTCGGATGTCATCGCGGCCGCCCTTCCGGCACGGCGCGCCCGGTGATCCCGACGTGTCGGACGTGCCCGGTGATCCCGGCGGGCCTGAAGATCCCGGCGTGCCCGGTGATCCCGAGGGGCCTGAAGATCCCGGCGTGCCCGGCGGTCCCCGTGGGCTCCACGTGCCCGGCGGCCCTCGTCCGCCCCACGTGCCCGGCGATCCCCACGCGCCCCACGCGCCCGGCGATCCCGACGAGCCCGACGGTGGTCCGGGTCGGGTGGCCCTTCACCGGACCCGCCCCCGGCTCGCGTCGGCGTCGGTCACCAGCCGTCGGACGGTGAGCAGGACCTCTCCCACCCGCAAGCCGGTCAGCTGGGCGACCCGTTCGGCGACGTCGTGCTGGATCCGCTCGCAGACCCGGGGGAGGTCGGCGGGGTAGGGCAGCTCCATGGTCAGATGCAGCCGCACCGATCCGGCCCGCACGGCGGCCGAGGCACCCGGCTTCGCCGGCCCTCCGCGGCCGGGCGGTACGGCGGCGCGCCGGGCCTGGGCCGTGCGCGCGGCCTGCGCGGCGATGCGGGCGACCACCCTGTCCGGGATGACGGTGGCGCCCCGCTCGGCCGGGGGCGGCAGTCCGGCCGCCCGCGCCGGCGGGGCCGCCCCTTCGGCGGCGGAACCGGCCCGGGTCTTCACCGCTGCCTCCGGGTGCGCAGGTCGAGGTCGCCCTGGACGACGAGGCCGGCGATCAGCCCGGCCACGCCCAGGACCAGGACCAGCAGGAAGGCCCAGAAGCCTCCGAAGAAGCCGGCGAAGCCGAGAGCCATGCCGGCCGCGAGGCCCGTCGTTGCTGTGTTCATCTCGCACTCAACCCGTCCCGTGCACGAACGTCACCGTGCACGTGATCACCCGCGCCCGGTCAGGGCACGGGGGTGGATCACCTCACGCGGCCCTCGTCCGTCTCGGCCTCTTCCTCCTCGTCGGGCAGGTGGACGTCGTCCACGGTGATGTTCACCTCGACGACCTCCAGGCCCGTCATCCGCTCCACGGCACTGATGACGTTGGTGCGCACGGCGCCGGCGACGTCGACGATGGCGACGCCGTACTCGACGACGACGTCCAGGTCCACGGCGGCCTGCCGCTCGCCGACCTCGACCTTCACTCCTCGCGTGACGGCCCCGCCTCCGCCGGGGACGCGTTCCCGCATGGCGCCGAAGGCCCGGGCCATCCCCGCACCCAGGCTGTGGATGCCCGGTATCTCCCGGGCCGCCATACCCGCGATCTTGGCCACCACGGTGTCCGCGATGGTGGTCTTCCCTCGTGCCTCGGCCGGAGCCCCCGCTCCGGTGCGGCCCTTGAGCGCGCTCACGCCCGACTCGGACCGGCTGGCCCCGACGCTGGTGATGTTCTCCGTCATGGCGGTCGCCTCTATCGGTCACTCGGACACCGGTGCGGCGCCCTTCGTAAGGTTGGACATATCGGACGGCACATTCCTCACGCGTCGCACATGTGACGTGCATCACATGTGGTCGGCCGGGTACCCGGACCGTCCGAGTTCGGATGGGGGCGCCATGATCGAAAGCGCTGCTTCCCCGACACCGGGGCGCGACCTGCCAGGCGGCGACGCGCGCCAGCTGCCGGGCAATGACCTGCGCGGACTGCCGGGAACCGGCCTGCGCGACCTGCCGGGCGGCGAACTGCCGGACCGGCTCCTGGCCGTACGGGCGGCCGAGGGGGACGAAGAGTCGTTCGCCGTTCTCGTCCAGCGGCACGGCCGCCCCCTGCTCGCCCTGGCCCGCTGCATGCTCGGCGACCCCCAGGACGCCGAGGACGCGGTCCAGGACGCCTTCGTCAGCGCCTGGCGGCGGCTGCCGGAGTACCACCACGGCGCGGAGTTCACCACCTGGATGTACCGGATCACCGTCAACCGCTGCCTGACCCTGCGCCGCCGCCGGCCGCCGCCCCTCTCGCTGGACGCGGTCGCCGAGCCCGCGGCGGGGGACGCCTGGAGCCAGCCCGCCAGGTCCGCCGAGCAGGACGCGGCCACCGCAGCCCTGGCCCGCGCGCTCGGCCAGCTCGACGCCGGGCAGCGGCTGTGCTGGATCCTGCGGGAGGTGCAAGGGCTGTCCTACAAGGAGATCTCCCATGTGACGCGGACCAGCGAACAGACGGTGCGCGGCAGACTGTTCAGGGCACGCCGATCCCTGCAGGAGGCGATGGGCCCATGGCGCTAGACCCGCACGAGCGGTCTTCCGGACCTCCCGGGGCCGACGGGACCGGCCCCGGGCCGGGTGCTCCCGACGTGCCCCCGTTCGCGGGCGACGAGGTCCTGTCCTGCGGCCGGCTGCTCAGCGGGGTGTGGGAGCAGACCCGCGACGCGGCGTCGGCCGTGGAGCCGCACACCCTCTCCTGCCCGTACTGCCGCGAGGCGGCCGAGGGGCTGGCCGCGGTGAACGAGGCCACCCGGGCGCTGCGTGCCGAGGGCGCGCCCGGTCTCCACGCTCTCGCCGACCGCGTCATGAACATCGTCAGGGCCGAGGTCCGGCTCGGGAGGCTGCTGCCGCTGGCCGACCCGGACCGGAAACTGCGCATCGCCGAGAGCGTCGCGGCGAAGGTCCTGCGGCGGGCCGCCGACACGGTCCCCGGCGCCAGGGCCGCGGCCTGCCGGCTCGTGCGCGTGGGCGAAGGCACCGAAGTGCGGGTGACCATGACGCTGGCCGCCGCTCTGGACCGCCCCCTGCGCGACCGGGTCCGGCAGGTGCGCCGGTCGGTCCTCCGCTCGGCCGGGACGGACCTGGGTCTGGCCGTGACGGCCGTCGACATCGCCGTGGTCGACGTCCTGGAGCCGATGCCGCTGCTGCGTCCCGGCCTTCCGGCCGCGGGCGGTGCGACATGACCGTCGGCCGGACGGCCACGCTGCTCGGCACCGCGGTCGAGACCGCTCTCGCGGTTCCCGGTGTGGCCGGCCTCGAACCCCGGCTCTCCCGGCGCCTGGCGGCGGCCGCCGCGCCCGCCCGGGCGGACACGGCACCGGACGGCCCGTCGGAGGCGGGCGTCCGCGCCGACCGGTCGCCGGACGGTTCGGGATGGCACATCGAGGTGCGCTGCGTCCTGTCCGAGGGCCGACGGGCGCTGGACGTCGCCCGGGACGTCCATGACCGGGTGGGGGCGGCCGTCGTCCGCCACCTCACCGCTTTCGACACCGTGGAGCGGGTCACCGTCGAGGTCACGGTGACCGGTGTCGCCCCCCGGCGCGAGGCGGCGTGAGGGCGGGTGCCGCCACCGGCAACCGGACCGTGCGGGAAGCCCGTTGGCCGGTGTCCGCCGGTGGCCGGGCGGAAAAGGACCCCACCTGGTCCGCCATGGACGCCGTCGGCCGGACGGAAGAGAGAACCCCACCCGGTCCGCCGCGAACGCCGTCGGCCGGGCGGAAAAGAGACCGCACCCGGTCCGGCTCGGATGCCGTCGGCCGGTGTCCGCCGTCGGCCGGGCGGATAAAAGACCGCACCCGGTCCGCCATGGACGCCGGTGTGCGGCGGCCTGCGGACCGGGTGCGGACAGGTGAACGGCACGACCCGCTGAACCGCAGGTCAGACCCTCCAGCGAGGGATCAGGCCTTCTTCGTCTCCCAGAAGATCTTGTCGATCTGGGCGATGTAGTCCAGCGCCTTCTGGCCCGTCGCCGGGTCGGTGGACGCCTTGGCGGCCGAGAGGGCCTTCAGGGTGTCGTTGACCAGCTGGTGCAGCTCCGGGTACTTCTCGAAGTGCGGGGGCTTGAAGTAGTCGCTCCAGAGGACGGAGACGTGGTGCTTGGCCAGTTCCGCGCGCTGCTCCTTGATGACGGTGGCGCGCGCCTGGAAGTGCGGGTCGTCGTTGCCGGCCATCTTCTCCTGGACGGCCTTCACCGACTCCGCCTCGATGCGGGCCTGGGCCGGGTCGTACACGCCGCAGGGCAGGTCGCAGTGGGCGCTGACCTGAACCTTGGGGGCAAACAGGCGGGAAAGCATGGAGCATTCCTTCCTCGTGATCGTCTTCTCAGGTGCGACATTACTCCCTGAGGAAGTCGATTTCTCGGCTGCCCCCTGGGGCTTAGGACAAAAGTCCAGGGTGAGACTGAGACTGGTGGAGGAACGGACCGGGGAGGTGCCGGGGATGCCGGAGCTGTCGCAGGAGACCGAGCGGGGAAGGGCCGCGGCACCCTTCGGGCTGGCCGAGGTGACGGGCCCGTCCATGGTGCCGACGCTGCACCACGGGGATCAGCTGCTGGTGCGGTACGGGGGCGCGGTCAGGGCCGGCGACGTGGTGGTTCTGCGCCACCCCTTCCAGCAGGACCTGCTCGTGGTCAAGCGGGCCGTGGAGCGGCGCGACGGCGGCTGGTGGGTGCTCGGGGACAACCCGTACGCGGGCGGGGACAGCACGGACTACGGGGTGGTGCCCGAGGAACTGATCCTCGGCAGGGCCTGGTTCAGGTTCCGGCCGGTGCGGGCCGGTCAGCGTTCGCCGTTCGCGCTCGTGCGCTGGGCGCTCTCGGCGGCGAGGCCGCTGCTGCCGGACCGGTCGGCCTCCAGGCGCTTGCGGGCCCGGTAGGCGGCCACGTTGGCGCGGGTCGCGCAGCGGTCCGAGCAGTAGCGCCGGGAGCGGTTGGTGGAGGTGTCCAGATAGGCGTTGCGGCACGGGGACGCCTGGCACAGGCCGAGGCGGTCGACGCCGTGCTCGGTGAGGTGGAAGGCCAGGCCCATCGCCGCGATGGCCGCGTAGCCGGCGGTGGCGTTGGAGGGGTGGTCGGCCAGGTGCATGTGCCACAGGGGGCGGCCGTCGTCGTCGCGGAAGTCGTGGCCGGAGATCTGCGGGCTGACCGGGAACTCCAGCAGCAGTGAGTTGAGCAGGTCCACGGCCAGTGTCTCGTCGCCCTTGTCGGCGGCCTCGAAGACCCCGCGCAGCCGTGCCCGGACCGAGCGGAAGCGGGTCACGTCGGCGTCCGTGGCACGGCGGGCGGCCGAGGCGTTGACGCCGAACAGATCACGGACGGCCTCGACCGTGGTCAGGGCGTCGCTGCCCCGTGCCGGCTCCTCGCTGTTGACGAGACGGACGGCGTAATCCGAGTAATAGGCCAGTTCCACTTGTAGTCCTTACGGGGGCGCATTATCGTCGTGTCAGCGGTCGGGTAACAGCCGGTCGTGCTTCCAGGGTATTACGCGAACCGAGGGGAACGGGGTCCCATGACCACGACGACGGGAACGGACTGGGCGGCCTGGCAGGAGAGCTGGGACCGGCAGCAGGAGTGGTACATGCCGGACCGCGAGGAGCGCTTCCGGATCATGCTCGACATGGTCGAGGCGCTCGTCGGCACGGCACCGCGCGTGCTCGACCTCGCGTGCGGCACCGGCAGCATCACCTCCCGGCTGCTCCGGCGCTTCCCGGAGGCCACCAGCACCGGCGTCGACCTCGACCCGGCGCTGCTCGCCATCGCGCACGGCACCTTCGAGGGCGACGACCGCGTCCGCCTCGTCCGCGCCGACCTCAAGGACCCCGACTGGCCGGCGAAGCTGCCGTACGACTCCTACGACGCCGTCCTGACGGCCACGGCCCTGCACTGGCTGCACAGCGAACCCCTCGCGGCCCTCTACGGCCGGATCGCGGGGCTGGTCCGCGACGGCGGTGTCTTCATGAACGCGGACCACATGATCGACGAAAGCACACCGCGGATCAACGCGGCGGAGCGCGCGCAGCGCCACGCCCGCATGGATCAGGCCAAGCGGCAGGGCGCCCTGGACTGGGCCGAGTGGTGGCAGGTGGCGGCCGGCGACCCGGCGCTGGCCGAGCCCACCGCCCAGCGCTTCGAGATCTACGGCGAGCACGCCGACGGTGACATGCCGTCACCGGCGTGGCACGCGCGCACCCTGCTGGAGCGCGGCTTCGGCGAGGCCCGGCCGGTCTGGGCGTCGCCGTCGGACACCTTGCTGCTCGCCGTGAAGTAGGGCCCGGCACGCGGACGTACGGGAGGGCGGTACGAGTTGTCTCGTACCGCCCTCCCGTACGTCCGCACCCCCGAAGGGGCGCTGCGCTACCGGCGGAGCGTCACAGCACCTTGGACAGGAACGACTGCGTCCGCTCGTGCTGCGGGTTCGTCAGCACGTCCCGCGGGTGACCGGACTCGACCACCACACCGTCGTCCATGAAGACGAGGCTGTCGCCCACCTCCCGGGCGAAGCCCATCTCGTGGGTGACGACGACCATGGTCATGCCGGACTCGGCGAGGTCGCGCATGACGTCCAGGACGTCACCCACCAGCTCCGGGTCCAGGGCCGAGGTCGGCTCGTCGAACAGCATCAGCTTCGGGTCCATCGCCAGGGCCCGGGCGATCGCCACCCGCTGCTGCTGGCCGCCGGAGAGCTGGGAGGGGTAGTGCCCGGCCCGGTCGGCCAGGCCCACCCGGTCCAGCAGCTGCATGGCGCGCTCCCGGGCCTGCGTCCGGTTCACGCCGCGCACCTGCACCGGCGCCTCCATGACGTTCTCCACGGCCGTCATGTGCGGGAACAGGTTGAAGCGCTGGAAGACCATGCCGATGTCGCGGCGCTTCATGGCGACCTCGCGGTCCCGCAGCTCGTACAGCTTGTCGCCCTGCTGCCGGTAGCCGACCAGCTCGCCGTCGACGTACAGCCGCCCGGCGTTGATCTTCTCCAGGTGGTTGATGCAGCGCAGGAAGGTCGACTTGCCCGAGCCGGAGGGGCCGATGAGGCAGAACACCTCGCCCGGCTTCACCTCCAGGTCGATGCCCTTCAGCACCTCGACATGGCCGAAGGACTTGTGCACGCCCTGCGCCCTGACCATCGGGACGGTCCCCTCGGCCGGGGTGTCCTGCGTCTTGCTCAGCTTGTCGGTCATGCCATGCCTCCCTTGGGGCGGCCCAGGGAGAACATGCTGGTCCTGATCTTCTGCCACGGGGTCGGCGGCAGCTGGCGGCTGGAGCCGCGGGCGTAGTAGCGCTCGATGTAGTACTGGCCCACGCTCAGGATCGAGGTCATCACCAGGTACCAGGCCGCGGCGAGGAAGTACATCTCCACCGGGGCACCGGAGTTCTGGCCGATGTCCTGGGCGTACCGGAACAGTTCGGGATACTGCACCACCGACACCAGCGAGGTCGTCTTCAGCATGTTGATGACCTCGTTGCCGGTCGGCGGCACGATGACCCGCATCGCCTGCGGGATGACGATCCGGCGCAGCGTCCTGCTGTGGCTCATGCCCAGCGCGTGGGCGGCCTCGGTCTGGCCCTCGTCCACGGCGAGCAGGCCGGCGCGGCAGATCTCCGCCATGTAGGCGGCCTCGTTCAGGCCGAGGCCGAGCAGCGCGGTCAGGAGAGGGGTCATGAAGTCCGACCACTCGTCCTTGTACAGCGGACCGAGGTTGATGAACTCGAAGACCAGGCCCAGGTTGAACCAGACGACGAGCTGGACCAGGACCGGGGTGCCGCGGAAGAACCAGATGTAGAACCAGGCGATCGACGAGGTCACCGGGTTCTTCGACAGCCGCATCACCGCGAGGACGATGCCGCCGACGATGCCGATCACCATCGACAGGACCGTCAGCAGCAGGGTCTTGCCGACACCGGTCATGATCCGGTCGTCGAAGAAGTAGTCGGGTACCGCGTTCCAGTTGATCTTGCCCTGGCCGAACGCGTAGATGATCGCGACGAGGAGCGCGATCGCGATGACGGCGGAGACGTAGCGTCCGTAGTGCCGGACCGGGATGGCCTTGATGGCCTCGGCGCCGGCCGCGGGCGTGCCGGCCGGCCCCGCCGTCTTGTCTATGTCAGTCACGGGTGATGCCTTTCAGTGGCCGCTTCTGCCGGTCGCGGGTCACTTGCCGCCGTTGACGGCGGACTGCTTGACGGCGCCGTCCTGGGCGCCCCACTTCTCGAGGATCTTCTCGTACTCGCCGTTCTTGATGATCGCGTCCATCGCGGCCTGGAGGGCGTCCCGCAGCTGGGTGTCGTCCTTGGCGACCGCGATGCCGTACGGGGCCGCCTCGACCTGGTCGCCGACGATCTCGAAGTCCTTGCCGCCGCCGGAGGTCTTCACCGCGTACGCGGCCACCGGGAAGTCGGAGGAGGCCGCGTCCACGCCGCCCGAACGCAGCCGGGTCTGGGACTGCTGGTCGTCGTCGAACGCCTCGATCGCGAGCTTCTTGCCGCTCGGACACTTCTTGGCCTCCTGCTTGGCCAGGTCCTCCGAGACGGTGCCGCGCTCCACGGCCAGCTTCTTGCCGCACAGGTCCGACCAGGTCTTGATGCCCTCGGTGTCGCCCTTGCGCGTGTAGATGGAGACACCGGCGGTCAGGTAGTCGACGAAGTCGACGCCCTCGCCGACCTTCTTGCCCGTGTCGGGGTCGATGCCCTGCTGGCGGTTCTTGTTGTCCGTCATCGCCGACATCGCGATGTCGTTGCGACCGGAGCGCAGACCGGTGAGCAGGGCGTCGAAGGTGCCGTTCTCGAACTCGAACGTCACCCCGAGCTGCTTGCCCATGGCCGCCGCGAGGTCGGGGTCCAGGCCGACGACCTTGCCGGAGGAGTCCTTGAACTCCACCGGGGCGTACGCGATGTCCGAGCCGACCTTGATCTTGCCCTTGCTCCGGATGTCCTGGGGGAGCTTGTCGGCGAGCGGGGCGCCGCTGGTGGACCCGCTGCCGGAGCCCTTGTCCTTCTCTGCGGTCTGGTCACCGCAGCCGGTGAGCAGCAGGGCGCCTGCGACCGCGATCGCACCGACCGCGGCCAGACGGGAGCGCGCGGCGGCGGTGGTACGACGGGTGGAGCTTGCGGTCATCGTGGTTCCTCCGGCGGATGGGAAGAGTTGCCGATGGGTCGACGGAAACACACACCTTCGGGTGTCGCGACCTCGTGGGTTTACGGCATCTTGCCATTCGGACTACGCCATTCAAGGGACTCGCTATGTCAAAATCGGATAACGGGTGACCCCCGAACCGCATCAGGTCGGTACATCCCTGGGCCATAGCCGCCGAACCATCTGCGGGAATCAAGTGCTCCGGCCGGAAAATCTTCAGCGTGTCTCACGATGTGATCAGCCGGGCTTGCGTGCTTTCACGCCATTGCGGCCCTCCGGACCCGCGTCACCCCCGCCCCGCCCTCCGCGTCCGGGTGTGACCTTGGACCTATTGGACTCGTCGCGAGTGCTGTCCGTCCGGTAAGAAGGTTCTTTACACCCCTCATCCGGGGCTCAGGGCGCGTGTGCGGCGCGCCCGTCGCGTATGGCCTCGTACGTATCAGCAATCGGGCCGTACGCGGTGCCCGCCCACCCCTCACCAGGAGTGGTCGACCCTCAAACCATGCATACCTAAGGGGTAAGACAAAGTGGCAGCGGAGATCGTCAATCCTCGCAGCGACAGCAATACGGATCAGGACGGCGGGGCCGAGCCCCTCGATTCCTTCGATCCGGTGTTCGCGCTGCACCGCGGCGGCAAGATGGCCGTGCAGGCCACCGTGCCGGTGCGCGACAAGGACGACCTTTCCCTCGCGTACACGCCCGGCGTCGCGCGCGTGTGCACCGCGATCGCGGAACAGCCGGAGCTGGTCAACGACTACACGTGGAAGTCGTCGGTGGTCGCCGTCGTGACCGACGGTACGGCCGTGCTCGGACTCGGGGACATCGGTCCCCAGGCCTCCCTCCCCGTGATGGAGGGCAAGGCGATCCTGTTCAAGCAGTTCGGCGGAGTCGACGCGGTCCCGATCGCGCTCGACTGCACCGACGTCGACGACATCGTCGAGACCGTCGTCCGGCTGGCTCCCTCGTTCGGCGGAGTGAACCTGGAGGACATCTCGGCGCCCCGGTGCTTCGAGATCGAGCGCCGGCTCCAGGAGCGCCTGGACATCCCGGTCTTCCACGACGACCAGCACGGCACGGCTGTCGTGACGCTCGCGGCGCTGCGCAACGCGGCGCGGCTGAGCGGACGCGAGATCGGGCAGCTGCGGGCCGTCATCTCGGGCGCCGGCGCGGCCGGTGTCGCCATCGCCAAGATGCTGGTCGAGGCCGGCATCGGGGACGTGGCGGTGGCCGACCGCAAGGGCGTCGTGTCCGCCGGGCGGGAGGACCTGACCCCGGTCAAGCGCGAGCTGGCCGGATTCACCAACAAGGCCGGCCTCGCCGGCACGCTGGAGGACGCCCTCGCGGGCGCCGACGTCTTCATCGGCGTCTCCGGCGGCACGGTCCCGGAGGAGGCCGTGGCCTCCATGGCCGAGGGCGCCTTCGTGTTCGCGATGGCCAACCCGAACCCCGAGGTGCACCCGGACGTCGCGCACAAGTACGCGGCGGTCGTCGCCACCGGGCGCTCGGACTTCCCGAACCAGATCAACAACGTGCTGGCCTTCCCCGGGATCTTCGCGGGCGCGCTGCAGGTGCGGGCCTCGCGGATCACGGAGGGGATGAAGATCGCCGCGGCGGAGGCGCTGGCCTCGGTGGTCGGTGACGACCTCGCCGCCGACTACGTCATTCCCTCGCCGTTCGACGAGCGGGTGGCTCCCGCCGTGACCGCGGCGGTCGCCGCCGCGGCTCGCGCCGAGGGTGTCGCTCGTCGCTGACGCCTCACCGGAACGGCCCCGTCCCCCCGCGGACGGGGCCGTTTTCCGTGCCGGGCTGCCCGTCCCCCGGCGGCCCCTCGCCGACGGCGCCCTCCGCCGCCGCCCGTCCGTCCGGGGGACGGCGGAGCACGCCCGGGGGTGGCGGCGGAGGAGGCTGCGCCGCACGAGTGCCGTCACGCAAGAGGGCATGTGTCACAGGGCGCCGTGGTTCCGCCGGCCGCCTCGCACACCTATCGTCGGCAGCATGTTCGCTGTCTACGCCGCCCGAATCGACCGCGACCAGCCGCTCACCGGCCTTGAGTTGGGGGAGCGCCCGGCTCCCGAGGCCCGTCCCGGCTGGAGCACCATCACCGTGCGGGCCGCTTCCCTCAACCACCACGACCTCTGGTCCCTGCGGGGCGTCGGCCTGCCCGAGGACCGCCTGCCGATGATCCTCGGCTGCGACGCCGCCGGCGTCGACGCGGACGGCAACGAGGTCGTGCTGCACTCCGTCATCGGCCAGACCGGCCACGGCGTCGGCCCCCGTGAGCCGCGCTCCATCCTCACCGAGCGCTATCAGGGCACCTTCGCCGAACAGGTCGCCGTACCGACCTGGAACGTGCTGCCGAAGCCGGCGGGGCTGTCCTTCGCGGAGGCCGCCTGCCTGCCGACGGCCTGGCTGACGGCGTACCGGATGCTGTTCACGAACGCCGGGGTACGACCCGGCGACTCGGTCCTCGTGCAGGGCGCGGGCGGCGGTGTCGCCACGGCCGCGATCATCCTCGGCAAGGCGGCCGGACTGCGTGTCTTCGCCACCAGCCGGGACGAGGCGAAGCGGAAGCGGGCCCTGGAACTGGGGGCGGTGGAGGCCGTGGAGTCCGGGGCGCGGCTGCCCCAGCGGGTCGACGCCGTCATCGAGACCGTGGGCGCCGCCACCTGGTCCCACTCGGTGAAGTCCCTGCGGCCCGGCGGCACGCTCGTCATCTCCGGTGCCACCAGCGGGGACCGGCCCTCGCACGCCGAACTGACCCGGATCTTCTTCCTCGAACTGAAGGTCGTCGGCTCCACGATGGGCACGAAGGACGAGCTGGAGGACCTGCTGTCCTTCTGCGCCACGACCGGCGTACGGCCCGTCATCGACGCGGAACTGCCACTTGACCGGGCCCGCGAGGGCTTCGAGCGGCTGGCGTCCGGCGAGCAGTTCGGCAAGATCGTGCTCACCAACCCCTGAGATCCCCCGGTGGGCAGGGGCTGAGCGCGGGCGAGTCCGGGCGCTCCCCTGACCCCGGACGGTCGCCCGGCTCGGGCGAGGGGCCGGTCCTGGAGCGCGAGCCATGCGTGCGCCCGTCCCGGGACCGACCCCGGCCCTCCGGCCGCCCGCTCGCCCGCTCGGTCGGTCGGCCGAGGGTGGGCCGCGGGGGCTGGCGGGGCGGGGTCGGCCGGTTGTCCGGGGTTCGGGGGGCCGCCGGGCCGGTGTCAGCGGGGTGAAGTGTCGAGCAGGGCCGCGATGCGGGCTGCCGCTGTGGACAGGTGGTGGCGGGCCTCGTGGAGCTGGGCCGGGGTGACGCCGTGGTCGCGGGCCGCGTCGCGGATGTCGTCGCGGAAGCGGTCCAGCAGGCGGTCCAGGTCGCGCGCCGGGTCACGGACCGGGTCGGCGGGGTCCTCGTGGGCCCAGGCGGGCTCGTACGCGGCGGGGAAGTCCTCCCCGGCCGGCGTGTGGTGCGGTTCCGCGGCGCGCGCCGACTTCCGCGTCCCTTCGGAGGCGCGGCCGAAGCCCCAGTCCCGGCCGAACTCCTTGCCGTAGTCCTTCCCGAGCTCGCCGAACTCCTTGGCCAGCTCGGTCAGGCCGTCCCGGACGCCCGTCGGCCAGTCGCCGCGTGTGAAGTGGTCCTGTACCCGCTCCTGCACCCGGCGGGCGATGCGCTGCATCTCCTCCTGGGCCTGGGCCCGCGCCCGCGCCTGCGCCTCCTGTGCCTGGTTCCGGGCCCGCTGTGCCTCCTCGCGGGCGCGACGGCTCTCGTCCTTGGCGCGCCGCGCCTGCTCCTTCCACTCCTGCTTGACCCGGCGCATCTCCTCCTTGGCGGCCCGCCACGCCTCCTTCTCGTTCATCTCACCGGACTCCCGGTACGGCGCCTCGCCCCCGGGCGACCGCTCGCCCCGGCGGGCCTCGGACGCGGCGGCGCGCATCTCGCGGCGCAGGTCACCGGCCGCGCCGCGCACGTCCGCCCTTATCTCGGCGGCCAGTTCCGCCACCGACTCACGGATCTCCAGCTCCAGGTCGGCCAGTTCACCGCTGCGGTCGGCCAGTTCGGCGCGTCCCGCGTCCGTGATGGCGTACACCTTGCGGCCGCCCTCGGTGGTGTGCCGGACCAGGCCCTCCGCCTCCAGCTTGGCCAGCCGGGGGTAGACCGTGCCCGCCGAGGGCGCGTAGAGCCCCTGGAAGCGCTCCTCCAGGAGCCTGATCACCTCGTAGCCGTGGCGCGGGGCCTCGTCGAGCAGCTTGAGCAGGTAGAGGCGGAGGCGGCCGTGGGCGAAGACGGGGGCCATGTCAGAGCACCTTCTTGTCGGTCGTGCCGTCGGCCGGGGCGCCGCTGGCGCCGGCGTCCTGGCCGGAGACGGAATTGTCCCCCGGGGCGGTCGGGGAGGGGCCGGCCGGGTGGGGTGCGGGGCCGGCGGGTGCGGAGCCGGTGCCGTTGTGCGGGGTCTCGGCGCCGGCGGTGCTCGGGGGGCCGGGCTGCCGGGGGACGGTCTCCTCTTCCTCCCGTGGCGGGCGGCGCAGCAGGGCGATCGAGCCGGAGACCGTGGTGGCCCGGAGCCTCCCGGTGCCCGCGCCCAGCCGGCCGGTGATCTTGTGGGCGCCCCACTGGCCGTGCACGCGCAGTCCGTCGAAGGCGTTGGAGATCGTGCCGCTCGCGGTGTTGGCCTCCACCTCGGCGTCCGCCGGATGCGGCAGGCGGATGGCGATCTCGCCGGAGACGCTGGTGAGGCCGACGTCCGTCGGGCCGTCCGGGTCCAGGTCGACGATCATGGAGCCGCTGACGGTGTCGGCGCGCACGGCGGGGCCGGAACCCTCGACGACCGTCAGGTCCCCCGAGACCGAGTGGAACCTGAGGTCGCCGGTGACCGCCTGGGCCTCCAGGTTCCCCGAGACGGTGTCCGCGCGCACCGGCCCCGAGACGCCGACGAGGGTGCTGTCGCCCGTCACACCCTTGATCACCGCGGGCCCGCGGATGCCGGACACGACCGCGCCCGCGCCGACCACCCCGACCTCCACCCGGGTGTCGGCGGGGACCGCGAGGGAGACGACGGCGCTGCGCCGCCAGCCCTTGCGGTCGAGCCACTTGAGGAAGCCCTTCCAGGGCAGGTCCTCGTACGCGACGGTGAGCGTGCCGCCGTCCAGGGTGACCAGCAGGGGCGGCCCTTCGAGCTCCGAGACCTCCAGGCGGGCCGATCCCTCGTCCGTGCCCATGACGTTCACCGTGCCGTTGACGATACGGACGTGGAGCTCGCGCACGGGGGTGTCGAAGGTCAGTTTCCGGGGTTCGGTGACGGACCACTCTGACATGGGACCTCCTCGGCCGGGCACGCTCGTGACGCGCCATATCGCGTCGTCGTACCAAACACGATATATCGCGGACGTCGGAAGTCAAGGCCGGCCGGGGCGGCGGGCGCTGAGGGGGCGGGAACCGGGGCGGCGCACGAGCCACCGCGCCGGCACGGCGAGAGGTCGAGCGCGGGGGCGGTGGCGCGGCGCACGAGGGAGGCGGCGCCGACCGTACGCGGGCGTGGTGGCGCGGCCCTGCCGGGACGTGCGGACCGTCGGACCGGCCCGGGCGCATAGGCTGGTGGGTGTTATTTCCAGGCCGGATGTGAACGCAGGAGACGTACCCCTATGTACTTCACCGACCGCGGTATCGAGGAGTTGGAGAAGCGGCGCGGCGAGGAGGAGGTCACTTTCGAGTGGCTTGCCGAGCAGTTGCGCACCTTCGTGGACCTCAACCCGGACTTCGAGGTGCCCGTCGAGCGGCTCGCCACCTGGCTCGCCCGGCTCGACGACGAGGACGACGAGTAGCGAGCGGCGGGACGGCGCGGGCGACGGGCGGCCCACGAGCGGGGCGAGGCGGGCAGCCGGAGGAGGACGCCCCGCGAGGGGCGCGGCGCACCGCTCAGCGGCCCCGGGAGCCCGCGGCCGCGCACGGCGCCGATCCACACCCCCTGGGCAGGCGAAAGGGCCCGGTACCGAGTCCGAACTCGGTACCGGGCCCTTCGGGGCCGTCGAGACCTACGCCTCGAAGACTTCCCGCACCAGCTGCTCCTGCTCGGCCTGGTGGCGCTTGGCCGAACCCACCGCCGGGGACGAGCCGTGCGGGCGCGAGATGCGCCGCAGCCGCTCACCGGCCGGGATGTCCGCGCCGACCGCCAGGTCGAGGTGGTCGATCAGGTTGAGCGCGATGAACGGCCAGGCACCCTGGTTCGCCGGCTCCTCCTGGGCCCACAGGTACTTCTCGGCGTTCGGGTACTTGTTGACCTCGGCCTGCAGCTCGTCACCCGGCAGCGGGTACAGCCGCTCGATGCGGATGATCGCCGTGTCCGTGACACCGCGCTTGGCCCGCTCGGCCTCCAGGTCGTAGTAGACCTTGCCGGCGCAGAACACGACCTTGCGGACCGACGCGGGGTCGACCGTGCTGTCGCCGATGACCGGACGGAACTGCCCGCTCGTGAACTCCTCCGCCTTCGAGGCCGCCGCCTTCAGGCGCAGCATCGACTTCGGGGTGAAGACGACCAGCGGCTTGTGGTGCGGGTTGTGCACCTGCCACCGCAGGAGGTGGAAGTAGTTCGACGGCGAGGTCGGCATCGCGACCGTCATGTTGTTCTGCGCGCACAGCTGGAGGAAGCGCTCCGGGCGGGCCGAGGAGTGGTCCGGGCCCTGGCCCTCGTAGCCGTGCGGCAGCAGCAGGGTGACGCCGGAGGTCTGGCCCCACTTCTGCTCGGCCGAGGAGATGAACTCGTCGACGACCGTCTGCGCGCCGTTGACGAAGTCGCCGAACTGCGCCTCCCACATCACGAGCGCGTCCGGGCGGGCCAGCGAGTAGCCGTACTCGAAGCCCATCGCCGCGTACTCGGAGAGCAGGGAGTTGTAGACGGTCAGCCGCGCCTGGTCCTCGGAGAGGTACTGCAGCGGGGTGTACTCCTCGCCGGTCTCCCGGTCGATGAGCACCGCGTGGCGCTGGCCGAAGGTGCCGCGCTGGGAGTCCTGGCCCGCCAGGCGGACCGGGGTGCCGTCCAGCAGCAGGGAGCCGATGGCGAGGGTCTCGCCCATGCCCCAGTCGATCGTGCCGTCCTCCACCATCGCCGCACGCCGCTGCAGCTGGGGCTGCAGGCGGGGGTGGACGGTGATGTGGTCGGGGACGTTGACCTGGGACTCGGCGATCCGCTTGACGACCTCCGCGGAGATCGCGGTCGGGACCGCGACCGGGAAGCCGTCCTGCGGCGCCTGGGTGTCACCGGCGGCCGGCTGCGAGGTGGCCTCGCGGACCTCGGTGAAGACCTTCTCCAGCTGGCCCTGGTAGTCCTGCAGGGCCTGCTCGGCCTCTTCCAGGGTGATGTCGCCGCGACCGATGAGGGACTCGGTGTAGAGCTTGCGCACCGAGCGCTTCTTGTCGATCAGGTCGTACATCAGCGGCTGGGTGAAGGCCGGGTTGTCGGACTCGTTGTGACCGCGGCGGCGGTAGCAGATGAGGTCGATCACCACGTCCTTGTTGAACGCCTGGCGGAACTCGAAGGCGAGCCGCGCGACGCGCACGACGGCCTCCGGGTCGTCGCCGTTCACGTGGAAGATCGGGGCCTCGATCATGCGGGCCACGTCCGTCGCGTACATGGAGGAACGCGAGGACTCGGGGGCCGCGGTGAAGCCGACCTGGTTGTTGATGACGATGTGGACCGTGCCGCCGGTGCGGTAGCCCCGCAGCTGCGACATGTTCAGGGTCTCGGCCACCACGCCCTGGCCCGCGAAGGCCGCGTCGCCGTGGATCGCCACCGGCAGCACCGTGAAGTCCGTGCCGCCCTTGTTGATGATGTCCTGCTTGGCGCGGGCGACGCCCTCCAGGACCGGGTCGACCGCCTCCAGGTGCGAGGGGTTGGCGACCAGCGAGACCTTGATCTGCTCGCCGTCCAGGCCGGTGAAGGTGCCCTCGGCGCCCAGGTGGTACTTCACGTCACCGGAGCCGTGCATCGACTTCGGGTCGAGGTTGCCCTCGAACTCGCGGAAGATCTGCGCGTACGACTTGCCGACGATGTTCGCCAGCACGTTCAGCCGGCCGCGGTGGGCCATGCCGATGACGACCTCGTCCAGCCGGGACTCGGCGGCGGAGTCGATCACCGCGTCGAGCAGCGGGATGACGGACTCGCCGCCCTCCAGCGAGAACCGCTTCTGGCCGACGTACTTCGTCTGCAGGAAGGTCTCGAAAGCCTCCGCCGCGTTCAGCCTGCGCAGGATGCGCAGCTGCTCCTCGCGCTCCGGCTTGGAGTGCGGGCGCTCCACGCGGTCCTGGATCCACTTGCGCTGCTTGGGGTCCTGGATGTGCATGAACTCGATGCCGGTGGTGCGGCAGTACGAGTCGCGCAGCACGCCGAGGATGTCGCGCAGCTTCATCATCGACTTGCCGGCGAAGCCGCCGACGGCGAACTCGCGCTCCAGGTCCCACAGGGTGAGACCGTGCTCGACGATGTCCAGGTCGGGGTGCTTGCGCTGGCGGTACTCCAGCGGGTCGGTGTCGGCCATGACGTGGCCGCGGACCCGGTAGGAGTGGATCAGCTCGAAGACGCGGGCGGCCTTGGTGACGTCGTCGTCGTGGCTGGCGTCGATGTCCTTGAGCCAGCGGACCGGCTCGTAGGGGATGCGCAGCGCCTCGAAGATGTCGTCGTAGAAGCCGTTCTCGCCCAGCAGCAGGTTGGCGACCTGGCGCAGGAACTCGCCGGAGGCGGCGCCCTGGATGACCCGGTGGTCGTAGGTCGACGTGAGCGTCATGACCTTCGAGATGCCGAGCTTGTTCAGGGTGTCCTGGCTGGTGCCCTGGAACTCCGCCGGGTAGTCCATGGAGCCGACGCCCATGATGACCGACTGGCCGGGCATCAGGCGCGGCACGGAGTGGACGGTGCCGAGACCGCCGGGGTTGGTCAGGGAGACCGTGACACCGGTGAAGTCGTCCATCGTCAGCTTGCCCTCGCGGGCGCGGCGGACGATGTCCTCGTAGGCCTGCCAGAACTCGAAGAAGTTCAGCGTCTCGGCCTTCTTGATGGCGGCCACGACGAGCTGGCGGTCGCCGTTCGGCTTGACCAGGTCGATGGCCAGGCCGAGGTTGACGTGCGCCGGCTTGATCAGGGTCGGCTTGCCGTCCTTCTCGCCGAACGCGTGGTTCATCGCCGGCATGGCCTTGATGGCCTGCACCATCGCGTACCCGATGAGGTGCGTGAAGGAGATCTTCCCGCCGCGGGCGCGCTTGAGGTGGTTGTTGATGACGATCCGGTTGTCGAACAGCAGCTTCACCGGGACCGCGCGGACCGAGGTGGCGGTCGGCAGCTCCAGCGAGGCGTTCATGTTCTTGGCGACGGCCGCGGACGGACCGCGCAGCGTCACGTACTCGGGACCGTCCGGGGCCTCCGCGGCGGGAGCGGGCTTCGCCTTCGACTGAGCGGGCGCCTGTGCGGGTTGCGCCGGCTTGGCCGGGGAGGGAGCCGCCGCCTTCGCCGCGGGGGCGGGAGCGGGCGCCTGAGCGGCGGGAGCGGGCTGCGGGGCCGCGGGGGCCGGGGCGGCGGCCGGGGGGGCCGGGGC
>NZ_WWJT01000599.1 GCF_009865385.1 Streptomyces sp. SID486 | reverse complement strand
GGGGCCGAGCGGGCCGGTCAGCAGGCGCGGCTCCGGCGCCGCGCGCCCGGCCGAGAGCGAGGTGCGGCACGCGGCACAGCCATCGGCACGCGTCTCTCGTCTCCCGTCTCCCGCGCCGGATCGTGCGGCAGGCCGGTGGGGGCGTCGGCTGTCGGGTGGTGCGGAAGGCCGACGAGGTTGCCGGTCGTCGGCACCGGGACGCGGACCGGCGGGATGCCGGTCACCGGCACCATGCGGCAGGCCGATGGGGACGTCGGCTGTCGGCAACGGCGCGACAGACCGACGAGGGCGCCGGTCATCGGGATGGCGCGGCAGGCCGGCGGGGCGTCGGTCATCGGCCGATCTCCCCATGGCGTGGCCCTCGTTGATCGGCGAGGATGCTGCGGGCGGCCCGGCCGGGGCCGCGCCCAGGACACCGATCCCGACGGAAACGGAGCGCACCGATGACCCTCGCGGCCCCCCACGACCTCGTCGTCACGCAGGCCACCCTCGCCGACTGGCCGGTGATCAGCGGGTGGGCGGCGGCGGAGGGCTGGAATCCCGGACTGTCCGACGGGCCCGCGTTCTTCGCCCAGGACCCCGACGGGTTCTTCCTCGGCCGGATCGACGGGGAGCCGGTCTCCGCCGTCTCGGTCGTCAATCACGGTCCCGACTTCGCCTTCCTCGGCTGCTACCTCGTCCGCCCCGAGCTGCGCGGCCACGGACACGGCCTCACCACCTGGAAGACCGCGCTGGCCCATGCCGGCAGCCGGACCGTCGGTCTGGACGGGGTCGTCGCCCAGCAGGACAACTACCGGCAGTCCGGCTTCCGGCTCGCCCACCGCACCGTCCGGTTCACCGGCACCGCCCCCGAGAACGGGACGCCCGCCGGCGTCCGCCCGGCCGGACCCGCCGACTTCGCCGCGCTCACCGCCTACGACAGCGCCTGCCACCCCGCCGACCGCCCCCGGTTCCTCGCCGAGTGGCTCACCGGACGCGGCCACCGTGCCCTGGTCCGCGAGGAGGGTGGGCGCCTCACCGGCTACGGAGTGCTGCGCCCCGGCCATGACGCCCTGCGCATCGGGCCCCTGTTCGCGGACACCGCCGAGGACGCCCGGGCCCTGTTCGCCGGGCTCACCGCCGGTGTGGCCGGCCGCGAGGTCGCCATCGACGTGCCCGAGCCGAACACGGCCGGCGTCGCCCTGGCCGAAGCGGCGGGCCTGCGCCCCTCGTTCGAGACCGCCCGCATGTACACCGGCCCGGTCCGCCCGTACGCCCGGGAGCGCGTGTTCGGCGTCACCACGCTCGAACTCGGCTGACCGTCCCGCGAGTCGAGTGCGGTCCGGGTGGCAGCGGCGGTGCGGTCACCGCGGCACGTCCACGGGCTCCGGTACCGGTCCCGCCGCCCCGGCTGACCCTCAGGCGGGCCGAGCGCGGCCCGTGTGGCAGCGGCGGTGCAGTTCGCGCACCTCGTCCACGAGTTCCGGCACCGGGCCCGCCACGGCCACGCCGGGTGCGATCTCCCGCACGGGCAGGGCGCGCACGGGCGCGGCCGGCACGCCCCACTCGGCCAGCCAGCCGGAGAGCTGGGTGCAGGAGGCGATGTACACGATCCGGCCAAGCCCCACCCAGGCGTGTGCCGCCGCGCACATCGGGCAGTGCTCGCCCGAGGTGTAGACGGTCGCCGCCGCCCGTTCCCCGGGAGTGAGCCGCTCGGCAGACCAACGGGCCAGCTCGAACTCCGGGTGCCGGGTGCCGTCACCGCCCGCCACCCGGTTGCGGTCCTCCGCCAGTACCGTGCCGTCCCCGGACACCAGCACGGACCCGAAGGGCTCGTCACCGGCGTCCAGCGCCTCCGCCGCCAGCTCCACGCAGCGGCGCAGATACCGCAGCTCACCGTCCCGCACCATCGGCCCACCTCACCCGCGCCATCGGCCCACCTCCTCCCGGCATGATCTCCGGCGGGACACCACACGGCCACCGGGACCGGCCCGGCAGAGCCTCCGCCCGCGGACCCGCCCGGCCCCGGCCGCCGCCCGCCGCCCAACCCGGCCCCGGC
>NZ_WWJT01000598.1 GCF_009865385.1 Streptomyces sp. SID486 | reverse complement strand
GGTCCCGCCCCGGTGCCGGCCGGTCCCGCCCCAGTGCCGGCCGGTCCCGGCGTGGTGCCCGCCGGTCGCGGCGCTGTGCCGGCCGGTCTCGGTGCGGTGCCCTCCGGTGCCGGCGTGGTGCCCACCGGGTCCGTGGCGGAGCCGAACGAGCCGGTGGCGGAGCTGAAGGGGCCCGTGGCGGAGCCGAACGAGCCCGTGGCGGAGCCGAACGAGCCTCATGCGGTATCGAACGAGGTCGTGGCGGAGCCGAGTAAGACTGTTGCGGCACGGAACGAGCCGGTGGCGGAGCCGAACGAGCCCCCGGCCGAGAGCGGTCGCGGCGCCGGTCCCGGTGTGCGCCTGCTGGCGCGGGAGTGGCGGGCCGAGCCCCTCGGCGTACCGGCCGCCGGCCGGGACGCGGGCGGCACGGTGCTGTGCCTGACGGCCGACGAACGGCCCGCTCTCGCCACGGCGTTCGCCCCGGCGCGGCTGGTGGTCCTGCGCCAGGGCGTCGACTTCACGGATGTGCCGACCGCCGTCACGGCCGTCCGGACCGTGCTGCGGGCCGGCGCGGTGGACGGTGTGCTGGACCTGTGCGCCCTGGCGGAGGAGAGCGACGACGAGCGGGACGCGGGCCCGTGGCAGGCGCGGCTGGCGATACTGCAGCAGGTGCTCGCGGCCCGCCCGGCCGGCGGGGTGCGCATCCTCCAGGTGACCAGCGGTCTCTACGACCCCCTCGATACGGTCGGCTCCCGCCCGCGCGCGGCCGGGGCCCGGCTCGCCGGCTTCGTGCGCGTCCTCGGTGCCGAGTACCCCTGGGCCCGGTCGACCGTGCTCGACACGGACGACCCCGGCGACCTCCCCCTCCTGTCGGCGGCCTGGCACGACACCGCCCCGTACGGCGAGATGCGGATGCGTGCCGGTGTACGGCAGCGGCCCTGCCTGGTGCCGGCGCCCGCCGGGCAGACGCGCTGGCGTCCCGACCCGGAGCACGTGTACCTGGTGACGGGAGGCACCCGCGGCCTCGGTGCGCTCACCGCGCGGCACCTGGTCGACCGCGGCGCGCGGCGGATCGCCGTGCTCGGTCTGCGGCCCCTGCCGCCGCGCCACGAGTGGGCGCGCGAGGACCTGCCCGCCGCCACGGCCGAGGCCGTGGCGACGGTCCGGGAGCTGGAGCGGCGGGGGGCGCGCGTCATGCACCACTGCGGTTCCCTCGACGACCGGCCGGCCTTGGCCGCGTTCCTGGCGGGGGTCAGGACCGCGCTCGGACCCGTCGGGGGCGTGGTGCACTGTGCGGGGCGGTCGTCGGCGGGACCGGCGGCATTCGTGCACAAGGAGCCGGCCGGGATCCGGGAGGTGCTGGCACCCAAGGGGGACGGCCTGGACGCCCTGCTGGACCTGACCGAGCAGGACCCGCTCGCGTTCGTCCTGCTCTTCTCCTCCGTGAGCGCGGCCGCCCCGGTGCTGGCCGCGGGGATGACGGACTACGCGGCGGCCAACGCCTATCTGGACCTGGTGGCTCGTCACCGGCCGGGTGTCCGTGCCGTGAACTGGCCCGTGTGGCGGGACAGCGGCGGCGCGACCGGCCGGCCCGACGCGGCGGCCCGGATCGGCCTGCACGCGCTGCCGGACGACGCCGGTCTGGACGTACTCGACCGTGTGCTCGACGGGCCGGCGGCCTCGGTGCTGCTGCCCGTCCAGGCGGTGGACAGCGGCTTCGACCCCGAAACGGCGCTGCGGATCCCGCACGCCCCGCAGCCCGCCCCACCCGTCACGCCCCCCGCCCCCGACGTCACGCCCACCGCCCTATCCGTCACGCCCACCGCCCTACCCGTCACGCCCTCGGCCCCCGACGTCACGCCCACCGCCCGGTACGCCCCGCACGTGACGCAGCCGGCCCCGCGCCTCGCGCAGCCCGCACCTGTCACCGCCCACCCCGCACCTGTCACCGCCCACCCCACACCTGTCGCCGACCTCCAGGCCGTCACCTCCGCCTCCGCCCCCGCCCCCGCCGGTGCCGACGCAGCACAGGGAGCCGCGGGCGAGGCGGGTTCGGGATCAGAGGTGCCGCCCGCCTGGCTGGTGACGGTGGTCGCCGAGGTCCTCGGGATTCCCGAGCCCGAACTGGAGCACGACGTGACCTTCGGCGACCTCGGGGTCGAGTCGGTACTGCTCGCGGAGCTGGTCACCCGGATCGAGGCCCGGACCGGCCGGCCCCTGGAACCCGCGGTGCTGCTCGACCACCCGACGCTGGGCCGTCTGGGAGCCCATCTGTCCGGCGCCGGTGTCGCCCCGACGACCGACCCGGTCGCCCCACCGGTCCCTGCGGAATCGGTCGCCCCACCGGTCCCGACGGATTCGGTCGCCCCACCGGTTCCGGTGGATTCGGTCGTCCCGGCGGCCCCCGCTCTCCCGGTTCCCCCGCCGGTCTCGGCGGGCTCCGTCCCCCCGCCGGTCTCGGCGGGTCCCGTCTCCCCGCCGGTCTCGGCGGACACCGTCCCCCCGCCGATGCCGGCCGTCCCCGCGGGCCCCGTCGCCGTCGGCCGGCGGATCGCGGTGATCGGGATGGCCTGCCGCTTCCCGGGCGCGCCGGACCTCGACGCCTACTGGCGACTTCTCCGGACGGGCGGATTCGCGGTCACCGAGGTGCCGCCCGGCCGCTGGGACGTGGACCGGCTCTACCGGCCCGAGCAGCAGGCGGGCCGCAGCATCAGCAAGTGGGGCGGCTTCGTGGACGCGCTCGAGGACTTCGACCCGGAGTTCTTCGGCATGGGCGACCGCGAGGCACGTGACCTCGACCCCGCGATCCGGCTGACCCTGGAGGCCACCGCCGCCTGCCTGCGTGACGCCGGGTACCGCGACGAGGAGCTGCGCGGCTCGGACGTCGGCGTGTTCATGGGCGCCCGCATGTCGGGCTACCGGCGCCGGATCGGGCTGACGGCCGCCGCCGGGGGCCTGGGCGGCGACCAGAACTTCATCGCCGCGCGGGTGGCCCACCAGTACGACTTCCGCGGCCCCGCCCTGGTCGTCGACAGCGCCTGCTCCTCCGCGCTCGTGAGCGTGCAGACCGCGGTGCGCAGCCTGCAGGCCGGAGAGTCCCGGCTGGCCGTGGCCGGCGGTGTGGAAGTCCTGCTGGACGAGGAGCCCTACCTGGAGTTCAGCGTGGCGCGCGCCCTGTCGCCGAGGGGCCGATGCGCCAGCTTCGCCAAGGACGCCGACGGGTTCGTGCCGGGCGAGGGCTGCGGTGTGCTGCTCCTCAAACCGCTCGACCGGGCGCTCGCCGACGGGGACCGCGTGCACGCGGTGCTGGAGGCCGTCGCGGTCGGCAACGACGGGCACACCATGGGACTGACCACCCCGAACCCGGTCGCCCAGGCCCAGGTCGTGCGGCGCGCCCTGAACGGCGCGGGCGTGAGCGCGCGGGACATCGGCCTGCTGGAGGCCCACGGGACCGGCACGATGATCGGGGACCCCCTGGAACTGCGCGCTCTGACCGAGGTGTTCCGCGAGTCCACCGACGAGACCGGTTTCTGCGCCCTCGGCAGTGTGAAGTCCAACCTGGGGCACCTGCTCAGCGCCGCCGGGATCGCCGGGCTCGTCAAGGCCCTGCTCGCGGTGGAACACGCGGAGATACCGCCCACCCTGTTCTGCGACACGCCCAACCCGCGGTTCGACTTCGCCGGCTCGCCGTTCGTGCCGGCCACCCGGCTGAGGGCGTGGACCGGCGCCCGCCGGTTCGCCGGCGTCAGCGCCTTCGGCCTGGGAGGCACCAACGCCCACGCGGTCGTCTCCCCGGCACCCGCGCACCGACCGCGGCGCACCGCCCTGCCGGCCCCGGTGTTCCACCGCCGGCGCCTGTGGTGGGACCGCCGGGACGCGGACGTCCCGCAGGCCCCACGGCCGGCCGCCGGGCCGCTGGTCGCGTACCGGGACGCGGACCGCGCCACCGCCCCACGGCCGGCCGCCGGGCCGCTGGTCGCCTCCACGCTGAACCTCACCTTCCGCGCCCGAGACAAGGCCGACGCATGACGACGACCCTCCCGTTCCCCTTGCCGTTCCCGCTCACGACCGAGGCCGGAAGGCCGCCCGTCGCCGAGATCACCGGTCCGCCGGACCGTCTCGCGGGACACCGCGCGGCACTGGAGGCGGTCGTCGCCGAGTACGGCGCCGTGCTGGTGCGCGGACTCGCCCTGGCCGACGAGGCCGCGGCGGCGGCCGCCGTGCGGGCCGTCACCGGTGAACCGATGGAGGAGCGCGAGCCGTTCGCCCCGCGCGCCGTGCTCGGCTCGCACCTGTACTCGTCCACCGAGTGGCCGCCGGACCAGCCCATGTGCATGCACCACGAGCTGAGCTACTCCCTGCGGGTCCCCGCCCGCCAGGTGTTCGTCTGCCTGGCCGCGCCGGCCGCGGGCGGGGCGGTGGCACTCGCCGACGGGGCGGCGGTGCTGCGCGGTCTTCCCGCCGCCCTGGCCGACCGCGCCGAGCGGCACGGCTGGGAGCTGCTGCGCACGCACAACGGCCCGGTCGGCGTGGACTGGCAGAGCGCCTTCGCCACGACCGACCCGGCCGAGGTGGAACGGTACTGCGCACAGGAGGGCATCACCTGCTCCTGGAGCGCCGACGGGACCCTGCGCACCCGGCGGGTCCGGCCGGCCGTACGACGGCATCCCGGCACCGGCGAGCGGGTCTGGTTCAACCAGCTCGCGTTCCTGAACGAGTGGACCATGGACCCGGCCGTGCGCGACTACCTGGTCTTCGCCTGCGGCGCGGACGGCCTGCCGTTCACCACCCGCTTCGGCGACGGCACGCCCCTGGACCGCGGCACCGTCGACCTGATCAACGCCGTCTACGACGCGCACGCCATCCGCGAACCCTGGCGGGACGGCGATCTGCTGCTGGTGGACAACCTGCGGATGGCCCACAGCCGGGACCCGTACCAGGGCGAACGACGCGTGGTCGTCGCCCTGGCGGATCCGCTGGACCTCAGTCGAAGCTGAGCGAGCGGAACAGCGAGACGTCGTCGCTCAGGTGCGAGCAGGCCCGTACGGTGGCCGCCACCTTCTCGACGTAGCCGGGGCCGGCGGTGTCCAGCAGCACACCCAGCATCGTGCCGCTGTGCGCCGCCACGATCCCCAGCGCGCCCACCTCCCGGCCGATGCGCAGGACGTCCGGCAGGGTGCGCTTGGGCCACAGCGCCTGGTTCATCTCCGCGCTGCGGGTGGCGACCGCGCCGGCCTCCGCGAGGTCACGGCGCCGTACGGCACCGGTCAGGCGCTCCAGCAGCCGCGCGTACTCCTGCCGGTCCGCCGTCGTGAACGGCTTGGCGATCCGGTTGAAGGCGACCGTGTCGACCGTGCCGCCCTCGTCCAGGCCGACCACCGTCATGGTGGGCAGCGATCCCAGAAGGCCGCGCAGCCGTACCCGCCGGTGGTCGAAGGCGACGATCCCCGGGTACAGGACCCCGTCGGTCGGTTCGATGCGACGCAGCAGCTCCTCCAGCCGTGCCTCGGGCAGCGGTGTGCCGAGGGCGTTGGCGACGGCCCGGGCCGCGGCCACCAGATCGGCCGAGGAACTGGCCATGCCCTTGCCCTCGGGCAGCGTGCCGTCGAGCGTGAGCACCCCGCCGAGGCGCGCGCCGGCTCCCGCGAGGACCATCTCCGCGATCCGCCGCGCCTTGGTCTTGTGCCCCGGCCGGACCGACACACCGGCCGCACCGGGCACGGCCCGGAAGGTGGCCATGGTCCACCGGGCGACCGGCAGCGTCACCAGGAAGTCGGCGTCGGGTTCGGGCAGGACGCCCTGGAGGAGTTCGCCGAAGGTCCCGAAACACGTGCTGACCCCCGTGGCGCCCCGGCCGTGGACCGGGGCGCCGACGGGAGCGGTGGTGCTGGAACTCACCGGCGTCACCGCCGAGGGCAGCGGGCGGCGACCAGGGCGGCCACCTCCGCCGCTCGGGTCCGTGCGAAGTAATGGCCCCCGCCGTCGAGGGCGATCAGGGACACCGCGGCGGCGACCTGCTCCCACAGCTTGTACCGCTGTGCCGGCTCCCGGGTCCGGGTGTCGTCGGCCGCCACCACGACGTCCACCGGAGTGCTGAGCAGGCCCTGGCGCGCACCGCTCTGGAGTCCGGTGAAATAGGCGTTGGTGGAGCACACGTCGTGCCGGTAGGCGCGGCCGACCACGTCCGAGCGCTCCGCGCGCATCCGGTCCAGCTCCACGTACGCGCTGTCGTCCGCGAGCAGGGCGGTGACCTGCCGGTCGTCCAGGGCGCTGACCTGAGCGCTCTCCTCGGCCAACTCGGCTGGCTCGTCCAGTAGCTGAGCGGCCAGGAAGAGACGCTCGGCCGGGCGGCCGGCGTCCTGCAGCAGCCGCGCCAGCTCCACGGCGTAGGCGGTGCCGGCACAGTGCCCCCACAGCAGGACGGGACCGTCCGGCAGCTCCTTCAGCACCTTGCGCGCGATGTCGGTCACGTCGGCGAGCGGCTCGTCCGGCCGGCTGATGTCGTGCCCGGGCAGCTCCACACCGAACACACCCACCCCCGCCGGGGCCAGCTCACGGGCGAGCGCCTGGAAGTTGAGGGCGTTCCCGCCCGCGTAGGGGAAGCAGACCAGTGTGCCCCGCGTGCCGCCGGACGGTGTGCCGAGGCGCTGCAGCAGTTCCTCGGCCCCGGTCGGCGCGGCGGCGTCGAGCACCGCGGCCAGGTCGCGCAGGACCGGGTGGGCGGTGATGTCCCGCAGCGAGATCCGGCGGTCCAGCCGCACCACCAGGCGCACCGCGGCGAGCGAGGTGCCGCCGAGCGTGAAGAAGTCGTCGTCCCGGCCGATGCGGCCGACCAGGACACCCAGCACCTCGGCCCAGGCGAGGGCCAGCCGGCGCTCGGCGTCGGTGGCGGGCGGTACGTAGGCGCTGGTGCCCTGCGCCAGCTCGGCGGCGAGCCCGGTGAGGTACTTCTTGTCGGTCTTGCCGTTCTCGGTCAGCGGCAGGGTGTCGAGCCGGTGGAAGTACGACGGGACCATGTACTCGGGCAGCGCGGCCGAGAGGAAGTCCCGCAGATCGGCCGACTGCAGGCTGTCCGACCCGGTGTGGAACGCGACCAGGTGCTTGGTGGCGTCCCCGCTGCCGACGATCACCACCGCGGTCTCGGTGACGCCCGGCATCTGCAGCAGACGGTTCTCTATCTCGCCGATCTCGATCCGGAAACCGCGGACCTTCACCTGCTCGTCGCGCCGCCCCAGGAACTCGATGGTGCCCTCCGGCAGCCAGCGCCCGTAGTCGCCCGTCCGGTACAGCCGGGTGTCCGGCAGGTAGGGATCGGAGGTGAACGCCTGCGCCGTACGCTCCGGGTCGTTGATGTAGCCGCGGCCCACGCACACCCCGGAGAAGGCGATCTCGCCGGGAGCGCCGAGCGGCACGATCCGCAGCCGCTCGTCGAGGATGTAGGTGTTCACATTGCGCAGGGAGCGGCCGACATGGACCACGGGCAGGTCCCGTTCGGCCCTGCCCCGCAGCACCGCGTGCATGGTGTCGTCCGACACCTCGGTGGCGCCGTAGGCATTGACCAGGGCGATGTCCGGGCAGAGGGTGAACCAGCGTTCCACCAGGCCCGGCTTGAGCGCCTCCCCGGTCACCGACAGCGCACGCAGATCGCCGAGCGCGCGCGGGACGGCCTCCAGGCGGGAGAGCATCACGTCGAGGAAGGCGGGGACGACCTGGGCGACCTGGACGCCGCCGCCGGCCAGCAGGTCGACGAACCGGTCGACGTCGAGCTGGTCCGCCGTGTCGACCAAGAGGGTGGAGCCACCGACCAGCAGGGGTGCCAGCAGCTGCCACAGCGAGATGTCGAAGCACTGGGAGGCGGTCTGCGTGACCGTGTCCCCGGTCCTCAGCTCCAGGTCGTCGACCTTGGCGTACAGGTGGTTGAGCATGCCCGCGTGCTCGCACATCGCGCCCTTGGGCGCGCCGGTGGAGCCGGAGGTGAAGTAGATGTAGGCGAGCTGCCCGGGCTCGCAGCGCCGCCCCGGCGAACCGGTCCGCGCGGTCCGGCAGGCGTCCTCGACGAGCAGGGTGCGGCACTCCTGCCCGCTCAGGGCGACGGCCGAGGTGAGCAGCTCCCGGCCGCTCGGGTCGGTCAGTGCGTGCCGGCAGGCACTGCGCCGCAGCTGGTCGGCGACCCGGGCGGCGGGGAAGTCGGGACGCACCGGGAGATAGACGCCGCCCGCCTTGAGCACGCCGAGGGTGGCGGCGAGCCAGTCCAGCGTCCGGTCGGTCACGACGGCCACCACGTCCTCGGTGTCCAGGCCGCCGTCGAGCAGGGCGTGCGCGATCCGGTTGGACATCTCGTCGAGTTCGCGGTATGTCCACCGCCGTGTGCCGTGCGCGGCGGCGACCGCTCCGGGGGAGCGGCGCACCTGCTCCTCGAACAGCTCCACGAACAGCGCGTCCGGCAGCGGCCGGTGCGGACCGCACAGCGAGTCGCGCTGGAAGGCCAGCTCCTCGGCGGAGAGCAGGGACCTGCCGTGGTGGTCCGCGCCGGGATCGGCGGCCAGCAGTTCCAGGGCGGTCAGGTGGTAGCCGGTCAGGCGCTCGGCGTGCTCCAGGGTGAGCACGTCCTGGCGGTACGTCAGCGTCATGGTGAGGTCGGCGTCGTAGTGCAGCGCGGCCGCCGTCGCGGGGTCGAGTGCGCCGTCCCGGCCGGTCCGCAGGTCCAGCAGCGTCTCGGTGGGGGCGACGAACGGGTCGGCCAGCGCGCGGGCCGCCTCGGCGACCAGGTCCCGCCACGAGCCGTCGGACACGGTCGCGGCGTGCGCGCTCCGGCCGGTGTTGGTACGGCGCCCGGTCACGATGCTGCGTTCGGAGGTGACGGCGGACAGCACTTTCAGCTGGACCGCGAACAGCAGCGCCGCCAGGTCGACACCGAGTTCGTCCGCCCGCCCGCACAGCGCGGCCTGCAGCCCGGGCGGGACAGTCCTGCGATGCTGCGCGGAACGGGGCTCGACGACGGCGCCGACGATCGTCCAGCGGGGAAGCCGCGTGCCGGTGGGCCGGTGCGGGTCGCTCATCGGGTCTCCTGGGGTTCGGCGGTGAGTATCTGCAGGTGCGCCACCGCGCGTTCGGCGCGGGCGGCGGCGGTCGCGGCGTCGGGGCCGGTGGCGACGGCATAGCCGAACCGGTCCCGGAACGAGTGGGTGATCTCCAGCACGGACGTCCCCGGGGACACGGTGATCTCGGCCAGTTCCACACCGGGCACGGCCCGCGCCGCCCCGGTCCCGCGGACCGAGGTGACGGCACCCGCCCGGGAGGCCGTCGCGAAACGGATCGCGGCGTGGCCGGACCGCATCGCCCGGGTGCGGACGCGGCGGCCGGCCGCCCGGGCCACGGTGGCGGCCACCAGATCCACGCCCGTCGCGAGCCGTACCAGCGTGGGGATCATGCCTCCGGCCAGCCTGGGGTTCACCTCGATCACGACCGGCCCGTCCGGGCCCCGGCGCAGCTCGGTGTGCGCGGGACCCCAGCCCAGTCCGAGGGCGGACAGCGCACGCAGCGCGGTGTCCGCAACGCCGGCGGGCACGTCGGCTGCCGGGAAGTCGTGCCCCGTCTCCACGAAGTACGGTTCCGGCCCGAGGTGTTTGGCGACCACGCCGACCACCGTGCCGTCGAAGGTCTCCACCGACAGCTCCGCCCCGGTCACGTACTGCTCGACGAGCACCGTCTTGGGGATCGCCCGGCCCCGCTCGTCGACGGACGCGGCGAGCAGCGCCGCGGCATGCCGGGCCACCTCGCCGGCGGTGGCGCACAGCCGGACCCCCACGGAGCCCGAGCCCGTGGTCGGCTTCACCACGACGGGGAAGCCGATGTGCGCGGCGGCGGCGACCGCGTCGGCCGCCTCGGCCGCCGTACGGAACAACGGCACCGCGACCCCCGCGGCGGCCAGCGCGGCCCGCTGCCGGTCCTTGTTCCGGCAGCGGACGATCGTCTCCGGGTCCGGTGCCGCGAGCCCCAGCCGGGCACAGACCGCTGCCGCCGTCGCCACGAAGTACTCCGAGCTGGACGTGACACCGGCAAGGCCCGCACCGGCCGCCAGACGCCGGCAGGCCGCCAGCACCTTGGCGGAGTCGCCGGTGTCCACCGCCAGGTGGCACACACCGTCCTCGGCCAGATAGGGGTAGCGCTCGGCGGCGGCGGTCAGCACGACGGGCCGCAGCCCCAGTTCCCGCGCCGCCGAGCAGAACTGCCGCCCGGAACCGGTGGTGTTGCTCTCCACCAGCGCCAGCCAGGTCACGGCGCCCCCTCCCGTGGTGCCCGCGCCCCGTCCGCCGCCCGCCCGGCGATCGCGGCGG
>NZ_WWJT01000061.1 GCF_009865385.1 Streptomyces sp. SID486 | reverse complement strand
GTAGGGCGGACGCGGGGGGTGGGGGGTGGGCACTGAGCGGATTCCTTCGGCGCGTGGTGCGTCGGTGCGCGTCGTGCCCGCTCCCACGTCTGCGGGCGAGCGGGGTCGCACCGGGCTCGCACCCTTGCACAACTTCCACACCGGCAACAAGGCGCCCGCCGGACAACGACGGTGGCTGACAGGAAGTCAGGGGACGGCCGGCCTTGCGGTGTCAGATCTGCCAGGAGCGGAGCCGGTC
The DNA here is from genome assembly GCF_009865385.1 of Streptomyces sp. SID486. Taxonomy (GTDB): domain Bacteria; phylum Actinomycetota; class Actinomycetes; order Streptomycetales; family Streptomycetaceae; genus Streptomyces. The sequence continues at coordinate 12,432 of NZ_WWJT01000061.1, read as the reverse complement.
GGCGGCACCGTACACGTCGGTCTTGCCGGAGATCAGGTCGCGGGCCAGGTCGACGAGGGCGCCGTAGGGCGGGTCGATGCCGGCGCCGCTGACGAACATGTAGGCCACGGCGGTCGCGCAGGCGAACCGGGCGTTGGCCGCGGGCAGCGGCTTGAGCACGGCGAGGGTGTGCAGCAGCGCCGCGGCGCGCCAGGCCGGGTCGGAGTCGACGCCGAGCCGGGGCGGGTCCACCCGGTGCCGGGCCACGGCGGCGACCAGCGCGGAGAAGTCGTCCACGGCGGGCTGGTCGGGCAGGACCTCCTCGTGCCGCTGGAGCAGCCACGGGACGTCGATGTGGATGACGGAGGGCATCGCTCAGGCGGCCTCGCCCCTGGCGGGACGCTCGTCGTCGGGGAAGGCCGCGGCGAACTCCTCGGCGTGGCCGGCGAAGAAGCGGCGGAACGCCTCGGCGCCCTCCTGCAGCGCCCGGTGCCGGGCGATGTCGGCGGCGGCGGCCGCACGGACGAGGGCCTTCATCGACGTGCCCCGCTCCTTGGCGATCTGCCGCAGGTCCTCTAGTTCCCGTTCGCTGAACTCCACATTCAGAGCTGGCATGTCCCTCACGGTACCGCGCGGGTACTCGACGGTAAATACCCGCAGGTGGGACCGTGTCCGGCACGGTACCGGCGGGACGACAGGGCCGTGTCCGATTCCCGCCGGTGACACGGCGCGCGGCGCAGCAGACTCGACAGCACGGAACAAGCCGAGGAGGCCCCCCGATGCCGACGCACACCGTCCACGCCGACCCCACCGTCCGTACGACGCACACCCTGCCCGCCACCCCCACCGTCCGTACGACGCACACCTCGCCCGCCACCCCCATCGTCCGTACGACGCACACCCTGCCCGCCACCTCCACTGTCCGCACGGTCCACACCGTCCATCCGAGCCCGCTGGGCGACCTGCTGCTGACCGGCTCCGTGTCTCCGGCCGGTGGCCTCACCCTCACCTCGCTGTCCCTGCCCGGGCAGCGCGGCGCACCAGCGGTCCGCCCCGAGGAGCGCGAGGACCGTCCGTTCGCCGGGGCGCACCGGCAGCTCGACGCGTACTTCGCGGGCCGCCGCACCCGGTTCGGCCTGCGCCTCTCCCCCGCGGGCAGCCCGTTCCAGCAAAGCGTCTGGCGGGCCCTGGACGACGTCCCGTACGGCACGACGACCACCTACGGCGAGCTGGCCGCCCGGCTCGGCCTGCCCCGCGCCGCGATCCGTCCGGTGGGCCGGGCACTCGGCGCGAACCCGCTGCTCCTGCTCCGCCCGTGTCACCGGGTGGTCGGCGCGGACGGCTCGCTGCGCGGCTACGCGGCAGGGGCCGACCGCAAACTGTGGCTGCTCACCCACGAGGGCGCGCTGCCGCCCGCCCTGCTGTGAGGGGCGGAGCCGTGACGCTCACGCTGGCCGAAGCCCGCCGCCGTGCGGACCGCACCGACTGGTCCGCGCTCACGGCCGAGCTGGACGAGCACGGCAGCGCGCCCACCGGGGCGCTGCTGACACCGGCCGAATGCGCGGAACTGGCCGCCCTGTACGACAGACCCGAGCTGTTCCGCACCACGGTCGACCTGGGCCGGCACCGGTTCGGCTCCGGCGAGTACCGCTATCTCACCCATGACCTGCCCGCCCCGGTCGCCGCCCTGCGGGCCGCGCTCTACCCCCGCCTGCTGCCGGTCGCCCGCGACTGGGCGGCCAGGCTGGACCGCCCGGCCCCGTGGCCCGACTCGCTCGACGAGTGGCTCGCGCGCTGCCACGCGGCCGGACAGGACCGGTCGGCGCAGATCCTGCTCAGTTACGGGCCGGGTGACTGGAACGCGCTGCACCGGGACGTGTTCGGCGAACTGGTCTTCCCGCTCCAGGTGGTGATCGCGCTGGACGCGTACGGCACCGACTACACCGGCGGCGAGTTCCTCATGGTCGAGCAGCGCCCGCGCGCCCAGTCCCGGGGCTCGGCGAGCGTGCTGCGGCAGGGGCACGGCCTGGTGTTCACCACCCGCGACCGCCCCGTGCGCACACGCCGCGGCTGGTCGGCCGGGAACATGCGGCACGGGGTGAGCACCGTGCGGTCCGGACGGCGGCGGACCCTGGGCCTGGTCTTCCACGACGCCGCCTGACCCGCCACCGAACCGCCGATCCACCGAACCTCCCAACCACCGCCCCATCCACCCGCCCAACCACCGACCCGCCGATCCGGCGACCCGCGACCCGCCGACCCGCGACCCGCCGATCCGCCGATCCGTCGACCCGGCGATCCGCCGATCCGCCGATGGGGATGCTGGTGGCGCCGGTGGCGCCGGTGGTGTCGTGCCCGGGGCGGGAGAGCTGACCGGCGCCGCGGCCGGGCGGGGTGCGGCCGTCGCGCGCCACGCCGGGCCGTCGTGGTCCGGATGCGCGGCTCGCCGGGGCCGCGAGCGGAGAGCGGCCGGCGTGGCCGTCCCCGCGTCTCCCCCGCATCAGAGCCCAGAACCACTCACAACTTGTCGTCCGCAAACAGATTCTGACGTATTGCCACACGGGATCGCCAAGAGCCCGTCAGCGCCGGGCCACCGCCCGCGCCCGCGATCGGCTGTATTCCCCCTGACCAGGCCCGTGACCGCGGGCGAACGGTCGGCCATGTGGTGCGGGACGGCGTCCACACGAGGGCCGGAAGCACTACGCTGGAACACGGGTGGTGTCACCCGTTCACTGTGAGTGCGCGCTTGGGAGCGGCGACGATGAGCCGGGTCTATCCGTTCGACGATGCGGCCACGGCCAGGGCCGTCATCGGCGACGACGGCACGCTGACGGAGTGGAACGAGGGCGCCCGGCGCCTGCTCGGCCACCCCGCAGACGCCGTCCTGGGCCGCCCCGCCGCCGGCCTGCTGGCCGGCGGCGGCACCCCGGCGCCGCCCCCGGGCTCCCGCTGGCAGGGCACGGTCCGGCTGCGCCACCGGGACGGCCGGATCCTCCCGGTGTGGCTGCTGGCCCACCACCGGCCGCCGCAGGACGGACACCCGGGCGACTGGCTCGTGGTCACCCCGCTCACCGGCGCCGAGCCGCCCGCCGTCCAGGACCCGCTCGCCGAGGCGGGCCTCGTGCAGTCGCCCTGCGCGATCGCCGTGTACGACGAGCGGCTGCGGCTGCGCCGGATGAACGAGGCGATGGCCGCCGTGGTCGGGCTGCCGGAGGAGCGGCTGCGGGGCCTGCGGCTCGCGGAGATCGACGGCAGGGCGCAGAGCGACGAACTGGAACAGGGCCTGCTGCGGGTGCTGACCTCCGGCCTGCCGCTGGACGTGCGGACGTTCCTGCGCACCGACGGGGACGGCCGGGCGCACACCTGGCTCGCCCGGATGGCACCGGTACGCGACGACGCGGGCCGCGTGCGGGGCGTGTGCATGGCCGCGCACGACGTCACCGACAGTCAGCGGGCCCGGCAGCGGCTGCAACTGGTCAACGAGGCCAGCGTGCGCATCGGGAGCACACTCGACGTCACCCGTACCGCGCAGGAACTGGCGGACGTGTGCGTGCCCGCGCTCGCCGACTTCGTCACCATCGACCTGCTGGACCCCCAGGAGTACGGCGGTGAGCCCCCGGCCCGCGTCGTCGCACCGGTACGGCTGCGCCGCGCCGCCCACCGGTCGGTGCTCGACGGCGTACCGGAGGCGGTGATCGGCCCCGGGCAGACCGAGGAGTACCCGGACTTCTCCCCGCAGGCCGACGCGATGACCGCGGGCAGCACCATCGCCACCTCGATGGCGACCGGTGACATGGACCAGTGGCTGACCTGGCACGGCGTACGCGGCGAACGGGTGCGGGAGTTCGGCATCCACTCCTCGATGTCGGTGCCGATCCAGGCGCGCGGGCTGACCCTCGGGGTCGCGGTGCTCACCCGGCACCGGCGCCCGGACTCGTTCACCGCGGACGACGTGCTGCTGGCGGAGGAGATCACCGCCCGGGCCGCCGTCTGCATCGACAACGCCCGCCGCTACTCGCGCGAGCGGGAGACGGCGCTCGCGCTCCAGCGCAGCCTGCTGCCCCGCTCGCTGCCGCGCACGGCCGCCCTGGAGGCGTCCTCCCGCTATCTGCCGGCCGCGCGCGCCGGTGTGGGCGGGGACTGGTTCGACGTGATCCCGCTGTCCGGCATGCGGGTGGCGATGGTCGTCGGGGACGTCGTCGGGCACGGCATCCAGGCGTCCGCCACCATGGGCCGGCTGCGCACCGCCGTACGCACCCTGGCGGACATCGACCTGGCGCCGGACGAGTTGCTGACCCACCTGGACGACCTGGTGCTGCGGCTCTCGGACGAGTCCGGCGGCGAGGGCAGCCCCGGCGAGGTCGGCGCGACCTGCCTGTACGCCGTCTACGACCCGGTCTCCCGCCGCTGCACGATGGCCCGGGCGGGGCATCCGGCGCCCGTGCTGGTGCGCCCGGGCCGCCGGCCGCGCCTGCTCGACCTGCCCGCCGGTCCCCCGCTGGGCCTCGGCGGGCTGCCGTTCGAGTCCGCGGAGGTGGAGCTGCCCGAGGGCACCGTCCTCGCCCTCTACACCGACGGCCTGGTGCTGTCCCGGGAGCGGGACGGGGACGCCAGCCGCGAGTTGCTGTACCGCGCGCTCGCGCAGCACGAGGACTCCCTGGACACGACCTGCGACCGGGTCCTGCACGCCCTGCTGCCCTCCGGCGGCGCCGCCGACGACGTCGCGCTGCTGGTCGCCCGCACCCAGGGGCTGCCCGCCTCCCGGGTCGCCACCTGGGAGGTCCCGGCCGACCCGTCGCTGGTCGCGCCGATCCGCAAGCAGGTGGTGGAGCAGCTGGACGCCTGGTCGCTGAGCGAGGCGTCGTTCACGACGGAGCTGGTGGTCAGCGAGCTGGTCACCAACGCCATCCGCTACGGCGCGCACCCGATCCGGCTCCGGCTGATCCATGACGCGGCCACGCTGATCTGCGAGGTCTCCGACACCAGCCACACCGCCCCGCACCTGCGCCGGGCCAAGATCTTCGACGAGGGCGGCCGGGGCCTGCTGCTGGTCGCCCAGCTCACCCAGCGCTGGGGCAGCAGACACACCCCGGAGGGCAAGACGATCTGGGCCGAGCTGCCGGTGTACGAGGAGGACGAGCCGGGCGGCGGGCAGGACCGGTGCGGGGAAGCGGGCTGACGGGGACCGGCACGTCTCAGGGGGCCGCCAGCCAGGGACGGACCTGCTTGCGGGCCTCGTGCAGACGGGACTTGAGCGTGCCGAGCGGGATCCCGGCGCGCTCGGCGGCCTCGGCGTAGTCCAGCTGGCAGATGTCCCGGTAGACCAACGGCGCCACCAGATGCGGATGCTCCCGCTCCAGGCGGTCCAGGGCCTCCAGCAGGTCCACCCGGGAACCGGCGATCACGCTGGTGGTGCGCGGATCGACGGCGAGCGCGGGCTCGATGGCGGCGGGCTGTTCGGCGGCCCGGCGCTTCAGCTCCCGGTACTTCTGCCGGCAGCAGTTGGCGACGACGGTGTACAGCCAGGTGCCGAAGCGGCTGCGGCCCTCGAAGGCGGAGAGGTGCCGGGCCACCTGGAGGAGCACGTCCTGGGCGGCCTCCTCGGCGTCCTCACGGCAGGGCAGGAAGCGCGCGCAGCGGCGCACGACCTCGGGCCGGATCTCGGCCAGCAGCCGGTCCAGGGCCCCGCTGTCGCCCGCGGCGGCACGCCGGGCGAGGTCTTCCACCGGTGCCTGGTCCTGCACGGAAGGGCCCCCTTCGGGTCGATCTCAGGGCAGGCATGATAGTCGCATGCACTCCCTGGAGCGGATCGGCCGCTACCGCCTCGAACGGCCCCTGGGCACAGGTGCCTTCGCCACCGTGTGGCTGGCCCACGACCCCGAGCTGCAGGCTCCGGTGGCGGTGAAGGTCCTCGCCGAGAACTGGGCGCACCGGCTGGACGTCAGGGAGCGCTTCCTGTCCGAGGCGCGACTGCTGCGCCGGGCGGGTTCCAGCCGGGTGGTGCAGGTCTACGACATCGGGGAACTCCCGGACGGCAGACCGTACTTCGTCATGGAGTACGCCGACGGCGGCACGCTCGCGGATCTGCCGGCGGGCGGCGCGCTGCCGGTGCGGGACGCGCTCACGCTGACGGCCGAGGCCGCCCGCAGCGCCGCCGCGCTGCACGAGGCCGGCATCGTGCACCGGGACATCAAGCCGACCAACGTGCTGCTGCACACCGCTCCGGACGGCACCCGGCGGGTGCTGCTGGCCGACCTCGGCCTGGCCAAGAGTCTCGCCCAGGGCTCCGTGCTGACCCTGGCCGCGGGTTCGGCGGGCTACCAGCCGCCGGAACAGGCCGAGCCCGGTGTGGGCATCGACGAGCGGGCGGACGTCTACAGCCTGGGCGCCGTCGGCTACGAACTGCTCACCGGGACCGTGCCGGGGCAGCCGGGGAAGGTGACGGCACCCCGGCGGCTGCGGCCGGAGCTGGGCGAGGGCGTCGAGCGGGCGCTGCTGCGCGCGCTGGAGCCGGACCGGGCGCGCCGCTGGCCGGGCGCCCTGGCGTTCGCGCAGGAGCTGGACCGGCTGGCGGCGGACCCGTCGGTGCCGCCGGCTCGGCGGCTGGACCGGGTGCGCGGCCGGCTCGGCACCGTGACCCTGGCCGTCGCCGCGGCCCTCGCCGCCGCCGTCGCGGCGGTCACCATGACCGTGGTGCTGCACCGGGGCGGCACCGGCGGCGACGGGGTGCGGGTCGCCGACGCCGACGGGCGGGTGAGCCTGGAGGTGCCGGCCGGCTGGGGCCGCGGGGTACGCGACTCCGGCTGGGATCCGCGGGTGCTCGGACTGCCGTCGGGGCACGAGCCCGGCCTCGTGGTCGCCGACGACCTGTCCCGCTGGCCCGACCTGACGGCGGCTGTGAACGGGGTGTTCGCGGGCATCAGCACGGACGGCGACGTCACCGCCGAGGTCGAGCGGATCGACCACTCCGGATGCCGTTACACGGGCGCCCGTTCCTTCGCCGACGCCGACTGGCACGGACTCGTCCGGTCCTGGCGCGGCTGCCCGGACGGCGGCTCGGTCACCGAGTCCGCGCTGGTCCCCGCGGGCGGCACCGGACAGCCGCAGGTGTACGTGCAGATACGCCGACGGGGCGACGGCGACACCACCGACGCCGTACTCCGTTCGCTTCGGGTGGGCTGAAAAGGGCCTGCCGGGGGCCGGGGCGGGGAAGACAACCCTGCGTGTCCCGAACTTTTCCGGCGCTTCGCGCATCGGACGGTGTTGACGGCGCACCCGGCGCCACAGGCACGCGTCCCGGTCGCGTGCCGTGACCTTCCAGGAGTGTTGAGCGACATGGTGTACACCCCCCGGTCCGCGCGGCGCGGGGCCCTGCTCGTGGGCTCGGTTGCCGTGCTGGGCCTCCTGACCGCCTGCGGCAACGGCACGGACGTCCACGGCAGCCCGCCGGTCACGGCCTCCGGTACGGCCGCGCCCGCGCAGGACGGCAAGAGCGGCTCCGCCTCCGCCCCGGCGTCGACGCCGTCCGACTCCGCTTCCGCCTCCGTCCCCGTGGCGGCCCGCTCCTCGGGCTCCCCGGGCACCCCGGGCGGCGGTACGCCCCCGGCCACGGCACCGACCGCGGCCACGGCCGGCGGCACCCGCTGTCACACCTCTGAACTGCGCGCCTCCGTGGGCCGCAACGACCCCGGCGCCGGCCAGGAGAACTTCCCCGTGGTGCTGACGAACAGGTCCGGCCGCACCTGCACCCTGCGCGGCTATCCGGGCGCCGCCTTCGTGAACGGCTCCGGCGGGCAGCTCGGTGCCGACCCGCGGCGGGAACCCGGCTCCCCGGTGACCGTCACGCTCCGGCCCGGGCAGAGTGCCTGGACCGGCCTGACCTTCTCCAACCCGGGGATCAGCGGGGCGAGGCAGGCCACGCCGTCCGCGCTGCTGGTCACCCCGCCCGACGAGCGGGACCCGTTGAAGGTGGCCTGGTCGGGCGGTCCGGTGCCGGTCGCCGGGAACGCCTCGTCCGTCCGGCTGACGGTGCTCAGCCCCGGCACCGGTCCCTGAGCCGGCGCCCCTCCCCCGTGGACCCCGCTGCGGCACCCCCGAGGCGGCGGGGTTCGTCATGACCGCGCCACAATTGTCACAGAACGGCAACAGGCACCGCCCGCCGCGATCTTTCCCCGCCCCCCGCTCATCGAACCGGTCGACCGCACGGCGAACGGGCTCCGCAGGGGCCACGACCAGGGATCGGGGAGAAGATGAGCGGGATGTCACGCAGGCGGGTGCTCACGGCAGGAGCGGCGGCAGGCGCCCTCGCGCCGCTGGCCGCCTGCTCCGCGGGCACCGGCCTGCGCTCCAGCGCGGCGGAGCCGGTGGACGGCACGGGCACCGCGCAGGTCCGGCCCGGACGGCTGATAGGGGACGGCTCCACCGCCGACACCGGCGCCCAGCCCCACCAGCCGGCGCCGGCCAGGCTGCCGGCGGGCCGCCGGCCCCCGCAGTTCGTGGTGTTCTCCTGGGACGGCGCGGGCGAACTGAGCAGCAGACTGTTCTCCCGGTTCCGCAAGGTGGCCGCGGACCACGGCGCCGGGATGACGTTCTTCCTCAGCGGCATCTACACCCTGCCCGCGTCCAGGAAGCACCTCTACCGGCCCCCGCTGCACCCGGTCGGTGCCTCCGACATCGGCTACCTCGCCGACCGGCACATCCACGCCACGCTCCAGCAGGTGCGCGCGGCCTGGCTGGAGGGCCATGAGATCGGCACCCACTTCAACGGGCACTTCTGCGGCGCGAGCGGGGTGCGCAACTGGTCCCCGGCCGACTGGCGCAGCGAGATCGAGCAGGCGGTGGACTTCGTCACGAAGTGGCGGACCAACACCGGCTTCACCGACCTCGCCCCACTCCCCTTCGACTACGGCAAGGAGCTGACCGGCGGCCGTACCCCGTGCCTGGAGGGCCGGGCGAACCTGCTGCCGACCGCCGCCGCGCTCGGCTGGAAGTACGACGCCAGCTCCCCCGGCGGGCTCCAGGTCTGGCCGGGCAAGGTGCAGGGCGGCCGGATCTGGGACTTCCCGCTGCAGTCCATACCGTTCGCCGGGCACTCCTTCCAAGTGCTCTCGACGGACCACAGCATGATGTCCCACCAGTCCGGCGGCAGCCCGCTCGGCGACCGCGCGCGCCACGACGCCTGGCGCGTCCAGGCCCGCGACACCTACCTGGCCGGTTTCCGGCGGGCCTACGACGGCAACCGCGCCCCCCTCTTCATCGGCAACCACTTCGAACGCTGGAACGGCGGCATCTACATGGACGCCGTCGAGGAGGCCATCGGGCGGATGGCCGCGTACGAGGACGTGCGCTTCGTGTCCTTCAAGCAGCTCGTGGCCTGGCTGGAGGCGCAGGACCCCGCGGTGCTGCGCAAGTTGCGCACGCTGCCGCCCGGGCGGTCCCCGGCCGGCGGCTGGGCGGAGTTCCTGGGCGCGGCGGGCAGCCGGTCGTCGTAGTCCGTTCCCGGGGATCTGTTTTCATGGGCGGGCACACAGTGATCGATTCCGGAAGGACCCGCCCTGAACACCCCGCTCGCCGAGGCCCTGTCCGCCGTTCTGCTGGCCGCCGTGCTGGCCTGGGCCGTCGTACGGCCCTTCGGATGGCCGGAGGCGGTCATGGCCGTCCCCGCCGCCGGGATCGCCGTCGCCACCGGGGCGATCTCGCTCGGCCACGCCCGGGCCGAGGCGGAACGGCTCGGCCCGGTGGTCGGGTTCCTGGCGGCGGTCCTGGTGCTCGCCCACTTCTGCGACGTGGAGGGGCTGTTCCGGGCGTGCGGGGCGTGGACGGCGCGGTGGGCGGCGGGCCGGCCGGTGCGGCTGCTGACGGCGGTGTTCGCGCTGGCGTCGGCCATCACCGCCGTCCTCAGCCTGGACGCGACGATCGTGCTGCTCACGCCGGTGGTCTTCGCCACGGCCGCGCGCACCGGCGTACGGCCCAAGCCCCACGTCTACGCCTGCACGCACCTGTCGAACACCGCGTCGCTGCTGCTGCCGGTGTCCAATCTGACCAACCTGCTGGCGTTCGCGGCGAGCGGGCTGGGCTTCACCCGGTTCGCGGCGCTGATGGCGCTGCCGTGGCTGGCCGCGATCGGCGTCGAGTACCTGGTGTTCCGGCGGTTCTTCGCCCGGGACCTCGCGGCGGCGGCGGCGGCGGAACAGGACACCGGAGAGGCACCGCCCCTGCCGCTGTTCGCGATGGTGACGGTGGGCTGCACGCTGGCCGGGTTCGTGGTCGCGTCGGCGTTCGGCGTCGAACCGGCCTGGGTGGCCGCCGCCGGTGCGCTGGTGCTGGCCGGAAGGGCCCTGGCGCGGCGGAAGGCCACGCCGCTGACGGTGGTGCGGGCGGCGGCCCCCGCCTTCCTCGCGTTCGTGCTGGCCCTGGGCATCGTGGTGCGGGCGGTGGTGGACAACGGGCTCGCGGACGTCCTGGGGGAGGTCATGCCGGGGGGCACGGGGCTGCTCGCACTGCTCGGGACCGCCGCCCTCGCCGCCCTGCTGGCCAACCTGATCAACAACCTGCCCGCGGTGCTGGTCCTGCTGCCGCCGGCGGCGGCCGCCGGGCCCGGCGTGGTGCTCGCGGTGCTGCTCGGGGTGAACATCGGCCCGAACCTGACCTACGCCGGGTCGCTGGCCACGCTGTTGTGGCGGCGGATCGTGCACCAGCACGAGCACGACGTGGACCTCGGGGAGTTCACCCGGCTCGGTCTGCTCGCCGTGCCGTCCTCCCTCGCCGTCGCGGTGGTGGCACTGTGGGGGTCGTTGCAGGTTCTGTAGGGCTGCGGACGGACGGAGGCCGGAGGCATGCGGGTGATCGCCTGGCTGGTGGAGGGCACCTGGCCCGCGTGCGTGGACGCCGTGCGCGACCACGCTCCGGACGGCGCCGAGGTGGTGCTGCTCCACGTGAGCGGACCGGACGTGCCGGCGGTGGCGCACGGTGCCTTCGCCGGGCTGCTGGGGCGCGGCCACCGTGAACGGGACCCGGGTGACCGGCTGGAGACGCTCGGCGGGACGTCGGCGACGGCGCTGCTGGACGCGGCGGCCGAGCGGCTGGGGCGGCCCTGCTCGCGCGAGGAGCGGTCGGGCCGGGTGGAGCGGGAGGTGGTGGCCGCCGCGGCGGGGGCGGGGCTGCTGGTGCTGGCCCGGGACGGGGACCGGTCCCGGCTGGGGCCGAGGAGCCTCGGCCCGGCGGTCCGGTTCGCCGTCGACCACGCGCCGTGCCCCGTGCTGCTGGTGTGGCCGGAACCGGCCCCGGACCTGGGGACGATCCCGCCCCCGCCACCGCACCACCCCTGAGCTGGGGGCGCCGGTGCCGCCTGGCCGGTCACCCTGGCCGGGGGGTGCCGGTGCCGCCTGGCCGGTCACCCTGGCCGGGGGGCGCCGGTGCCGCCTGGCCGGTCCACCCGGGCCGGCGGCGCCGATCCCGCCGGCCCGGCACACCCGGCACAGTCGTGCCGCCGGCCATCTGGCCGTCCGGCCCACCCGGTTCAGTGGTGCCGGTGGCCGCCGGGCCGGTCGTGTCCGCCGCGTCCGCCGCCGAGGCCGCAGTACTCCGGATGCGCCGTGCACAGGTCGCCGCTGACGGCCGGGGAGGGCGCCGGGCCGGACGGGGTCGCCGTCGGCGTCGGCGTCGGCGTCGCGGGTGTCCCGGAGGGCGGTGCGGCCGTGGCGGCGGACGGTTCGGGGCGGGTGACCCGGGGGGCGCGACCGGCCGGCACGGGGGTGCTGCCGCCGTCCCAGTCGACGTTCTCCATGCGCAGGTCCGCGTGGGCGGTGCCGGCGGACGCGGTGTCGATGGACCAGCGCTGAGCGGTGCCCGCGGCACGGGTCTTGAGCACGAGGGCGCCGGAGCCGTCGGTCGCGGCCGGGGTGAGGGCCAGTTCCTGGTTCCAGCGCGGCACCAGGACGCCCTGGAGGGTGAAGTCGTACCGGATGTCGCGGGCGGCCGCGCAGGGGGCCAGGCGGACCGAGTAGCCGAGGTGCGCGTCCAGGCACAGACCGGGGGCGGCGGCACTGCGCAGCGATCCGTCCGCCGCGTAGGTCCACTGCCGGCCCGCGGCGGCGGAGCAGGCGGTGAGTTCGGTCTCGGCGCCCTGCACGGCCCGGCCCCCCACGATCCCGACGCACAGCCCCGAGGTCAGGTTGCGCAGCCGGCCGCGCAGGACACCCCGCGCTCCGGCGTGCGTACCGGCCCAGCCCGCCCCCGGGGGTGAGGCGGTGCCCGTGCCCGGGGTCGCGGAGGGCGTACCGGCGGCGCCCGGCGTGCGAGTGCCGCCGGAGCCCAGCACCGACCACAGCACCAGGGGTAGGAGGACCAGGCCGCTGACGGTGCCGACGGCCAGGGCGAGGTTGCGCCGCCGCGCCCGCCGAGCGGCACGCTGCGCGGTGCTCCGGGAGCCGGGGGCGGGTTCGGCGGCCTCAG
>NZ_WWJT01000597.1 GCF_009865385.1 Streptomyces sp. SID486 | reverse complement strand
AGCAGCTCCCGGCCGACGAAGCCGGTCGCGTCCGCGCCGGACTCGCCGAGCACGAGCCGGCGAATCCGTCGGGTTCCGCCGGCCGGGGCAACGGTCCGGGCGCCTCATGGACTCCTTCTTACATCTAGGAGGTGCCCATGGGGGACGGGAAGCAGACTCGGAGCGAGGAGTTCCAGAGCTTCGTGGTCGGCCGCTGGCCGCGGCTGATGCGCACGGCATTTCTCCTCACGGGGGAGCAGCACGCCGCCGAGGACCTGGTCCAGTCGACACTGGAACAGGTCTTCGTGGCCTGGCGGCGGGTCGGTTCGGCCGACGACCCGGAGGCGTACGTACGCCGCGTGATGATCAACGCGCACGCGCGCAGACACCGCAGGAGGCTCCGGGAGTTCCTGGCACCGCGGGACGACTCCGGCCTGGTGCGCGAGGTGGCCGACACGGGTGACCGGATCGCCCAGGCCGACGACCGCGGCACGCTGCTCGCGGCGCTCGCCCGGCTGCCCGCGCGGCAGCGGGAGGCCGTCGTCCTGCGCTACTGGGAGGACCTGACGGAGACCCAGACGGCAGCGGCGATGGGCTGCTCGGTCGGCACGGTGAAGAGCAACGCGGCCAAGGGGATCGCGAAACTCCGCGCCATACCGGAACTGGCGGAGACGGTGACGCACGGAGGGCGGAAATGACGAGCGGGGACCTGGAGAACCACGACATGGCGCACAGTGACATCGCCCTCCTCCTCGCGGACGCCGCGGACGAGGTCGAGATCGGCATAGCCCCCGTCCAGGCGGTCGTCCGCGGCGGCCGGCGACGCCGGGCACGGCGCCGGGCGGTGCTGGCGGCCACCGCCCTGGTGCTGACGGGCTCGACCGGGGCCGCGCTGGCGTTCGCCGGGCTGCCCGGCCGGCACGCGGACCGGGTGACGTCGCCCGGACCGCTGTCGGCCGAGGCGCGGCACGTGTACGCGCCGCAGCGCACGGAGCTGGCGCGGGGGACCGAGAACGGCAGGCGGTGGGCGGTCTGGGTCGAGGTGTGGGGGGCGCCACGTGACGCGCGGGAGGCGGGCCGGCAGTACGACGCCATGAAGCGGACGGGCGTCCGCCCGGCGGTGGCCGAGGCCGAACTGGTCGGCCGGGGCTCGTACTTCTCGTTCCGGTCCTACGGCGGCGGTCGCGCGCTGGGGATCATGTTCGACACGGCCAGGAAGGTCGACCGCCTCTCGGGCACCGACCTCCAGTCGGCCGCCGTCCCCCTCCAGGGGGTCAGCGCGACGGCGCCCGAGCGGCTGGTGGTCGGCCACGTGGCCAAGACCGCCAGGGAGGTGACCTGCCGCTGGAAGGACGGCACGTCCACCGTGGCCCGGCTGGCGAACGCGTCCGAGGCCGACACCGGTTCCTCGCGGATCCGCCCGGTCACCGGTTACCCGGGAGGGAACTGGTTCGTGTGCCTCGGCCCGGCGGGGACGACCTACAAGGACGCGGAGGTGACGAAGTGACGTACCGCGGGACGGCCCTTGCTCACAGCCAGCCCTGCTGACGGGCCTCCCGCACAGCCTCGGCCCGGTTGCGGGTGCCGGTCTTGCCGATCGCGGAGGAGAGGTAGTTGCGGACGGTGGACTCGGAGAGGTGGAGCCTGCCGGCGATGTCGGCGACGGTCGCCCCGTCCACCGACGCCTTCAGCACCTCGCACTCCCGGGCCGTCAGCGGATTGGGTCCCGCACTGAGCGCGGCGGCGGCCAGCGCCGGGTCGACGACGGTCTCGCCGCCGAGCACCCGCCGGATCGCCGCGGCCAGCTCCTCCACCGGCCCGTCCTTGACGAGGAAGCCGCCCGCGCCCGCCTCCATCGCCCGGCGCAGATAACCGGGCCGGCCGAAGGTGGTGAGGATCAGCACCCGGCAGCCGGGTGCCTGGACACGCAGCTCGGCCGCCGCGTCCAGTCCGCTCATGCCCGGCAGTTCTATGTCCAGCAGGGCCACGTCCGGCCGGTGGGCCAGCACGGCGTCCACGATGCCGTCACCCGAGCCCAGCTGGGCCACGACCTCGATGTCCTCCTCCATGCCGAGCAGGAGGGCGAGGGCGCCGCGCATCATGCCCTGGTCCTCGGCGAGCAGTACCCGGATGCACTTGGCGGGGCGGCCGTCCCGGGGCATCTCGTTCATGCGCTCAGGGTACGGCGGCGGCCGTCGAGCCCACTTCCGCTGACGTCCGATTGCCTGCCACCGACTGCTTTGCCGCCGACGGTCGACAGCCGACCGTTGGGTGCTGGTTGCTGGCCGTCGGCCGGGTGGCCGGTGGCCGTCGGCTGGTGACCGGTGACCGGTGACCGGTGACCGGTGGCTGTCGGCCGGTGGCCGTCGGTCGGAGGCTCGTGACCGGTGGCGGGTGGGCGGGGGTCAGACCGCCCCGGGCGCCGTGGCCGTCGGTGTCAGCGTGTCCGTGCCGACGGGGAGGTCGGCGACGACCGTGAAGCCGCCGCGTGGTGCCGGGCCCGCCGTGAGGCAGCCGCCCGCCGCCGCGAGGCGCTCGGTCAGTCCCTTCAGCCCCGTACCGCCGGTGCCGGTGCCCGCTCCGGCGCCTGCGCGGCCGTTCCCACCGGTACCTGCCCCGGCGCCTGCGCGGTCGTCCGTGGCCGGGCCCCTGTGGTCGTCCGTGCCGGCACCCGCACCGGCACCTGTGCGGTCCTGCGTACCGGCACCCCCGGCGTCGTCCGCACCGGCACCCGTGCCGTCGTCCGTGACCGTCAGGCGGACCCGCTCGGCCGTGCCGTTCACCCGGATCTCGCAGCGGCCGGCGCGGCTGTGCCGGACCACGTTGGTGACCGCCTCGCGCA
>NZ_WWJT01000596.1 GCF_009865385.1 Streptomyces sp. SID486 | reverse complement strand
CCCGCCGCGGCCGGACCGGTCCCCCGGCGGCCGGCCCCCGCCCCAGCGCTTTCCGGGCACGCGGTCCGGCCGTCCCGGTCGGCGTCCAGCCCGCCGCTGCCCGGGTGTGCGGCCCGGCGGGGTCGGTCGGTCCTCACCTGGGGGCTCCTTCCAGGAGGGCGCCGCGGCGGACACCGGTGCGCAGTTCGAGGGCCCAGTTCACGTCGTTCACCGAGGGCCGGTCGCGGCCGCCCAGGTCCGCGAGCGTCCAGGCGACCCGCAGGACGCGGTCCAGGCCGCGGGCGGTGAGCAGGCCCCGGTCCAGGTCCTCCTCGGCCTTGGCCAGTGCCCCGGGCTGTACGTGCCAGCGGGTACGCAATTCGTGTCCGGGCACCTCGCTGTTGGTGCGCCAGGGAAGTCCCTCGTAGCGCCTGGCGGCCCGCTCCCGGGCGAGGCGGACCCGGTCGGCCACGACGGCCGTCGACTCGGCACGGGTGTCCATCCGCAGGAGTTCGGCCCGGGCGACCGGCTCCACTGTGACGCGCAGGTCCACCCGGTCCATGAGGGGGCCGGACAGCCGGGCACGGTAGCGCTTGATCGAGGACGGCCGGCACTCGCAGATGTCGTCGCCTCGTCCGTGCCGCCCGCACGGGCACGGGTTGGCCGCCAGCGCCATGAGGAACCTGGCCGGCATCCGCAGCATCCCGGCCGCCCGGGCGATCACGACGTGACCGGATTCCAGGGGCTGGCGCAGGGCGTCCAGGACGCTGCTGTGGAACTCGGCGGCCTCGTCCAGGAAGAGGACTCCGTGGTGGGCCAGGGACACCGCTCCGGGCCGGGGCAGCCCGTTCCCGCCGCCGACGAGGGAGGCCATGGTCGCGGAGTGGTGGGGTGCGCAGTAGGGGGGCCTGTCGACCAGGGGGTGACCGGGCGGGAGCATGCCCGCCACCGAGTGGACCGCGGTGACCTCCAGGGACTCGGCCCGGCCCAGCTCGGGCAGGAGGCCCGGGAGCCGTTCGGCGAGCATCGTCTTGCCGGCACCGGGCGGCCCTTTGAAGAACACGTGGTGCCGGCCGGCCGCGGCGACCTCCAGTGCCGCCCGCGCGGTGTGCTGGCCGGCGACGTCCGACAGGTCGGGGGCGTGCGCGCCGTCGGTGGCGCCCGTGCCGAGCCCGGTGCCGGGGAGGGCCAGACCGGCGAGGAACGGATCGGGGCGGATCTCCCTCGGCACGGGTTCCTCGTCCGGCACCGGTTCCTCGGTGAGGACGGCGATCAGCTGGCGCAGACTGCGCACACCGAGCACCGACACCCCGGGCACCAGCGACGCCTCGGGCACCGCGGACTCGGGCACGACCACCTGTTCGTACCCCGCCTCCGCCGCGGCGAGGACCGCCGGGAGGATGCCCCGGACCGGTCGCACGCGGCCGTCGAGTCCCAGCTCCCCGATCATGACGATGTCGGCGAGCACACGGGGGTCGATCCGCTCGGCCGCGCCGAGGACGGCGGCGGCGACGGCCAGGTCGAAGCCGCTGCCGCTCTTCGGCACCGAGGCCGGGCTGAGGCCGACGGTGAGCTTCTTGGACGGCCAGGCCGCACCCGAGTTCACCACCGCCGCCCGCACCCGGTCCCGGCTCTCCGTCAGGCTCTTGTCGGGGAGGCCGACCAGGGTGAAGGCCGCCACGCCGGGTTCGAGGTCGGCCTGGACCTCGACGACCACGCCCTCGACGCCCACCAGGGCCACCGAGCACGTGCGGGCGAACGCCATTCAGGCCACCCCCCGCGCGTGCTCGACGGACGGGGCGCCACGGCGGGGCACGAGGACGCCGACGAGGTCGATACGGACGCCGCCGGGCGGGGCCCCTCCGTGGGCCTGGATCCAGTGCTCGGCGAGTTCGCGGAGCCTGGCCGCCTTCTCGGGGGTCACCGCGGCCATCGGGTGTTCGAAGTCACCGCCCCGGCGGGTCTTCACCTCGCAGACGACGAGC
This sequence comes from Streptomyces sp. SID486, assembly GCF_009865385.1. GTDB lineage: Bacteria > Actinomycetota > Actinomycetes > Streptomycetales > Streptomycetaceae > Streptomyces. The sequence goes on along the minus strand of NZ_WWJT01000596.1, from coordinate 9,554 downwards.
GCGTCCCCGTCCCGGGCCACGATGTCGATCTCGCCGGTCCGTCCGCTGCGCCAGTTGCGCTCCAGGATCGTCATGCCGGCCTCGGCCAGCCGCCGCGCCGCCAGATCCTCGCCGTACTTGCCGATCGCTTCTCGTGCGTTCATGTCGGCACCACCTCCGGCGCCAACCGTCACGCGTCCCGCCGCCCCCTGTTGATCTTGGTGGGCTACTGCGCGGTTGTGGAGAACTCCGCCACCCGGATGGGTGACGGAGCCCGGAAGCGCAGGTCATCAGCCGCCCGGCAGCTCCAGATCGCTCTTGTTCAGCTCCTCGATGTTCACGTCCTTGAACGTGAGGACGCGGACCTGCTTGACGAAGCGAGCCGGCCGATACATGTCCCAGACCCAGGCATCGGCCATGGTCACCTCAAAGAACACCTCGCCCTGGACCGAGTGGACCTGCATCTCGTAGTCATTGGTGAGGTAGAAGCGCCGCTCGGTCTCGATCACGTATTTGAACAGACCGACGACGTCTCGGTACTCCCGGTAGAGCTTCAGCTCCATCTCGGTCTCGTACTTCTCGAGGTCCTCGGCGCTCATGGCATGTTCCCCTTCAGCCGTGCGATCCCACCATTGTGCGCCAGTCCCCGGGGCCCTCAGACGATTTCCGTGTCGAGGGTCACGGGCTTGGCCGGGGGACCTTCGACGAGCAGCGTGCGCAGCAGCTCGGCGAGTCTGGTCGGATACACCGTCTCATGTGCCCGGGTCAGTTCCCGGCACGTCCACCAGCGCGCTCCGGCGACGCTGCGCCGCTCCAGTTCCGTCAGCCCCGTCGCCGCGGTCGCCGTCTGGCTCGTACGGGCCAGGTAGTACCACTCGTCCTGGTCCCAGCGGCGGCCCGCGAACGGGAAGGAGCACCGCCGCCGCCAGAGCACGGGGCCGAGTTCGACGTCGGTGATACCGGTCTCCTCGGCGAGTTCCCGCAGTGCGGCCTCTTCGCGCGTCTCCGCACCCTCCAGACCGCCGCCCGGCGTGAACCACCAGTCGTCGGCCGGGTCGTCGGGCTCGTGGCCGTGCAGGAGCAGGATGCGGTCCTCGGGGTCGAGTAGCACCACGCGGGCGACCCGGCGCGGACCGTCCCCGGCCTCGTACGACTCCTCCGCCGGCCGCGTGGGATCAGCGGGCACCGGCCGACTCCCGGCCGGCCGTGCGAGCGCGGGAGCGGCTCAGGCGCCCCGCGACGGGGCCGTAGGCGCCGCCGCCGAGGACCAGCACCGCGCCGGCGATGACCATCACTTCGAGCGTGCGCAGTGGTCCGGGCCGGGACAGGGCGCCGAGCGGCTCGAAGCCGGTGGGGCGCTTGAGCATGCCCTTCCAGGGCCAGACGACGGCGTCCACCCGGGCGGAGACGGCGTCCCGGGACACGGTGCCCTTGGCCGCGTCGGTGAGGTGGGCGGTGGAGTCCAGGGAACCCTGGCGTTCGTCGCCGAGGAGGAACAGCCGGCCCTCGGGAACGGTCACGGTGCCGAAGCCCTTGAGTTCGGCCAGGCTGCCCTCGGGCAGGTAGGGCTCGTCGATCTGCCTGCCGTTGACGGTCAGCTTGCCCTCGGTGCAGCAGGAGACGGTGTCCCCGCCCACGGCGACCACACGCTTGACCACCTTGGCGTTGTCGACCCAGGTCTTGTCCTCGAAGACGACCACGTCGCCGCGCCGCACGTCGGCGCCGTCGACGCGCTGGGCCAGCACCCGGTCGCCGGCGTCGATGGTGGGGGTCATGGAGCTGGTGGGCACGGTGTAGGGCCGGTAGACCACCGCTCCCCACCCGAATCCGCCCAGGAACAGCACCAGACCGAGCGCCACGGCCAGTCCGGACAGCCGCTGCCCGAGCCGGCCGCCGGTCTGTGCCGGGCCGGTGCCGCCGCTGCGCGGGGCCGTACGCGTCATGCTCTCGCCACCCATGGACCCGCACCCTACCCGGCGGTTCCGGACGGGGGCAGCCCCTCCTTCCGGACCGGGATCAGCGGGGCCGGAAGGTGCACCTCACGGCTCGTGGGAAGGGGCTGGGCGGGTGAGCCGCCCGAGGGGGAGAGGGGCGTCCGCTTCCCGCATCGCAGGCGCCGGCTTCACACGCGGGCGACGCCCGAGGGGGCGGGGCGTCCGCTTCCCGCGGGTGCGCGCGTCCGCCTCCTGGCAGTCGTGCTGCCCCGCCGGGGTCGTCGCCGCCCGGCGTGGGCCGACGGCCCGCGGGTCACGGGCGGGCGGTGGGCGTCTTCCGGGCGGTCGGCGCGGTCCCGGTCAGGTCCGTGCGCCTGCGCCGCCAGACCGCGAACGGCAGCACCGCGGCGACGGCCACGCCCTGCGGGGCCACCGACAGGGACGCGGCGGAGGAGGACTGCCGGTCGAGGCCGGGCTGGTCGAAGGTGTCCGGGATCGGCAGGGTGCCCCAGCGGTTGATCGGCCAGGCCTTGACGATCGCGCGGCCCACGACGTCCTTGACCGGGACCATGCCGTGGTGCTTGTCGGACTGGTTGTACCGCGAGTCCCGGGAGTTCTGGCGGTGGTCGCCCATCACCCAGATGTAGCCCTTGGGGACCTTCACCGTGAACTGGCCGCCCTGGTCGTCCACGCTGCACGGGGTGTTGCCCGGGTAGACGTAGGGCTCGTCCAGCGCCTTGCCGTTGACCTTCAGGGGGCCGCTGTTCTTGCACTCGACCGTGTCGCCGCCGACGCCGATCACCCGCTTGATGAGGTCCTTCTCCTCCGCCGACGGCATCAGGCCGATCCAGCTGAGCACCTTCTGCACCGGGTTCGGGTTCGGTGTCGGCTCGCCCGCCAGCCAGTTGTCCGGGTCGTGGAAGACGACGACCTCGCCGCGCTCGGGCTCGGAGCCGAACCACGGGGTGAGCTTGTCGACCAGGACGCGGTCACCCTCCTGGAGGGTGTTCTGCATCGAGTCGGACGGGATCGAGAAAGCCTGCACCAGGAAGGTCTTGATCAGCAGCGCCAGGACCAGCGCGATGCCGATCAGGATCGGCAGCTCCTTCCAGAAGGAGCGCGGCTTCTTCGGCCGCTGCGTCCCGTCGTCCGCGTCCGCGGTGCCGGCGCGGGGCCGTGGCTCGCCCTCCGGCGTGCCGTCGTCGCCCGCTGCCCGGTCATTCCCGGAGGTCATGGCGCTGTCCGGGACGGGAACGTCCGGTCCCACGGGGTGCCCGCGGTGCTCCTCGCCGTCGTGACCCGACCGTGCGCCAACCGCCACATCCCCCACGCCAACTCCTCACTCTGTGCCGCTGCCCGCGCCGCACACGGCGCAGGCCCACCACTCCCATAACGAGCGGGAGTTCCGCAGGGGTCGGGAGGTGTGTCATTCCGTTCGGATTCTCGGGATCAACCCTATGCGACAGCCGGGGAGCAGCGGTCGTCCCCGACGCCGAGTCGGTGACGCTTGCGAAGGTTTTAGGTTCCTCCAGGCGCGTCCAGTGGCCGAGCGGCCAGCCGATGACCATGGCCCGGCCGACCACCGAGTCCTCCGAGACGGTGCCGCCGTAGGGCGTGTCCTGGTGGGCCCGGGAGTCGGCCGAGTTGTCCCGGTGGTCGCCCATGACCCACAGCCGGCCCTGGGGCACGGTGATGTCGAAGGGGGTGGAGGAGGGCGAGTTCCCGGGGTACAGGTAGTCGCCCTCGGTGAGCGGTACGCCGTTGACGGTGACGCGCCCCTGCGCGTCACAGCACTTGACGTGGTCGCCGCCGACCCCGATGACCCGTTTGATCAGGTCCTTCTCGTTGTCGGAGGGCAGCAGGCCGATGAACGTGAGGCCCTCTTTGACCTGCTTGACCACGACGGGGTCGTTCTTCTTGGCGGTCTGCTCGTCCTGGAGCCAGCCGCCGGGGTCGTGGAAGACGACGACGTCCCCGCGCTGCGGCTCGGAGCCGAACCAGGGGGTGAACTTGTCGACCAGGACCCGGTCCCCGATCCGGATCGTCTGTTCCATGGAACCGGACGGGATCACGAACGCCTGGACGAGGAAGGTCTTCAGGACGAGCGCGATGAGGACGGCGACTCCCACCAGCAGGGGGATCTCCCGGACGGCCGAGCGCCTGCGCTTGCGCTTGACCTTGCGCTGCAGTTTGCGGCGCTCCGCGCGCGTGCGTCCGCCGCCCGGCGCGGTGGTGCGGCGGACCCCGGTGGGCAGCAGGTTCTCGGCGGGGCCGCCGGACACCCCGCGCGGCTTGCCGCGGCTACCCATGGCCGCCCTCCGCGGGGGCGGCGGGCACGCGCGCGTAGGCGGACGGCCGGGTCAGGCGGGTCCAGTGGGGGTACGGCCAGACGATCCAGTCGGCCCGGCCGACGACGTCGCCGACCGGGACCATACCGCCGCCGGGTGAGCCGAGGTGGTCGCGGGAGTCGCTGGACTCGCTGCGGTGGTCGCCGAGCACGAACAGGCGGCCCGGGGGCACGACGACGTCGAAGGGGACGCTGGAGGCACTGTCCCCGGGATGGAGGAACGCCGTCTCGTCGACCGCCCGGCCGTTCACCTCGATCCTCCGCTTCCTGTCGCAGCAGACCACATGGTCTCCCCCCACACCGACCACACGCTTGATGTAGTCGGCGTCCCCGAAATACCCGGTGCCGTCGAACACGATCACATCGCCGCGGCGCGGCTGGGCACCGAAACGGTACGCCAACTTGTTTACGAGAACGCGGTCCCCGATCCTCAACCCCTGCTCCATGGATCCGCTCGGAATCTCGAACGGCTGCGCCACGAAGACGTTGAGGAGCAGCAGGGACGTCAGGACGGTGAGGACCGAGAGGGTGATCCGGCCGCCGGGGAGCCGGTCGGCGACCCGTGCCACCAACGCGAAACGCGACCGGCCCTCCGTACCCGGTGTCCCGGGGCGGGAGGAGCGGTCGCGTTCCGTCGGCTGCGCTTCGGTGTCCATCGGGGCGAGATGCTATCCCGACCCCGGCACGGACTCCGTCAGAGCGCTCAGTTCTCGCGCTTCTCCTTGATCTTCGCGGCCTTGCCGCGCAGGTCACGGAGGTAGTACAGCTTGGCGCGGCGCACGTCACCACGGGTGACCAGCTCGATCTTCTCGACGATCGGGGTGTGCACCGGGAAGGTGCGCTCGACGCCGACGGAGAACGAGACCTTGCGGACCGTGAAGGTCTCGCGGACACCGGAGCCCTGGCGGCGGATCACAACGCCCTTGAACTGCTGCACACGGGAGCGGTTGCCCTCGATGACGCGGACGTGGACGTTGACGGTGTCACCCGGGCGGAAGGCCGGGATGTCGCTGCGCAGCGACGAGGCGTCGACGGTGTCGAGCAGGTGAGACATTTCGTCTGCTTTCTTCGCTGATGCCACAGGTCATCAACGGGAACTAGGGTTTCAGGAGGACTGCCGTGCGGGTCGGTGCGGGCGTCGTGTCCCCCTGTGGCAGGGGCGCACGCCGGACGGACGCACAACAGCGGTCTATTCTTCCACGCCGTCGGCCCGGCGCCAAAATCGGCCGTACGGCTCGCTCTCCGGGGCGGGTTCCCAGCCCAGGATGGAGAGCATCTCGCGGTCCTTCTTGTCGAACGCCTCGGGGGCACAGTGCTCGATCAGGTCGGGCCGGTTGGCGGTGGTGCGCCGGAGGGCCTCGTCGCGGCGCCAGCGGGCGATCTTCCCGTGGTGGCCGCTGAGCAGCACCTCGGGGATGTCCCGGCCGCGCCAGACGGGCGGCTTGGTGTAGACGGGGCCTTCGAGGAGGGCGGCCATCGCGCCGGGAGCGAAGGAGTCGTCGCGGTGGGACTCGGCGTTGCCGAGGACGCCCGGCAGCAGCCGGGCCACGGCCTCGGTGACGACGAGTACGGCCGCCTCGCCGCCGGCGAGGACGTAGTCGCCGATGGAGACCTCGTAGACGGGCATGCGTGTCGCGTACTCGTCCGTCACGCGCCGGTCGATGCCCTCGTAGCGGGCGGGCGTGAAGATCAGCCAGGGGCGTTCGGACAGCTCGACGGCCAGTTCCTGGGTGAAGGGACGGCCGCTGGGCGTGGGGACGATCAGTGCGGGCGCCCCGGCGCCGCTCTCGTAGCCGTCGGCGAGGACGGTGTCCAGGGCGTCGCCCCAGGGCTCGGTCTTCATGACCATGCCCGGGCCGCCGCCGTAGGGGGTGTCGTCCACCGTGTTGTGCCGGTCGTACGTCCACGCGCGCAGGTCGTGCACCTGGACGTCGAGCTGCCCGCGCGCGCGGGCCTTGCCCACGAGGGAGACGTTCAGGGGGTCGAGGTACTCGGGGAAGATCGTGACGACGTCGAGCCTCATGCGCGGTCGTCCCCGGACTTCTCCCCGGACTCCTCGGACGCCTTCCCGGACTTCCCCTCGGGCGTATCCCCGGACTCCTCGGACGCCTTCCCGGACTTCTCCCCGGGCGTCCCCCCGGACTTCTCCCCCGCCTCTTCGCCGGTCTCTTCCCTGGTGGACGCGATCTCGACGCGGTCGTCGATCAGGCCCGGCGGGGGTGTGACGACCGCCCGCTGCTCCTCCAGGTCGATCTCGGCGACGATCTCCTCCACGAAGGGGATCATCACCTCGCTGCCGTCGGGGCGCTCCACGATGAACAAATCCTGCGAGGGCAGGTGCGAGATCTCGGTGATCCGGCCGACCTCCGTGCCGTCCTCGGTGACCACGTCGAGGTCGATCAGCTGGTGGTCGTAGTACTCGTCCTCGCCCTCGGGGAGTTCCTCGGGGTCGATCTCGGCGATCAGCAGGGTGTTGCGCAGGGCCTCGGCGCCGTTGCGGTCGGTGACGCCCTCGAAGCGCAGGAGCAGCCGGCCGCTGTGGACGCGGCCGGTGGCGATGGTGAGCGGCCCGGTCGCGGCCGGGTCGGTGGCCAGGACGGCGCCCGGGGCGAGCCGCAGCTCGGGCTCGTCGGTACGTACCTCGACGGTGACCTCGCCCTTGATGCCGTGGGCGCGGCCGATCCGTGCGACTACCAGCTGCACGTGTCCAATTCTCCTGTCATCTGCTGCGTGCGCATCCCGCGCGTCCTGCGCGTACGGCCTGCTCATACGACTGCGGGCCGGGGACGGCCAGTGGCCCTCCCCGGCCCGAGCCGGTTGCGATGAAGCGTCAGCGGACGTGATCCACGTCGACCAGGTCGACGCGGACACCGCGACCGCCGATGGCGCCCACGACGGTACGCAGGGCACGCGCGGTGCGGCCGTTGCGGCCGATCACCTTGCCGAGGTCGTCGGGGTGCACCCGGACCTCCAGCACGCGCCCGCGGCGCAGGTCGCGCGAGGCGACCTGCACATCGTCAGGGTTGTCGACGATGCCCTTCACGAGGTGCTCAAGCGCCTCTTCGAGCATGCTGCTCAGGCCTCGGTCGACTCGGACTCAGCCGCAGCCTCGTCCTTCTTCTCAGCCTTCTTCTTCTGGGTGATGGCCTCACCCTTGCCCTCGTCGTCACCACCGAGGGCCTCGAACGACGGACGCGTGGCCTTCGACTCGGCGACGAGCAGCGGCGCCGGGGCGGGCTCGCCCTTGAACTTCTGCCAGTCGCCGGTCTTCTTCAGGATGGCGAGCACGGGCTCGGTCGGCTGCGCGCCGACACCCAGCCAGTACGCCACGCGGTCGGCGTCCACCTCCATGACCGACGGGTTGTAGGTCGGGTGGTACTTGCCGATCTCCTCGATGGCCCGGCCGTCACGGCGGGTACGGGAGTCGGCGACGACGATGCGGTAGTGAGGCGAACGGATCTTGCCCAGACGCTTCAGCTTGATCTTGACTGCCACGGGAGTGGAATCTCCTGGATTTGACGTGGTTGGGCACGGCAAGTTGCCGCGTGGGGTTGCGGTACCCGAGTGCCCGATGGACGCGTCAGCCGGAGGAGAGAGGGGTCCTGTGCGACTGTCGAGTACAGCTTGCCATTCTGCCACACCCCGAGGGCCGCTTCGGCCGAGGGTGTGCGGACCCCGTCCGGGCATGCCGGAGAGGCACCCGGCGCGGAGGTGAGGTCACGCCGGGTGCGCCGTCCGGCACCGGCGGGCCGCCGCTGCCGGGTGTGCCGTCCGGCACCGACGGCCGCCGCGGTGTGCGGCGCCCTGGTCGTCCCGCGGTCCCCGGCACCCACGAGATGCCGGTACGTACGCGGTCCGCGCCTATGCCGCTCCCACGACCTCCGGGATCCTGAACGGCTTGCCGCAGCCGCCGCAGACGATCGGGGCCTGGGCCAGGACCGAGGGAACCACCCGGACGTTGCGCCCGCAGTCGCACACCGCCTTGACGCGGACGCCGCCACCGGAGGAGCCGTGCCGGGCGGCCGGGCCGCGGAAGGTGCGGGAGGTGTCGGCGGAGGTGGCCGCGGTGTGGGCCTTCAGGGCGCGCTGCAGCCGCTCGATGGTCGGACGGTAGCGCCGCTTCGCCTCCGGGTTGAGCGTGACCAGCGAGAAACCGCTGCTCGGGTGCGGTTCCTCGGGGTGGTCCAGGCCCAGCTCCTCGGCGATCGCGAGGAAACGACGGTTGTGGTAGCGGCCGGCCCGGGAGGTGTCACGGACGCCGCGGGCGGCGGCGATGCCGTGGACGGCCTCGTGGAGCAGTCGCTCGAAGGAGAGTTCGTGACCGCACGCGGACGACGACTCTCCGATCAGGGACTCTGGCGCGGCGAGGTCCGGCAGTTCGGAGTGGTGCCGCTGAATGTCGGCCCACGCCTGTGCCAGCTCTGCGGCGAGAACAGGTGGTGTCTGTGTCGTGCTCACGTAATGACAACGAGCGGGGGTGCCGCTGTGTTCCTATTCCGGGGCATCCCAAATAATTTGCACGTACCCGTCAGTTGCCGCTGATGCGTCCTGACGAGGGCGGGTGCGCTGATCTGCGGAGAAGCTTCACAGCTCATACCAAGCTGGTGCGTAGTCCGCGCTACGTCATGGCCGTGAGCCCTGATGCGACGGTGACCGGCTGCTGCGCAAGAGGTGTTTCGGCCGCTCTCGGCGCGCGCGCTCATCCTGGACAGCGTCCAGGGCGCTCGCGACGTTACCGCGCGCCGCCGCCCGCCCGGTCACCGGCCCGTCCCCGGGCGCCGACACCGTAGGGCCGCCCAGGTTGCCGGGATGTGAAATCTCGCCACTCCCGCGTCGTGACCCCAAGCCGGGGCCCACGACCCCTGGACGGCACCGCGAGCCGAGAGTTACGTGGCATAGGTGCGAAGTGCGCGCGCACGGCACGGGGGGCCACACAACCGCGCACAGCGGCGAACTGTCGGCGGATAGGGGCGCTTCCATGACACCTACGCTCGTGCGGCAGCACGTGTCCCACGCGGGCTCCGCAGCACGCGTGGACCGATGCGCACGCGCGCGTGACTGGTCCGAGATCCAGGAGCGGATGCTCGTACCGCTCTTCGACACCGTGTACGACCGCCTCGAGGTGGGCCCCGCCACCCGGCTGCTGGGCCTGCGCTGCGGTTCCGGCCTCGCCCTGCTGATGGCGGCCGCCAGGGGCGCCGCCGTCACGGGCACCGACCCCGTCTCCCCCGAACGGCTCGCCCTCGCCCGCGAGCGTCTGCTGCCGGACGCCCGGCCCGGCGCGGGCGGCGCAC
>NZ_WWJT01000595.1 GCF_009865385.1 Streptomyces sp. SID486 | reverse complement strand
TCCCCCTCCCCCTCGGGTCACTCCACCCGGGCCGCCTCACCCGAGCCACTTCGCCCGGACCACCTCACCCGAGCCCCGCCACCCGAGCCACCGCGCTCGGACCGCCTCACCCACCCGGCCCAACCCACATGGCCCCTCCCTCTCCCCACTCCTAGCGTGAGGGGCATGACCGCCCCGATACCCCGGGACATACCGGACCTGCCCGCGGTCCCGGGCCCACCGATACTGCTGCCCGCGCCGGTCCCGGCCTCGGCGGTGGTGGCCCCGATCCGCCGCCCAGCGATCGCGATGTTCCGCCTCATGACCGCCGTGGCGGCGGCAGGAGGCGTAGCGCTGGAACTCCTCCTGGGCCCCCCGGCCCGCATCCTCAGCTACTTCAGCGTCCAGGCCAACATCCTGTTGACCGTGGTCATGCTCCTGTCGGCCGCAAGGGCCTGGCGCGCCCGGCGCGCGCTCCCGTCCGCCCTCACAGGCGCCGCGCTTCTCTACGCCGTGGTCGGGGCACTGGTCTACCACCTGCTCCTGGCCCATACGACGCCCCGGTTCTCCATGACCGGTGCGACGGCGGTCCCGGAACGCTGGCACGCCCAGTGGACGGCGCTCCAGGTCCTGCACCTGCTGGTTCCGACGGCGGCGGTGCTGGACTGGCTCCTCCTCACCCCGGCCGGACGCCTCCACCTCCGTCAGGCCGCGGCGTGGCTCCTCTATCCCCTGGCCTATCTGGCCTTCACCCTTATCCGGGCGGCCTTCCTGCCGGCCTCGGATCCGTCCCGCTATCTCTATCCGTTCCTGGACGTGACGGCCCACGGCTACCGCAGCACGCTGGCGAACGCCCTCCTGCTGGGCCTCGCGATGTACGCCCTCTCCGTACTCCTGGTGGGCCTGGACCACAGCCGCCCAACCCCGATCCGCCACCGCGCCTGAACCGATTTCGTCTACAGCCACCGGTGGGCTAAAGTAAACGTCGTCGCCGCGACAAGCAGCGACACCGGGGTGTGGCGCAGCTTGGCAGCGCGCTTCGTTCGGGACGAAGAGGTCGTGGGTTCAAATCCCGCCACCCCGACAGCTAGAACACCAGGTCAGGCCCGGTGCTGAGAGATCAGCGCCGGGCCTGATTTGCTTTGTGGGCCCAGCTTGGGAGCCATTTGGGGAGCCGACTTCGGGGAGCGGCTCCCAGCGAGAGGTGTTCCGCCTCGAGTACACCTTGCGCTCCGCAAGAGTCACCCCACGGCTTGTGCCGAGGAGAGAACAGACGGTACGACGATCGACATGCACCGATGGTCTCCGTTAAATGACCGGCAGCTCGCTCTCCTCACCCGCATCGGAGGCGGATCCGACCCCGTCACGTCGGACAGCCCCGAGTTCGCTCTCACCGCCCGCGCGCTCAAGGAGCGGCGCCTGATCACCATGCCCAATTGTTAAGGACGACATCCAGGCGCTCCAGCAGGGCCGGGCACACCTCCAAGCGGACGATGACGTCGTCCAGCCACTCAGTGTCCACCCGCGCCACGGCCTGGTGTGCATCTCCCCACCTCACGTGTGGCGTCGAACCCACGCTGGCCGCGGCGACTCCCGCGAAGAGGCCGAACGGGGTCGGTCGCCCGGTGGCGCGCAACAAGTAGCGGACGGTGGCCATGGCGGCGCGCCGGACTTGCTTGGGACGTGCCGGCTGCCCGGCGCAGATCGCGTCGACCCGCGTGGCGAGATCGCCGCTCGCCTGCCGTACGGCGTCGACGAACCGCGCACCAGCCCACACCTGCTTCAGCCACCTGCCGCATGCATCCGTGTCGGAGGGATCGGGCCACCACCCCGGCAGACTCGTCAGTGGCATCGCGGCGGCTCGGAGCAGCGCCGCGCCCGTGTGCTGGTAGAGCTTTTCGTCGTCGCTTCCCATGCCAATGCCTCCGCCATCAGTGCTGTGAACGGGCGGGGTCGGGAGCGGTTGCGCCCCCGACCCCGTGCACAAGCCGCCGTCAGACGGCGCTCGCGCAGGACGAGGCGCAAGAGGCCGCGCACCCGTCACCGGTGCCGCACGCCTTGGGAAGCAGGTCGGCGCCGACCTCCGTGACGATGGTCAGGTCGACGTCGAACGGGTCGGCGGGCGCCCCGGGGACGGCCGTCGCAACGGACGCCCCGGTGGTGGCCGTCGTGATCGGGCTGAGCATGGCTGCGGTCATCGCACTTCCTCTTCTGTCGGAAGGATCCGAACGGTTCGTTGTGCTGTCCGGCCTGCGTACGGAGTGCCGCAGGGCCGGGTTTCTGCATTCGCACCTTGGGTGCGGCCCCTCTCCGGTTGACCGGATTCGTGGGGGAATGGATTCGGAGCATCAGGAGAGGGGGGTCGAGGACACGGGCCGGGGCTACCGGAACTGGCCCGCGTAGAGCGTGGTCAACGTTGTGCCGGTCACCAGGACGGGCAGGAACAGCACCTGGAAGGTGCCGAAGCCGAACCGACCGACGTACGTCGCCGGATGCCGCAGCACCCATCCGACCTGGCCGAGCAGCTGCCGGAGAACCCCCTGACGCTTGGTGGTCATCACGCCGCCGACCGCCGTAAGGCCGTGGATCCGGCGGCGTCGACGACCGCCCACGGCGTCGTGATCAGCGCCCCGGTCCGAGCCTGCCAGGCAGCGAGGTTCGCCCTGTCCTCCTCCAGATGCCCCAGCATCACGAGCAGGGGGGTGACGATTCCGGCCGCCTTCCCCTGCTCGACCGCGGCCAAAGCGTTGTGCCAGCCCTCGCACAGGGCGCGGCTCTCGAACGGTGCCGCCCGGTCGACGTACGTCTCGACCGCCTCCCAGCCGGCATCGGCCACGTACCGCCGTGCGCTGGCCACGCTGTGGTCGGCGGCCTCACCGAGTGACGCGGGCAGACAGGCGTACAACACCAGGCGCGTGCCCGGGGGCACCTCGTGTGGTGCGGTCTGCCTCGCACTGCCGCTCATTCCGCGTTACCTCCAGCCAGGTGAGCCGAGACGCCAAGGGTCCGGCGCCTCGACGAAGAGCCTCGTCGGGGGCAGTCGGCGGCGGTACGCCGTCAGCACGCCGTTCGTCCGCCGTCCGGCGTTGCGCGAGGAGGCGGAGCCGCGGCGTACCGCCGCGACTCAGGCGTAGCGAGGCTGATCGGTCCAGTGCCAAGCGGAAACGAGAAGCGGCGATGGACGCGGTGAACGAAGAGCGCCTCTGCAGGCGGACGCCAGTACGGCGTCATTGGGTGAAGCTGGCCGATTGCACCGAGCCTTCGGGCCTCGCGCGGAGACACGTACGAGAGTTCCTCGATGGACGTGCCGCGCCGGAGCGGGTCGACGACGCCGTTCTGATCGCCTCGGAGCTCGTGAGCAACGCGCTCAGGCACACAGCCAGCGGACCGGACTGCATGTGTGTGGAGGTCTACCGGGACGTGGCGGTACTGCGCGTTCATGACGCGGGACGGGATGTCTCCAGGGTCCGGGCACGCTCTGCGGAGGAGTCGGTGAATGAGTTGACGGGCAGTGGTCTCGGACTGCTGCTCGTCAGCGAGTTGGCCTCCGCGTGGTCCGTCCGGCCGACCACGATCGGCAAGGAAGTGGTCGTAATTCTCGCCCTGGACGCCAGCGGGCTACCCGAGCGCGACGTTCCTCCGCACATCCCAGCGGTACGTCCGCCCCTCACGGCGGAGCTCCACCAACTAGACGGCGGACACGGAGAGTTCGACAGCCGGTAGAGCGCGAAGTCCTGAGACCGTCTCCACAACGGGCGCGGCGGGGCGCCGGCGGTTGTTGTACGCGAGGCTCAGGTGCGGCCGGAATGCGGACGTCGGCTTCTTCGGGGCCAGACCGACGCTGCTCGCTGCCTTGGCCAGCACGTGGTGCAGCCGGAGCAGGGGCTCCCAGGGGCCGAGGGACAGGCGGACGGCGCCTCGGGAGCCGGCCAGCGGCATGGCGCGTACGGAGAACGCGGAGGGCAACAGCGCCTCGGCATCCCGCGTCAGGCTGTCCAGCTGGCCGGTGGTGACGACGCCGGGCGTTCCGACTCGGGCGAGGGTGATGTGCAGTCCGTCCGCCGGCACCGGGTCGAGGCCGAGGGGTGCCAGCTCATCCTGGCAGTGCCCAGCGAGAGTCGCGAGTGGCTGATCATCCGGGAAGGTCAGCATCCAGTAGTACGCCCGGCTGCCGTCCGACCAACCGGGGCGTGCCCAGTGGTCGGTCATCTCGTCGAGTGCGCTGAACGCCGCCCAGTCGTGGGCAGCGGTGACCGCCGGATCGTGCGTGTCGGCGGGAGGCTCGGCGGGAAACGCGGCGGGATCGGCGCTGAGCAGGGGCACCCGACGTACTCCTTCGGCTTCACACTGCCCCGGAGTACGACGACACCCACGGCGCCTACGACGCGGATGACGCCATGGCCAGGGCCGCTGGCTGCGAGCTCCAGGTCCGGAACTCATCGCCATAATCGCGTACCGCCGGGTGATCACGCCACGGCCCAGCCTGCTCATGCAGGTCACGGGAGCGCTGATAGACGGAGCTGATCGGCGAGTCCCCGCACAACCGCAGGGCCTCACGGCCCAGCGCCATCGCGTGGTCGATGTCGGGCGTTCGCTGCTGCAGCAGCGCTGTGGCGACGTCGAGGCGTACGAGCGAACGGCTCCAGGAGGAGGACGAGTGCTCCACCAGATCGTCAATGTGCTCGGCGTCGCGCAGGACCTGGGCCGTGTTGCGCAGCGCCACGTGTGACGTGACGGCGTTGGCCAGCGTCCGGGCCCGTCCGTACGGCTCGAAGGAGATGCAGGAGGTGAGCCCGACGGGTACCTCGTGGAGGTCGGAGAGGCGGAGTGCCTGTCCGATGGCCTGCTCGACGGCACGCCGGTCGCCGGTCTTGGCGAGGGCCCGGGCCTGGCCGTTGGCGAGCAGGCGGATGCACTGGGCGTGGCGCGGGGCTCGCTCGACGGCCGCGGCCGCGCAGGCGTCCGCCTCGTCGTACCGGCCGGCGTAGTAGAGGCTGAAGGAGAGGGTTCCGCAGGCCCAGAGGTCGGTGTCCAGGTCGCCGATCTCACGGCTGAGATCCCGGGCTTCGGTGCAGTACGCCTCCGAGAGCGCAAAGTCGCCCGTGTTCACCGCCATGTATCCGAGCAGGCCGGAGGCACGGGCGGCGAGGCGGAAGAGCTCCCGGCGCGTGCGTGGGGGCTGGCGGCCGTCGAGGAGGGTGCGGGCGAGCTGCCGTACCTGGCGGGTCTGGGGGCGAAGAGCGTACGGCCCGTCCTGTTCGTACCGGCTGGCGATGCCCTCCAGCGAGAGGTCGAGGAAGGCGAGGGTCGCGTCGTCGGCGTTGCTGGCGGTGAGCTGCCGGATCCGGGTGACGATGTCCAGCGGGTTCTCGTCGTCCTCGCGTGGCGGAGGGGCACTCGTCGCCTGCTGGCGCGTGCTCGGCTCCTCGTCGCGGGCATGCCCGGAGTCGCCGTCGTACGCCGTGGAGAACAGCTCGGACACGGGTCTGCCCAGCATGTGCTCCAGAACTCGGCAGGCGTCAGGACGGGGCAGAGTCAGCAACTCCCCGCCGTACCAGCGGTCGAACTGGCGTGGAGAGACCTGGAGGGACGCCAGGCGGGGGTCTCGGTCGAGCTCTGCCAGCCGGGCGGCGGCCCGCTCGTATTGGGCGGCGAAAGCCTCGTGCGTCGTCAGGTGCCGTTGCTGGAGCAGCTGCCGAAGCAGCGTTGTCCGTGGCATGGCCCACCCTCCTGGTGCGGCGTGCAGGACCGACGCGAAGGCGCGTGCCGGTGGCGAGGTCGTGGCCCGCCCGCCCATCGGTCGGCTGCGGCGCATGCCCGTACGAACGCGCGCCGTGACTCCTGACAGCATGCCGACGCAACCACCAACTAGGCAATATGTCTGGTCAAGTTGACCCGTATGGGTTGTAGAGGTGTCACCGGTACGGAGAGACTTCCGGCATGGCCTTGAAGAGAAGCCTGGTCCCGCAGTCGGTGTACCGGCGACAGCTCGCGGCACGGCTGAAGGAACTGCGTGACGCGACCGGACTCACCCTCACCGAGGTCGCCGACCAACTGGAGGTCAACCAAGGGTCGCTGAGCCGGATCGAGAACGGCGAACGCGGCACGACGCCGGTCCTCGTCCGGGCACTGCTGGACCTGTACGGCGTCAAGGACGAGGACCGGCGCGCCGACGTGCTCGACCTCGTGCGAGCGGACAAGGAACAGCAGAAGCCCTGGTGGCGGAAGTACTCGACGGTGCTCACCCCGACGCGCTACGACGGGTACCTCGCGCTGGAGGCCGGCGCGACGCACCTCGCCAGCTACCAGCCGATGCTCGTGCCGGGGCTGCTCCAGACCGAGGACTACGCGCGTGCCGTGATCTCCCAGATGAGGAAGGACCTGTCCCCGCCGCAGGTCGAGTCCCTGGTCAGGGTCCGCATGGAGCGGCAGAACAGCCGCCTGGGCGGTGAGGCCCCCGCCAGGCTCTGGGCGATCCTCGACGAAGCCGTGCTGCGCAGGACGGTCGGCTCCTTTGACGTGATGCGCGACCAGATGCGGAAGCTGGTGGAGACGAGCGAGCGGCCGAACGTCACCGTGCAGCTCCTGCCGTTCTCGCTCGGCGCGCATCCCGGGCTGTACGGCCCGTTCGTCATTCTGACCTTCCCGCCCCCCACGCCGGGCCTGGTGTGGCTGGAGAATCCCAAGAACTCTGTGTACCTCGAGTCCCCGGAGGACGTGGACAACTACACGGACACCTTCGATCAGTTGAGAGACAGCGCCCTCGACCCGTCGGAGACTCGCACCCGCATCGCACGCATCAGCAAGGAGCTCGAAGAGTGAGCACGCCCAGCACGACTGCCCAGCACGACGTCGATCTCGCGCACGCGCGGTGGCGGAAGAGCTCGTACAGCGGGGGTGCGAACGACTGCGTGGAAGTCGCGGAACTGAGCGAACACGCCGCAGTGCGCGACTCCAAGGACATCGGCCGCCGGCCGTTGCTGTTCTCGAAGGCCGCGATGCACGCGCTGGTCAGTGGAATTGCCCGCGGGCCCCTCGGTGAGCGTTGGGGCTGAGAAGAGAGCTGGGGCGTAAGGAGGAAGCCGTGATGGTCGTCGTAGTAGGCGCAGCCATCGGCGGTCGTCGCGGGGGCATGCCTATGGCACGGTCCGGGCCACCGAAGCCCACGGCTGCACCCCACCAACTTAATCCGTCAGTCGGCGGAGCCTGGCAAGGAAGCCGTCGATCTCCGCGAGCTCTGGTGCTTGAGGGCCTCGGTAACGTCCCATCGCGTCACGGAGGACGACCGCAGCGGCGCGCGCCTGAGAGAACCTTTCAGCCCCGGCTTCCAGCCGCATGATCCGAGCGAGCGCATCGAGATGCCGGTCGACAGCTCCCTGGTCGTGCTCGTCCGGCTCTTGCCGTACATAGGCGCCGAAGGCTGCCAGGGCCTCCGTGGACTCACCGAGCTCCATGCGGCACTGGGCCGCGTAGTACCGGCACTCCTGGACCAATGCGTCGCCGGTGTCGTACCGACCGCTCAGCGCCGTACCGACCCGCTCGAAGAGTGCGGCGGCTTCACGGAAGGAGCCACCCAGGTAGTGCACATGGGCCAAGGACAGGCTCAGATCCTCGATCATGGTGTCATCCGCCGCCCGCGCCAGGGCGTCCGTGAGCAGGTCTGCGGCCTGCGCGAACTGGCCTTCCTCGGTAAGTTTCGCCGCTCGGTCGACCGCCTCGTCGAATTCGTCGTCCGCCAGTGGCCTGGTTGCGGCGGGAGGCTGGGCAGGAACCGGGGTGTCTGTCGCGGTGAGGTGGGTCCAGCCACCGAAGGGCCGGGTGAACGGCCGACAAGGGTCCAGGTCTCGGCCATCGGACGCCAGCAGCGGGAGAATACCGGGCGGGGTGCCCTTGAGGGCGTGGGGGAGGAGCGCCTCGTAGACAGCCGCTGCGGCGACTCGCTGCTCGGACTCCTTCGCCAGCATGGCTCGCAGCAGTTGCTCGATCTCGCCGGGCACATCGGGGCGCAGGACCCTGACGGACGGCGGCTCGCTGTGCACGTGGTGCCAGAGGTAGGAACGGTCGTCCGATGCCGTGAAAGGGGTACGCCCTGTGAGCAGTTCGTAGAGCACGCAGGCGAGGGCGTAGATGTCGGCGGCTGGGCTGACCGTGTTGGCAAGGCACTGTTCAGGCGAGATGTACGCGGGAGTGCCGACCGTCATGCCCTCCTGCGTGAGATGGGGGTGTGTCCCGGCGCCGAGGAGGGCGGCGACACCGAAGTCGAGCACCTTAACCACTCCGCCGGGGGTGAGCATCAGGTTCGCCGGCTTGATGTCGCGGTGCACGATGCCCCGGCGGTGGACCTCGTCCAGGACGGAGGCGATCTGCACGCCGATGGCGGCTGCCCACGCGAGCGGTAGCGGCTCGTAGTCGTAGTCCGTGTCCCAGATTAAGGTCGAGATCTCACGTCCCTTCAGCAGTTGCATGACGATGTACAGCTGGCCGGTCTCGTCGTCGACGCCTGTGTCGTAGACCGCCGGGATTCCAGGGTGGTCGTGGAGGTCGGCGGTGGTACAGACCTCCCGGAGAAAGCGCTGGCGCCTGGTCTCCAGCGCTTCGTCCTGACCTGCCCGTCCAGCCGCGAACGGGGCGGGGGACGGTTCGACACGCATCAACTTGACCGCGACGCGCCGGTCCAACCGCTCGTCGTACGCCTGCCAGACGTCGCTCATGCCACCAGAGCCGATCGGCTCCTTGAACCGGTAGCGGCCAGCGAGCACTCTCGCCGGTTCCGCCCCGTCCTGCTCCGGTGTCCCGTCCCCCATCGGCTTCCCTCTCGGTGCGATTGCTGCACTGATCGCGTGACAAAGCTACGGCGCAGGGGGCTCCGTGCGCTTGTGAGCGCCGCTTTTGAGCTGGGCGGCTCGCTCTGCGGTCGCCTGCCGGTCTGCCTCCCGTCGTGCCGGGCGGCGGATGAGGTTGTACGACTGTGCCGTCGCCACCTTCTTGAACAGGCGGTTGACGTTGTCGTCGTCGAAATAGCGGACCATCAGGGCGTCGTTGGATTGTGCCTGCTTGATGACGAAGCCGTCCATGTCCTTGGCGAGTTCGCGGCCATAGGTCTCCGAGTCCTGGGCCAGGGCCAGCTGCTGCATGTCCGGGTCCTCGGCGATGGTCACGACGAGCTGGCCGAGCAGGATCTGGTCCGCGGTGGTGAGCCCTGCCCCGTGCTCCTCGTTCAGCTCGTCGATGATCTCCATGAGAGACCGCTCTTCGACTTCCGGTGCGGAGCCCGCCGCCTCCGGCACCAGTCCGGGCAGCACCTGGGCACCAGCGGCTTCCAGCTTCAGCTCCGGGGTGCCCGTCTGCTGCACCCGCATGTGGCTGGGCACCGTCTCCCCTATGTCGGCGGCGGCGGTACCGGTTTGGCGGGGCAGCCGCCTGAGCAGGAACCGCCCGTACTGGAAGAGCCGTTCGAGTTCCGTACTGTCGAAACCGATGACGTGCGACAGCCAGCCGTATGCCTTGACGTATGACTCCAGGGCGCGCCGGAAGTCCTCCGCCTTGTCCGGTTCCTGGGCGGCCAGCGCGTTGAAGCGGTCCACGGCCGGGGCGGTGTAGTGGTACAGCTTGGCGTGGGCCTTCATGATCTGCTCCTCGGTGGCCCGGCCACCGTCGAGAGCCTCGAAGTACGCCTTGACGAGGGCGTCCATCTCGGACTCGACGAGCAGCTGGTACGCGATGACCTCGTCCAGCCGGTCGAAGAGCAGATTGGGATCGGTGATCTCGGTCAGTGACGCCTCGTAGTACTTCTGGAAGGCGTCCAGAATCACTTCGGGCTTGTTAGCGAAGTCCAGGACAAAAAGGTCCTCCTGGGACTTGAGCGGATGAGTGCGGTTCAGCCGGGAGAGCGTCTGCACGGCGGCGACGCCGGCCAGGGGCTTGTCGACGTACATCGTCGTCAGCAGCGGCTGATCGAAGCCTGTCTGGTACTTCTCCGCCACGACCAGGATGCGGTACTCAGGCTTGGGTATGGTCGGGGCGCTCGGGTCGTCCGCTCGTACGTAGCCGAAGCGGCCAGGCAGCTCCTTCTCCGGGAAACCGTTGAGCTTCGCCTCGGTGTACTCGATGCTGTTGACCTTGACCGCGCCGGAGAAGGCCACGAGAGTGCCGCAGTCGGCGAGGCCGCGCTCCTCGATGTAGCTGCGGATGGCCTGGTAGAGACGTACGGCGTGCTCACGCCTGGGGGTAACGACCATGGCCTTCGCGCGTCCGCCGAGTTTGTCCGCGGTGTGCGATCGGAAATGCTCCACGATGATCTTCGCGCGTGAGGCCATCGAAGCGTCCGACATCAGGGCCGCACGCACCAGCTTGGCACGCGCCTTGCGAGGATCCACCTGCCGCTCGGCCTCCTCGGCCGCCGCCTGCTGCAGCTTGAAGTAGGTGCCGTAGGTGGCGTACGTGCCCAACACGTCTAGGATGAAGCCCTCTTCGATGGCCTGGCGCATCGAGTACACATGGAACGGCGCGTACTCGTCGCTGTCCGGAACGGGAACGCCGAAGAGGTGGAGCGTCTTGGGCTTGGGCGTGGCGGTGAACGCGAAGAACGACATGTTCGGCTGCTGGCCCCGCGCCAGCGCCTCGGCGGTGAGCGGGTCGCCGTCCTCGTCGACAGTGTGCGCGCCGAGAGCCTTCTTCAGCGCCGCCGAGCCGTCGCCACCCTGGGAGGAGTGCGCCTCGTCGATGATCACGGCGTAGCGCAGGGTGCCGAGTCCGCCGACTTTCTTCAGGACGTACGGGAACTTCTGGAGCGTGGTGATCACGATCCGAGCCGTGGAACCGGTGAGCGCCTCGGCCAGCTGGGCGGAGTCCTCATCGATCCGCTGCACCACGCCGGGAGTGTGGGTGAACTGGAAGATGGTGTCCTGAAGTTGCTTGTCCAGGACCCGGCGGTCCGTGATGACAATGACCTTGTCGAACACTGGCTCGTTGGTGCCCAGCCCCTTGGCACGGACAGCCTCGCCCAGGTGCGCCGGGTCCTCGGGGGTGTGAAGGGAGGACAGCCGGTGCGCCAGCCAGGCGATGGTGTTGGACTTCCCGGAGCCCGCCGAGTGCTGGATCAGGTAGTTCTCTCCGGCCCCGTGCTGGGCCGCGTGTGCGGTGAGCTGTCGCACGGCGTGCCACTGATGGAACCGGGGGAAGATCATCGGCTGAGTGTGCGCGCTGCCCGGACGGTGCGACGGAGCCTTGCCGGCCTTCGCCTGTGCATCCTCGATATGAAGGAAGCGCTCAAGCAGCTCCAGCCAGTTGTCCCGCGCCCAGACCTGCTGCCAGAGGTACGACACTGGGTACGTCCCGTCGGTCTCGGCGCGGCTGGGGTTCCCCGCGCCGCCGATCTGCCCCGGACCGCCAGACCCCATATTGAAGGGGAGGAAGCGGGTCTTGGGCCCGGCCAGGCGGGTGGTGAGGAACGCCAGCGTCGGGTCGACGGCGAAGTGCACCAGGGTCCGTTTGGCGAAGAACAGCTCCTTCGGGTCGCGATCGGTGCGGTACTGGCGGATCGCGTCATCGGCGGTCTGTGGATGCTCAGTGGTGTGGTTCTTGAGCTCGACTGAGGCCAGCGGCAGCCCGTTCAGGAAGAAGGCCAGGTCGACGGACTTGGCGGGCGTCTTCGCGGAGTAGTGGAACTGCCGGACGACGGTAAGCCTGTTGGCGTTGTAGTTGTCCAGCGCGCCGACCGCGAGAGTGTGCGCGGGGCGGAAGTACGCCAGCTGGAACTTGACCCGTTTGTCGACGACGCCGTGGCGGAGTACGTCGAGGACGCCGCGGGAGTCGATCTGCTGGGCGATCCGCTTGGCGAACCGTTGAATCGCGACCTTCTCGTCGGCGCCGTACTCGGCTTGAAGGCGCAGCCAGGCGTCGTTCTGCGTCGCGCCGAGGAAAACGGAGAGCTCGGACGTGTCGATGCCGAGCTCGTGGTTGTAGGTGTTGGCGAGGCCCCGCTCCCAGCCGTGCGTGAGGAGGGCGTCTTCGACGGCGGTCTCGAAGGCCGACTCGTCGTCAACGCGGTGTCTGGTTGAGGTCAGGGGCACGGAAGGTGTCTCCTTCGGACAGAGGGACTGGGCAACGACGCAATGGAAAGCGATCCGTCAGATGGCGGACGAACGGCCAGCAGTTGTGACGTCGAAGTGGCCTGTGACGGCCGCGGTGATCAAAGCTTGCCGCCGCTCAGCCAAGAGCGCGACCTGTTCTGAAATTGCTGTCTTTAGTTCTTCCGTCTTTGCAGCTTGCGCTTCGAGTGCCGTTGCTAGATTTTCTTGAGCTTGCAGTTCCGGAAACTTGAAACGGAAACCACCGATTTGATCTCCACTGAGATGAGGAACGGAAACCCCGGTCATTTCCGACTCGACGGCGAGGCGGAATTGCGTGGAACGGAGAACCCAGTAAATGAATTTCGTGTTAATGTTCGGAGACTTTGGGCGCAAACAGGCAACTCGCTGCAAGAGGAGCGCAGGCAGGTCACATTGCCTGATGGAGGCGATGCGCGCACCGCCCGCCACCCAGGGGCGATCCATTCCGACTACGAGATCTCCTTCGCGCAAAGCGAATCGATGCGGAACCGGGGCGGAGTTAACGTCCCAGTATTCGACGTCACCCCATACGATCCTCCCGGGCGCGATATTGATGCCTCGAAGAAGCCGCACCCCGCCGCCCTCGGTTAGGAATCCAGAACTTGGGAACGCGTATCCTGGGATCACCTCGCAAAAGCGTGATACCTTTCCATCCTGCCAGGTGTTCTGTTCACAGCCGCCGCCGATCTCATTAAGTGCGTCGCGATCGCCCGCAACAACGCCATCGACCAGTTGCGTAAGTCGCAGGTCCAACAGTTCAATCTGAGCTTTACGCATTTCTGCCAAACGATCAATGTGGGCAGTTTCAGCGTCTAGGAAGCTGGCAACCCGGCGCTGCTCCTCCATGGATGGGATTGGCAGCTGAATGTCTCGCACCACCTCAAGGTTGATTCGAGCGCGCGTTGAACCGCGTGTCAGCGAAGACACTTGATCAGACACGAAAGATGAGCTGAGAGCCCATGCCGCATATCGGTGAGTAAGACGTTTCTCATCGAGCCGAACACGGAAGCAATCCGCCTTCACGATCGCAGGGCCTAGATGGCCAGGAGCCACGCATGCGCGACCCACAGGATGATTACCGTCGCCGAGTCCAGCGATGATTAGATCTCCAGGAAGGACCTCGTGACGCCGGAGTTCCTTGAAGTAATCCAGAGAGATGTAAGCGGCATTCATATCCTTAAAGACAGCAGACCCAACGTTCCCCAGTCGAATTACACGAGCACCCTCATCAGCGTAATGGCTGCTAGTCAGAGCGCTGCCGAAGGGTCCGTCAGTAATATCCGTAATGAATCGCCGCAGAGGAAACTGGCGGTAGCGAATTTCTGCAGTAGTGGTCACGCGGTTACCTCGCCCAGCAGCCTTTGAATCTTCGCCTCAAGCGACTTCAGCTCCGCATCGATCTTCGCAAGTGGCTTCGGCGGCTCATATACATAGAAGTGCCGCGTGAACGGAATTTCGTATCCCTCTTTGTATCGCTCGGTCGTCTTCGTTTTCGGGTTCTTGATCTCAGCAATCCAAGCATCATTGACGTGCGGCTTCACCTCCGCCTCCAGGTACTCGTCGATGTCCTGGTCCATCGGAACATTTTCCGCGTCACGTAGCTCCGGGTCATGTTCAGGCTGCTTCCCCTTCAGGTACTGCACCTCGCCCTCGGGGTCGCGCACGCCAACCGCGTCTCGAAGAGCCTTCTGGAAAGTGGCGGAGGAGGGCCAGAGCAGGCCGGCCGCGGTAATGGCGTTGTGTAGGGCGTCCCACGCCTCTGCCTTCGTCCGCCACACCCCGCCGATCAGCGGCTTGAGTGCGTCCGCGAACTCCCTCTGCCGCTTGGCAAGTTCCTGCGGGTCGGTTGTCTTGTCGCCGAGGACCTTCCCGAGGGCAGCGGACTCGGCCAACTGCGCCAGTGTGTCTTCGGTGACCTCGAAGCGGAGCTTGAGCGGGCGGTCGACGGTGATGCGCTTGTAGCCGTACTCCTTGTTGGGGAGGATCTTGATCTTGGCGTGGTCGGGGTGGTTCTCATCCGCCGCGATCTGCTCGGCGTCGCGGTACATGGCACAGATGTGGCGGATCTGCTCCTCGGAGATCTCCTTACGCTTCTCGCCGAGCGACTTACGGCGCTTGACGCACTCGCTCCGCGCGTCGAGGAGGATGACCTTGCCCTTGCGCTGCTTGGGCTTGCGGTTGGAGAGGATCCAGAAGTACGTCGAGATGCCGGTGTTGTAGAAGAGCTGGTCCGGCAATCCGACGATGGCCTCCAGGTAGTCGCACTCAAGGATCCAGCGCCTGATCTCGGACTCCCCGGACCCAGCCCCACCCGTGAAAAGCGGGGAGCCGTTGAAGACGATCGCGATGCGCGAGCCACCGGTCAGTTCGCCCTGTTCATTCTTCTTCGGCTGCTTCATCTTGTGGAGCATGTGCTGGAGGAAGAGGAAGGAGCCGTCGTTGATGCGGGGCAGCCCGGCGCCGAAGCGACCGGCGAAGCCCTTCTCCTCGTGCTCCTCCTTCACCGCCTTCTCGGACTTCTTCCACTCGACCCCGAAGGGCGGGTTGGCCAGCATGTACGTGAACGTCGAGCCCTCGTGCCAGTCGCGCGTGAAGGAGTTACCAAAGCGAATATTGTCGGCCGCGTGTCCCTTCAGGAGCATGTCTGAGCGGCAGATGGCGTACGACTCGGCGTTGATCTCCTGCCCGTACAGGTTGACCCTCGTGTCCGGGTTGATCTGCTTGATGTGCTCCTCGGCCGCGGCGAGCATGCCGCCCGTGCCGCATGCCGGGTCGAGGATGTCGACGACCTGTCCGGGACGGAGGAACGCCTTGTCGTCTGGCCCCAGCAGCAGCTCGACCATCAGCTTGACGATCTCGCGCGGGGTGAAGTGCTCACCGGCGGTCTCGTTTGAGGCGTCCGCGAACTTACGGATGAGTTCCTCGAAGACATAGCCCATGTCGTGGTTACTGACCCACCTGGGGCTGAGGTCGATGTCCGAGAACTTCTTCACCACCTGGTACAGCAGACCGGCGTCGTTCAGCCGCTCGATCTGGATGTGGAAGTCGTAGCGGTCGATGATCTCGGTGGCCTCCGGGGAGAAACCCCGGATGAAGTCCTTCAGGTTGGTGTAGACGTTCTTGTCGTCGCTGCCGATGGTTTTGAAGTCCTGCTTCGAGACGTTGTAGAAGGGCAGCTCGGCCACGGCCCGCAGCAGTGCGTGCGGGCGCTCCCCGGTGTACGACTCGGCGCGGTCCCGGACCGCCTGGCGGGTTCCCTTCTCCTCCAGTACGCAGTCGAGTCGGCGCAGTACGGTGAGCGGCAGGATGACCTTGGCGTACTCGGACCGTTTGTAGTCCCCGCGCAACAGGTCGGCCACCGACCAGATGAAGTCGGCCAACTGCTGGTTGGTGTCGCTCACTTGTCACCTTTTCGTGTCATGTCTGGCGCAAGAGCGCCGTTGGTCAAACCGTCGTAGGCGAGCTGGGCAGCCCGGTCGCTCATCTTGGCAACTTCCTTGATCCTCCGCTCGAACTCTCCCAACTCGCGGAAGATTTCCCCGTAACGGCGCTGCTGTTCGATGTCCATCTGCGGCAGCTGAGCGCCCCGCAGATCGGCCCGGTGTGTGCCCGTGCTGGAAGTGTTGCGGCGGGTGTTGCCAGCGCTACGGAGGAATCCACGGAGGTAGTCGGTGTCAAGCTGGTCGCTCGTGGAGATGGTTTCGCTGCCCTCCGTGGCTACCAGCCCAGCCTGGGCAAGGTCACTGACATCGACGGCGTTCAGCTCGTCCATCGTGCCTGCGCCGGGACCCGGTGGCAGGGCCGGGAGCAGTGCCGCAAGTTCGCGAAGCTGCTCTCCGATTGCTCGGCGCAACTCTGCGTACTCATCGGGGTAGTCGGGCTGGGCGGCGGTGACGTACGTGGTGGGGCTGAGGTCGACGTCATCGCGGAGCAGGTTGATCAGAGGTACGTCGGCGACCTGGTCCGGAGCCGGGTCGAGGGGGCCGTCGGGGTCGATGGCTGTGAGGTCGACCATGCGTACGGAGCGGACTTCGTCGCCGGGCATGGCGGGGCGGCGGAGCTCCCACAGCAGCAGCGGCATGCTGTGGCTGCTCGCGAAGCCGGCGGGGAGAGCGGTCACCGAGACGAGGAGCCCCTTGCGTACGAGTTCGCTGCGGATGCGGCGGCCGCTCTTGCGGTAGGCGGCGGACGGCGGCAGCGCGATGATCGTGCGTCCGCCGGGCGCTGTGTGGAAGTAGCAGTGCTGGAGCCACGCGAGGTCGCTCTCCGCGCGCGGTGGGACGCCGAGTTCCCAGCGTGGATCGAGCAACAGATCCTCGCGCCCCCAGTCGGGCTGTCCCAAGGGCGGGTCGCAGACAACGAGTTGAGCCCGCAGGCCGGGAAGGCGGTCGTCCCGAAGCGAGTCCCCGGCCTCCACCTGCGCCGGAGGACCGTCAGCGAAGCCGTTGCGCAGCCGGGCCAGGCGCACCAGGCCGGGGTTGGTGTCCTGGCCGGCGAGCAGGGTCGTCCGTGGGCCCGCCACTGCGAGAAGGAGGGAGCCGATGCCGCAGGTGGGATCGTACGCTGATCCGTCCGCCGTGCCCGCGCAGTGAGCGAAGGCGCGGACGAGCCGGGACGAGGAGACCGCCTGAGCACCGCTTCGGCCGACGGAGGCGAGGTACCGGCTGATCAGGTCCTCGAAGAGCTGAGGCGCGGATCGCTCTTCGACGAGCCGGTCGACCGCGCTGGACAGCTCGTCGGGCACCTCCCCGGACTCACCGGACTCGTCTCCGCTCAGCGTGGAGCCGATGTGGGCGAGCGCGGTGGTCATGTCGTCACCGTGAGCCGTGCGCAGAAACTGCCAGAGAGCGACTTCCGGTGAGGCCCCACGCCCCTTGCGCTGGCCCATAAGCCACTTCTCCACCTCGGAGAGCGAGAAGAGTGGGCCTGCCGCAGTTCCGCCCACGGGTGGGGGGAAGTCGTCATGACGCCGTCGCCAGTTTGCGACAGCGGCCCTGGTCACACCCGCGAGCCGCGCGATCTGCGCAGCCGTGACCACGGACGCCGAAGCGGTTCCCTCATCAGACATGAGACCGACGGTACACGCCCGTGGTGATCAAGTAAATCTGTTAGCGCGTTGACAGTGCTAACAATCTAGTGTCACCCTTCGGTGGTCGCCGCGGTGAGCACTCGCTCCACGTGGCGCCCCTCGCTCTTCGCCGTATTACCCCTCACATTCCGGATGCCGCTGCCGGCCGCGAAGCCGCTCGCACGAGCTCGATGCTTCGTCTTCAGCACCTACCGGGCCGCGACTGACTCAGCCCCCTCTCCCGCACGAGCCGTTCCACCGCCCATCGACCGTGCCGATACGTCGGCGAAAGGTGACAGCCATGGCCCGCAACAAGAAGCCCCCGACCACCCACAAGGCGTCCCTGTACCGCATCAGGACCCCGGAAGGCCCTGGCCTTGATCTGAACACCGTCGTTTCCGAGCACTATCTGAGCCGCGAGGGGTTCAAGGCCGCGCCCTTCGATCATGGCGGCCTCCAGGGCCTCCTGGTCACTGGCACCATCACCCGTGGCCGTAGCGCCTGGTGCGAGGTCGCCGAGTCCCTCACCGGCCTCACCGCTCACGAGGAGAACCGGACGGCCGCGGGGCTGTTGCTGGTCCGCACCCGGAGATCCGTCTACGCCCTCACCTACGGCATGGGCCATCTCATGATCGAATCGTCCCGGCTCGACTCCGGCTTCGGGCTGGAGTTTGCTATTCGATGCCTCGACGAGAACAGCATCACCCTGGTCCGCCACCACCTCATGGACGCCCGCGGTCGTACCGACGAGAACACCGCGACGCGCGGCGAGCACATCCGCGGCTTCGGCATCGAACGGTTCGGCGACATAGTCAGCAAGATCACCGGAACCGTCTCCGGTATCACCCTCACCTACACCCAGGACGGCAACCGTTCCGCGCGCATCACCGGCAGCGACAACTCCGTCAAGCTTCCCCTCGCCCGCACGTCGGCGGAACTCCTGAGCGACCTCAACGCCATCGAGGACATCTGCGATCAGCCCGAACCGCTCCCCGGGTTCGATCTCGTCGCCCGTGTCCGCTCCCTCAAGGGCAGAGGCAAGACAGAACTCGTACGACGACTCGACGGCAAGCTCGACGAGATGCTGGCCAACCCGGATGCGCCGCGGATGGCCCTGAGTGCGCCAAGTGAATGTCTGGACCGCTTCGGTTTCGCAGACACCTTCACCATCTCCAAGGGCACGAAGACGGAAGCCGTGGAAGAGCTCGAACTGGACCACATCCTCGCCTCTGTCCGCGATCTGCCTGCGGGAAGCCGCCTGAAGACGCTCAAGGACATACGTGTTCAGATGTTCGGCGACCAGTCCGCCGAGGAGCCGATCAGCCGCAAGGTCGCGGCGCACCGCTGGTTGACGGCCGAAGTCGTCGAGGGCGCTGCGCACTACTTCTACTGGCAGGGCGTCTGGTACGAGGTGGGCGAGGAGTACCTCAGCGCGATAGAGGACGGCATCCAGGAACTGCTCGACCGCTCCACCAAGGTCATCCTGCCCCCGTGGCCCAAGGGCAAGGACGAGGGTTGGTACAACGAGCAGGCGGCAAAGCAGCCCGGATACACCCTGCTTGACAAGAAGACCGTCCGAACCAAGAAGTTCAAGGGCGGCGGGCTGGAGATCTGCGACCTCCTCGGCCCCGAAGGCCAGCTCATCCACGTCAAGAAGGCGGACAAGAGCACCGCTGACCTCAACCACCTGTTCGCTCAGGGCCGGGTCTCCATCGAAACTCTCCGGTACGACGCAGATGTGCGCCAGAAGTTCCTCGCCCGTCTCGCCGAGACCCGCTCCGGCGACTCGTTCATGGACGCGCTGAGCGCACCGACCGTTGTCTTCGCGATCCTCCTCAAGGGAGGAAAGCCCATCACCGTCGACTCTCTGTTCGCTTTCGCCCAGGTCTCGCTCCTTCAGGCGGCTACCGCCCTCCAGGGCATGGGAGCCACGGTCGAGGTCGTCGCGATCACACGCTGACGGACGTCTTCCGTCTGAACGGCGACATGCCGAGGTTCCCCAGCACGGACAACGCATCCCATGAAACTGCCGTACCGCGCGGGACGGCGAGCAAGGAGAGAAGTGAGCGTCGAAAGCGAGCAGTACGCACTCGTCATGGAGCGGTTGAAGGCCGACTTCCCGGACCTGGCCGCTCAGCTGGATCAGGAGCTCAAACGGGGCCGTGCGGTGTCCGGTCAGAAGCTCCGGCGTGAGGAGAGGCACGAGAGGGCCAGCAGGCTGGAGGAAGCGCATCTGCCGGCTCTCGGGAAGACCGACGTCGCCGTGATCCCGTACAGCGGCGAGGAACGCGTCGAACTGATCCGGGAGGCGCTCCTCACGCTTGCCGAGACCATGTACGCCTCTCGGCAGGCGACCCTGAAGCTGACCATGGAGCGGGGCATGGAGCAGGAGATCCGATTCGGTGACCCCGAGGAGGAGAACCTGTCCTTCATTCACCTTCGTGAAGAAACGGAGCGGGCCAGGGTCGTGCTGGAGACCGTGCGGGACCTCCTCTCCGAGGGCCTCGACGAGATGCAGCCGGAGGGTGCCCGATGAGCAGGACCGACCTCATCCTCGCCATTGAGAAGGCGATCGGTGTCCTGAGCCAGGTCTACAGGAACGACGCGGACGAGTCGGACCTGTACGAGGCTTCGCTGCTGGTCCTTGCACTGGAGGCAGCACAGTCCGCCGGGGGCACGGTGCTGCTGACACAGGATGGCAGCAGCCCTGCCTCTGCTCTCCGGTTCCGCCGGGCTCCGGGAAACCTGTGGTCGGGCGACTTCACCTACGCGCTGGTGACCTTCCCCGGTCTGCAGAAGCAGCTGGAGATCCACCTCGGCGTGTACGTCCTCGGCAGCTCGCGGGTCGCGCATGAATGCGATGTAGCCGTCATCGACCACCTGGAGGCAGAACGCAGCCGCCGGGGTGCGGTCCATCCCCGGCACAGCAGGGGGCTGATCGCCTCGATCGAGGCGAAGAACTACAGCACCTCACCCGGCCTCGGGATCGGCCGTGCGTTCCTGGGGTTGTCCACAGAACTTGGCCAGAAGCGCTGTTCCCTGGTGTTTCCGTCGACGAGCTCGTCCAATCTGGCCGCGCTCATCGCGAACAAGCCCAGCGAGACGTACGACGAGCTGTTGCCGGGCAAGGACGCGTCGGCTCGGCTCCGTTCCCACCTTGACCAGGCCATCCGGAACTGGAAGGCGGGCATGTGAGATGGCCGTCTCTATAGGAGATGAGTTCCCCAGTTAGGTGCGTCGAGCGAGCCAAGTCCCGTCGATGGCCGAACCACCTCCCTGGACCCTGGGCGTCGGCCGCCGTGCCGATCGAGATATAGATCCTTAAGATTCCGTCAACGAAGTCGAGGGGGAATGCCTTGTCCAGCTCCAGTGATCAACCAGACGGCACGCATCAAGCGCCGGCTTTGGCCGTACCCTTCGAGTCGGTTATCAGCAGCGTCAAACGCGGCTACGCCGTCAAGGCCCAAGCATCTGAGGGGGCTTGCGCGGCCGATCAGCCGGGGGCCGTCCGATTGGTATGGCTCAGGCATCTCGGCCGGGACGGGTCGATCGCCGAACCCGACGAGGAAGCCGATGTCTGGCGGGACGATGTGCCGGACCGCTTTCACCTTCAAGCCGGCGACCTACTGCTGTCCGAAGTGGTCACTGGTCGTCCCAAGGCAGCCCGTGTCGAGGAACACGACCTGCCCGCGGCTGCCGTCGGCAGCATCCTCGTCCTCCGCCCTGTCGGCACTCTGACCGCGGAGCACGCTCGCCTGATCCTCGCCTTCCTGCGCTCCGAAGACGTCGGACGCCTGGCAAAAGGCGCGTTTGGCCGGATACGACTCTCGCCCAAGGACCTTCATTCGCTCATGCTGCCGAAGGCTGACGAAGCACTCTCAGCCGCGCTCGACGAACTAGACACGGCTGGTCGGCGGATGAGTGGCTGGAGCGCTGAAGCAACGACCCTGGCCGGATCCGTCTTCGACATAGACGTAAGCCTGGAGGATGCCCGGCGATCCATCATTGAGGCTGGCCGGCTCACCCGTTTGCGAGCTGAAGCTGCTGCCCAGCTGGATGATCCCGGCTATATCGTCCGCACGCGATTCCCCTACCCGGTCGCGCTACGGTGGCGGGAAGTCGAGGCTCGGATGAGCGCAGAGGACCTCGGGCCAGCCTACGAAGCCGTTCTTGAAGCAGCCGAAGTCCTGTTGGGTTACAGCGCCCTGGTCACCGGGGCCCTCGCGCAGGAAGCCACCATCGAGCTCACCTCCATAGGGGCGCTTCAGCGCAAGCTGTCCAGTGCACCGGGCGGTCCAGGGCTGGGAGAGTGGACCGCTGTCCTGCAGGAAATCAGCGGGAACAGGAAGCGGCGCGGACTGCGGATGGATCACCCTCTCCACGAGCTGGGAACCCTTCTCGGCAGTGATGAAGCCCAGCAGGCACGTGGTCGCCTCGCCGACCGACGGAATGCCAAGGCCCACGGGCGTGGACCTGACGCCGTCACTCTTCCCGCCGCTCTGGAGGAAGCGTTCCGGGACCTCTCACTCCTGGTGTTCCGCGCCCGATTCCTCGCTGACCTACCCCTCATCCACGTGACATCCGCGAGCTGGGACGCCTTCGAAGGTGAGGCAACGCTCATGCTCCGGCGCCTCATGGGCGACCACCCGGTAGTACCCACATCGACCATGCAGTACGCAAGCAATGAAATCGAAAGAGGAAGTCTGTACCTCGCGGACCGTGACCACCGCCTATACCTTCTGAGGCCCTTCCTCACCTGCGAGGTGTGCGAGACATGCCATACGTGGTCGACCTTCCACGCGGACAAGGAGAAGGGCAACCTGGTGCAGAAAAGCCTTGAACACGGCCATCACTACCCCTACAGAGGAAACACCCAAGTCCTTCAGCAGGCCGGCTTGCTCTAATCGGGAAGCGCCGAGGCCGGTAGACGGTCAACCACAGCGGGTGCTCAGTGGCAGAGAACCGTGTTGTGGACGTGCATCCGGTAGAGCTGTCACAGCAACAGCTGGGCCCAGCAACGCCTGCCTGCTGGGCCCTGTCCGCGTTGTACCCCTCAGGAAAGAGACCCCTCCTCCGCGCTGCGCGGCTAGCGTGATCGGCCATGAGACTGAAGCCAGGGATCACCCTGGAGCACGCCCAAGAAGAGCTGCGCCAAGCCCTAAACCTGCTGACGAACGCGCAATCGGGCCAGAGGTACGAGTCGCCTTGGCAGAGCTACGTGATCGCGGTCGACCAGGCCCTGCCGCATCTGGCCGTTTTCACCGAGCCTGACCTCGCCAGCGGCCTGCTGTCCCCCACGTACTGGCACCTGCTCCCCGTCGCCGGGATGGGACCGGAGGCTGGCCGCGTGGTCTACCGCGAGTTGCGCACGCAGATCGCGACGCTCGAGCTGGCTGAGGAAGAGCTACTACAGCTCAAGCAGTACGCGGAGCGCCCCGGCGTGCCGGTGGTCCTGGACACCAACATTCTGAACTGGTGGGAGCAGCCCCACACCATTAACTGGCGCCAGCTCTTCAAAGACGAGGGCATTGACGCCTCGTCCGCCCGCCTCGTGGTGCCCCTTGTCGTCATTGAGGAGCTGGACCGGCAGAAATACGGCGCAGGATTGCTGGCCAAGCGCGCCGCCACCGCGATCCGTTATCTCGACCAGAAGTTGACTGGCATCACCCCTGGCGAGCCGGTGAAACTCACCGACAACGCCACCCTTGAAGTCAGCCTCGGCACGAGGCACGGCCAACCCGGCACGGAGGCGGACACAGCCATCCTGACGTGCGCTGCCGATCTCAACCAGTTACTTCCGGACGCAGGCACGCGGGTGCTGACCGACGACACAAACATGCGTCTGCGCGCCGCGCACATGGGTCTGCAGACTCTGCGCCTACCCGAGCGGCATCGCAAGCCGGGCACAGCCATGAGTGACACAGAACCCTGAGATCACAGCGCACTGAGGGCCTCATCGCATTGCAGTAGAGGCCCTCATGGCCATGACCGGATCGGCGCGGACCTGGGCAGACGGCCTCCGTCCGCCAGCCCATGCTGGGCTCCGACCAGGACTTCCTCTCCGTCCGGACTACGTCGACAGCCTTCGTAGCCGAGCCGCGGACAACGCATAGGACCGCAGAGTGACCACCGTCCTAGTGACGGGCCTCCGTGGGAGCCATCTGGGAGCCAACCCCCTCCCCGAGCCCCTTCGAGACCACCCGAGACCACGACAGCCCGACGCTCTGAACAGGGAAAACGCCATCCGCACTGGCTAGATCAGCAACCGAACCTCA
The DNA here is from genome assembly GCF_009865385.1 of Streptomyces sp. SID486. Taxonomy (GTDB): domain Bacteria; phylum Actinomycetota; class Actinomycetes; order Streptomycetales; family Streptomycetaceae; genus Streptomyces. The sequence continues at coordinate 3,400 of NZ_WWJT01000595.1, read as the reverse complement.
TTCGGGACGAAGAGGTCGTGGGTTCAAATCCCGCCACCCCGACAGCCGTAACAGCAGGTGAGGCACCTACGAACATTCGTAGGTGCCTCACCTGTTTCTGCGTGCGTATCTATCTGCGTGACTACCGCTTTCCGCGCGCCTACTGCCGCCGCTCCTACGCCCCGAAGATCCCGTCCATGACCATGGCGCCGGTCTGGATCACGAGCCGGATCTGCCTCCGGTAGACCTCCTCGGTCACGGCGGTCCCGGAGTGCCCGACGAGACGGGAGATCTCTTCCAGCGGTACACCACGGTCGGACAGCAGGGACACGAAGCTGTGCCGCAGCTCCCTCGGCGTCCACTCGTCAGGGTTGATCCCGTCGATGCCCTTGAGCGCCTGGCGGAAGGCACGGCGGACGTTGGCGGCATCGAGAGGCTTGCCCACGGCCGAGGAGAAGACGAGGCCGTGTTCCTCCCACTTGTCCTCAACGGCGAGCCGATCCCAGCCCTGATCTTCAAACTGCTGCCCAAGAGCGTCCACGCAGCGCACCGGCAGAGCGAGCGTGCGCCGGGACTTCCGGGGCATTTCGCATCGGCTTCCGGGTCGAATGACCGAAAGCGGGGACAGGGTCGGCGCCGTCGGGATCATCCGCGCGCCTCTCCGCTGGACGCGCCGCGCCGGCCGCGCGTCTTGCGGTCACGTCAGGTGGCGGGCGGCCCGCTGTTCCGCACACCGGCTCCCCCTCAGTTCGCGTCCGTCCAGACTGCTTGCAGATCCTCGCACCGCACGGTGATCGACCCGTCGGTGAGCGCGATCTCGTGCACGCAGCCACCGCCTTCCTCGGGGAGGATCTCGTCGAGGAGGACGGTGTCGACCTTCATCCAGTCGATGGCGTGTTCATAGTCGATGGAGAAGTGCGTCACGCGCGAGTAGCTGATGCGCAGGCCGGTGTCGTGCTTGAACCTGTTGGGTGCGAAGTCCAGGACCAACTCGCCGCTCTTGTCGGTGGCCAGGTGGACCCCGGTGAGTTCCAGATCCTTCACACAGCGGATGGCGGCCCCGATGTCATAGTGCCCGGGGTCTGTTGCGAAAGACCGGGCGCCCGGGGGCAGGGCGGGGCGCAGGCGCGGCAGTTCGGCCAGGTAGGCGTGCGCGTCCAGACGGAACCCGGGCACCTCGGGATCCCAGTCCGCCTTGACGAATCTCATGGACAGCCTTCCTGTGAGAGGGGAGGGCGACGCCATTCGTCGCCGGAGACGTCGTCGGTTCCGTTGGGTCCGATGCGCCCGATTCTGCGCATCGTGTCTGCGCTTCGTGTCTGCGCGTCGTGTCGATGGCTCGTCCCTTGATGGCATTCTCCCCGGCCGGCGGAACGATGACATACGGCATCGGGTCCAGGCTGTTCCGGTCATTTCCGGTGCGTGGGATGGTGCGGGAACTTCGTGGGAGGCGGTGGTCGTCTGCGTGGGTGGGGCGTCCGGCGTGGACAGCGGTTCGTGCGGCGGAAAAGGCAGGGAGGGGCCGGGGATGGCTGAGGAGATCGGGATCGCGGAGGCTGTGGAGCATCTGCGGGCGGAGTTGGTGGCCGCCGCCGCGGGCAGTGGCAGCGGTCCTCGATTCGAGGTGGGGCCGGTGGAACTGGAGTTCTCGGTGGAGATGCGCAAGGAGGGTGGCGCCAAGACCGGGTTGAAGGCGTGGGTGGTGTCGGCCGGAGCGGAGGCGTCGGTGTCGAGGGCGTCGGTGCACCGGGTGAAGCTGGTGCTGACACCGAAGGACACCGGGACCGGCGGCGCGTACCACGTGAACACCGACCGGCCGGACGGGACGGGCGAGTTGCTGGGGTCCCGGTTCGGCGAGTGACCGGGGCGGCCCCCCGCGCCTCGGGAGGTCCGCGCGGGTCAGGGAGAGGCACCCGGGGACAGGGATCGGGGAGGCGGGGCGGGGGTGGACACTGCACGGGTGGCGGTGGTGCGGTCCGGTGGTGCCCGGGGGTCGGGGTACGTGCTGGGCGGTGGGCTGGTGCTGACGGCCGCGCACGTGCTCGAGGACCGCGAGCGGGTGTCGGTCCAACTGCCGTACCGGGCCGGACGGGTGCCGTGTCAGGTGGTCTGGGAACGGCTGGAGGACGGCCCGCGGGGATGGGATGCGGCGCTGCTGCTGGCCCGGGAGGACCTGTCCGACGGGCCCTTGCCCGCCGTCCGGTGGGGGCGGCTGGTGACCATACGGCCCTGCCCCGCGCAGGCTCTGGGCTATCCGGTCGTGGGGCAGGCGGGCGGGGACGCGGTGTCGCGCGTTCAGGTCGACGGGCGCGTCCTGCCGGAAAGCGGTCGGGACAGGGACCGGTACGTCCTGGTCGGTGACGCGGGAGCCGAGCCGCGGGAGGGTGCCCTGCCGTGGGGCGGGATGTCCGGGGCTGCGTTGTGGTGCGGCAGCACACCGGGGGCGGTGCCGCTGCTGACCGGGGTGGTGGCCGGTGACCCGCCCGGCTGGCATCACACCCGGCTGGAGGCCGTACCCGCCTATGTGCTGGCCTCGGATCCGGTGGTGCGGGAGCTGGTCGAGGAGCACACCGGGCGGGCGATGCTGCTGGAGCCCGCGGACCTGCAGCACCTCACCGACCGTACCGCGACGCCCCGGCCGCCCCGCTCCCCGGCTGATCTCCTGCGCCCGGAGCAGGCGGTGGTGTCCTTCATGGGCCGCGAGGACCTGCTCGACGACTTGACCCGCTGGTGCCAGCCGCCCCCGGACCGGACGTGGCCCGCCCCCCACGACGGCCCGGCCGCGAGGTGGGCGTGGGAGCAGAACCTGGTGCGGGCCCGGCTGCTCACGGGGCCGGGCGGCGCGGGCAAGACCCGGCTCGCCGCCGAGCTGGCCGCCCGGATGACGGGCCTGGGCTGGACCGCGATCCGCCTGGCCACCGGTACGAGGACGCCGCTGGACTCCCTGTCCCAGGTGCGCCGGCCGTTGCTGGTCGTCGTCGACTACGCCGAGACCCGCACCGCGCAGCTCCACGCCCTGCTGGAGGCGGTCGACCACGACCAGGTCACCAGCCCCGTACGCGTCCTGGTCCTGGCCCGCGCCGCGGGAGACTGGTGGACCCGGGCCACCGAGCACCCCCACAGCCGGGCCCTGGCCACCGCCCCCGTCACACCGGTCGCGGCCCTGCACCACACCCCGCGAGAGCGCGCCGGCGCCTACCGGCAGGCTCTGGGGCATTTCAGCACCCGGCTGCGCCGGCTCTTCCCCGCCACCGACTGGGCGGCCCTCCCGGCCGCCCTGTCCGCCGCGAACGCGATGCCCGCGCTGGCCGGCCCCGAGTACGACACACCGCTGTCGGTGCAGATGGCCGCCCTCCTCGCCCTCCTCGACAGCAGCGACAGCAGCGACAGCAACGACAGCAACGACAGCAACGACAGCAAC
>NZ_WWJT01000594.1 GCF_009865385.1 Streptomyces sp. SID486 | reverse complement strand
ACGTCGTCCGGGCGGTCGGTGGCGAACCGGGCGGTGGCCGTCAGCCGGTCGGCGATCCCGGCCAGGGACCGCCCGCCGCGCCGGCCGGCGCCGCCGCCGGCCCTGGCGAGCACCCGCCCGAGAGCGGAGATGCCGTCCTCGATGTCGGCGCCGGGCCGCTCCACCAGACCGTCGGTGTACAGGGCGAGCACGGAGCCCGGCTCCAGCAGCAGCTCGGTCACCGGGTAGCGGGCGCGCGGATCCACCCCGAGCACGACACCGCCCGGGACGTCCAGCACCCGGACGCGGCCCTCCGGGCAGCGCAGCAGGGGCGGCAGATGGCCCGCCCGGGCGATCCGGGCCCGCCCGGGCGATCCGGGCCCGCCCGGTGACCGGGTCCAGGCGCAGATAGCAACAGCTGGCGAACTGACCGGGGTCCAGATCGATCAGCAGGTGGTTGGTGCCGCTCAGCACCTCGTCCGGCGGCCGGTCGCCCAGCGCGAACGCCCGCACCGCGCTGCGCAGCTGGCCCATGGTGGCCGCCGCCTGCACCCCGTGACCCTGCACGTCGCCGATGACCAGCGCCAGTCCGTCCCCGGCCTCGACCACGTCGTACCAGTCGCCGCCCACGTCCATGCCCTGGGTGCCCGGCAGATAGCGGCCCGCGGTCTCCACCCGGGGGTGCGCCGAGAGCCGGCGCGGCAGCAGGGCCCGCTGCAGACCGCGGGCGAGGGCCGCCTCGCTGTCGTAGCGGCGCGCCCGCTCCATCGCGTGCGCGATGAGACCGGCGAGCGCGGTGAGGACCGTACGCTCCTCGGTGCTGAACCCGCGCGGGCGGTCGAAGCCGAGGATGCAGGAGCCGACCGGCCGGCCGGAGGCGATCAGCGGCAGGAAGGCACGCGCGCCCACGTCGGCGTCGAGCGCGAGGCCCGGATAGGCCGCCGCGAGCTGCCCCATCGACTCGAAGAACAGCGGCCGTCCGGTGGTCAGGGTCTCGACGCCCGGGATGCGGGCGTCGAGACCCACACCGTCGAACGGGACGAGGAAGCCCTGCGGGAACCCGGTCTCCCAGGCCAGGTACAGATGCCGGTCCTGGAGCAGGTAGATGGCCAGCCTCCGGCCGCCGAAGGCGGGCAGCAGCTCCTGCATGACCACCGCCGACACCTGCCGGGCGGTCACCGCGTCCGTCAGCGCGATGGCCAGCGCGATCGGCCGGTACAGCGGTGCCATCGAGGCGGCGCCCGCCGGGCCCGGCGGCGCGTGGGCGGCCTGAGGCGGCTCCGTCCCGGGGTCCAGACGGCTGGCCGGGGCGAGCGTGCAGGTCAGCAGGTCCGTGCCGGGATGGACCGACACGGCCAGCCAGTCGCCCTCGCCGGGCCCGTCCCGCTCACCGGCCGGCCGCCGCGCGTGGAAGTGCACCGGGTCCGGGGTGAGCAGCGCGCCGCGCAGATGGTCGTCGTACGGCGGTCCCGCCAGCCAGGGCATCGCGTCCCACAGGTCCCGCCCGAGCAGCCGCTCCCGCGCCCGGCCGGCGAGCCGGGCCGCCGCCGCGTTGGCGTACACGATCAGTCCCAGCCGGTCCAGGCAGAACACGCCCTGCGGCAGCAGGTCGGCCGCGCCGTCCGCGGCGGCCGGACCGGGGTGGAACACCACACCGTCCACCGCGGGACCGCAGTGGCCCGCACCCCTCGGCCACAGGTCCAGCAACCGCGGCGTACCGTCCCGGGCCCGCAGGACGAGGGGAGCGCTCGGCTGCCTCCCGGCGGCGGCGTCCCGCAGCGCGGCCAGGAACCGGGGCGCGTCGGCCGGGGCGACGGCCTCGGCGAGAGCCCGCGCGGTACCGGTGAACTCACCGGGGCGCAGGCCGAGCAGCGCGCACAGCCGGTCGTCCGCGCGTACGGCGGCGGTCACCGGGTCCCAGTGGAAGCGTCCGACGGCGGCCTGCGCGGGGACCCGGGCGGGCGGCCGCACGCCCACCGGCTCACCGTCCCAGCGCACCCCGTCCTCGTCCCCGCCGGCCAGAGCGAGCAGGTCGGTGCCCAGCCGCCCGGCCAGCCGGCCGAGCAGCTCGCGGTCCGGGAACCCGTCCGCGGTGTCCGGCACCGCCGGGCGCAGCACCGTGAGCACCCCCAGCGGTTCACCCCCGCCCGGCACCGGCACCGGCACGTGCACGGACCCGAACGGGAAGGGGAGCCCGGCGGCGAACTGCGGGTACCGGCGCATGGTCTCGGTGGCGTTCGGCAGGACCACCTGGACGCCGAGCCGGTAGGCGTCGGCGACGGGGAAGGGGCGGTCCACGTGCAGCCGCCACCAGGGTCTGAACAGCGGGCCGGGCAGACCGGCGAGCACCGACAGGCGCAGCAGGCCCGGCGTGCCGGACCGCAGATACACGCCCGCCACCAGGCCGTCGACCGCGCGGAGGGCGCCGGTCGAGGCGTCGGCCAGTGGCGCGGCCAGCCGGTCCCGCGAACGGACCGCCTGCTCGCCGCTCCCAGCCATCGGCCCTACCTCGTCCCGTGCGCCTCCGGTGGATGACACAGCAAGAATGCGCCACCGGACAGGCCGGACGCACCTGGGCGGGCGAAGAGGAACGGGACGCCCTGTCCCGGGGCGGGGAGGAGGACGTACGACGCGGTCGTGGGCGGTGGCTGCGCGTCCCCTCACACCGGTGCCCCGCCCGAGTGGCGGGGCCCATGAGCCGCTCCTAGTAATGGACTGCATAACGCCGTGACCGCAAGCGGGAGCGCAGGTGCGGTCGCATCCTTCTCCTGGAGCCGAGATGACGACCCGCCCTTCGTCCCCCCGCCCCGACGACTCGCCGATACCGCCGGCACCGGCCGGCCCCGGCGTCGCCGCGCCGTTCCCGCAGCTGCTGACATGGTCCCTGCGGCCCCCCGAGGAACTCCCCGGCCCTCATCCGGCCGACGGGTCCGCGCCGGGCGACCCCTTGCGGGGCCTGGTGCACGCGGCTGTCGCCGACCGCCCCCTGGAGGACGTCGTCCGGCTCATCACGCTGCTGGAGCGGGCGCCCGAGCACGCCCGGGCCAAGGCGGACGCGCTGCGGGCGATCGGGGTCGACCGGTCCGTGGAGGACGTCACCCGTCTGGTGACGCTGCTGACCGAGCCGCCCCGGGAGTCGGACGGCGCGGACGAGGTGATCCGTGCCGCCGCCGAGAACCGCCCCCTGGAGGACGTCTCCCGGCTGATGGAACTGCTGCACCGCGGGCCGGTGGAGCCGCACTGCCGGGAGGAGGCGGTGCGGGCGGTGGCTGTCCACCGGCCGGTCGAGGAGCTGGCCGAGCTGATCGGGCGGCTGTCCACGGCTCCGCAGGCACCCGAGGACCCGCCCTGCGACCCGGCGGCCCCCGCACCGGACGGCGGCGAGCCGTCCGGACCGGACGGTGCGGGGCCGGCGGGGTTCGC
>NZ_WWJT01000593.1 GCF_009865385.1 Streptomyces sp. SID486 | reverse complement strand
GGGCGGCCGGGGCCGGTACCCCCCGTCTCCGCGGACGCCGGCTGGTCCGTGCGGGCGCCGCGGGCCGCCTGGCGGGCGCGGGCCATCGAAGCCGTCCGGTCCTGCGCCGCCGGCGCCGGACGACCGGAGCCGTCGGCGGCGCGTTCGGCGTCGCGCTGACCTCCCGTGCCCGGGACGGCGGGACGTTCGGTGTCGCGCTGGCCTCCCGTGCCCGGGGCGGCGGGACGTTCGGTGTCGCGCTGACCTCCCGTGCCCGGGGCGGCGTCGGCGGGACGGCTGGTGTTCTGCGGCTTCGCGGCGGTCCCGGGCCGTGCGGCGGTCTGCGGGCGCTCCTCCGTCGCGGGGCGGTCTGCGCCGTCCCCGCTGTCACGCCGGGCGGCGTCCCCCTCCCGTTCGGCCCCCGGCCCACCCCGGCGCCGACCGGCGGCCGTCTCCTCGTGGCCCCCCGGGTTCCCGGGCCCTTCAGCCGGCAGCGGCTTTCCCGGCGCCACGCCTTCGTTCGGCTGCTGCGGCTGCGGCTCGTCGCTCATCTCGTGCACGGACTCCTGTTTTCAGCGTCGTACGTTCCCGTACGCCTCGTACGCTTCTGCGCTCCCCCTGTTTGAAGACTCTCGCACCTGGCGTTCCGTTCCCGGATTCCATAACGCTTCCGACCGGAAAACGCGTGGCCGGCCACAGGGCCTGCGGACTAGGCTCCTGCGCTTCGGTGTCGAGCGTCCGAGGAGGTCGACTGGCGTGGGCGCGGGACGGTTGTACGCGGCCGTCGCGGCAGGGGGATTCAGACGGTACGCGACCTACCGGGCCGCCACTGCGGCAGGGGTCTTCACGAACACGGCCTTCGGGCTGATCCTCGTGTACACGTACCGCGCCCTGTGGGACGAGAAGCCGCATCTCGGCGGGTACGACCAGACACAGGCCGTGACCTACGTCTGGCTCGGGCAGGCGTTTCTGTCGACGCTCGCCATCGGCGGCGGCGGGGTCGAGGACGAGTTGATGGAGCGCATCCGTACCGGGGACGTGGCCATCGACCTGTACCGCCCGGCCGATCTCCAGCTGTGGTGGCTGGCGGCGGATCTGGGCCGGGCGTTCTTCCAGTTGCTGGGCCGCGGGCTGGTGCCGTTCGCGTTCGGCGCGCTGTGCTTCCCGGTGTACCTGCCGTCCGACGCCGGCACCTGGGCGGCGTTCCTGGCCGCCGTGGTCCTGGCGATGCTGGTCGGCTTCGGCATCCGCTACCTGGTGGCGCTGAGCGCGTTCTGGCTGCTGGACGGCACCGGCGTGGTGCAGATGATGTGGCTGGCGGGGTATTTCTGCTCGGGGATGCTGCTGCCGCTCAACGTGTTCCCGGGCACGCTGGGCGAGGTCGTACGGGCCCTGCCCTGGTCCTCCCTGCTGCAGGCGCCGGCGGACATCCTGCTGGGGCAGGGGGATCCGCTGCCCACCTACCTCTTCCAGGGGGCCTGGGCGGTGGTGCTGCTGGGGACCGGGCGGCTGGTGCAGTCGGCGGCGACGCGCCGGGTGGTGGTGCAGGGTGGCTGAGCACGGTCCGGTGGCCGCCGCGACGCGGGCGGGCGGCCCGGCCGGGGGGCGGCGGGCGTACCGGCGGGCCGAGGGCCTGTGGGCATACCGGTTGGTGGAGGGGCTGCGGGCGTACCGGCTGATCGCGGCGATGTGGGTGCGTTCCACGATGGCCTACCGCGCGTCCTTCGCCATGACCACGTTCGGCAACTTCGTGGCGAACTTCCTCGACTTCGTCGCGATCATGCTGATGTTCTCCCGGGTGGACGCGCTGGGCGGTTACGCGCTGCCCGAGGTGGCGTTCCTGTACGGGCTGTCGGCGACCTCCTTCGGTCTGGCGGACCTGCTGATCGGGTCGATGGACCGGCTGGGCCGGCGGGTACGGGACGGCACGCTGGACACGCTGCTGGTGCGGCCGGCGCCGGTGCTGGCCCAGGTGGCGGCCGACCGGTTCGCGCTGAGGCGGCTGGGCCGGCTGACGCAGGGGGTGCTGGTGCTGGGCTGGTCGCTGACCGGGGTGGACATCGACTGGACGGCGGGCCGGCTGCTGCTGATGCCGGTGATGGTGGTGAGCGGCTGCGGGATCTTCTGCGCGGTGTTCGTGGCGGGGGCGGCGTTCCAGTTCGTGGCGCAGGACGCCTCGGAGGTGCAGAACGCCTTCACCTACGGCGGGACGACGCTGCTGCAGTACCCGCCGACGGTGTTCGCGAAGGAACTGGTGCGCGGGGTGACCTTCGTGCTGCCGCTGGCCTTCGTCAACTGGCTGCCCGCGGCCTACGTGCTGGGCCGGCCGTATCCGCTCGGGTTGCCGGGGTGGCTGGCGTGGGTTTCGCCGCTGGTGGCGGTGGGATCCTGCGCGCTGGCGGGGCTGGCCTGGCGGGCAGGGCTTCGTTCGTACCGCAGCACAGGGAGCTGACGTGGGTGAGTTCATCGCACTGGAGCAGGTCGAGAAGGTCTTCCAGGTGCGCCGGAGGACCGGGTTCCTCCGGCGGGAGCGGCGCGAGGTGCGGGCGGTGGACTCGCTGTCGTTCACCGTGGCGCGTGGGGAGATGGTCGGGTACATCGGGCCGAACGGCGCCGGGAAGTCGACCACGATCAAGATGCTGACCGGGATCCTGACGCCGAGCGGCGGGCGGCTGCGGGTGGCGGGCATCGACCCGGCGCGGGAGCGGATGCGGCTGGCGCACCGGATCGGGGTGGTGTTCGGGCAGCGGACCACGCTGTGGTGGGACCTGCCGCTGATCGACTCCTACCGGCTGGCGCACCGCATGTACCGCATCCCGGACGGCCGTTACCGGGAGAACCTGGCCCGGCTGGTGGAACTGCTGGAGCTGGACGATCTGTTGGACGTGCCGGTGCGGCAGCTGTCGCTGGGGCAGCGGATGCGTGGGGACATCGCGGCGGCGCTGCTGCACGATCCGGACGTGCTGTACCTGGACGAGCCGACGATCGGTCTGGACGTCGTGTCGAAGGCGAAGGTGCGTGACTTCCTGCGCGAGTTGAACGCCGAGCGGGGCACGACGGTGCTGCTGACCACCCATGACCTGCAGGACATCGAGCAGTTGTGCTCGCGGGTGATGGTGATCGACCACGGCCGGCTGGTGTACGACGGCGCGCTCGCCGGGCTGCACGAGGCCGGGGAGAGCGAACGGACGCTGGTGGTGGACCTGGAGCGGGAGCTGCCGCCGGTGGAGGTGCCGGCGGCGCGGGTGGTGAAGGTGGAAGGGCCGCGGCAGTGGCTGGCGTTCCCTGCGGGGCAGTCGGCGGCGCCGCTGGTCGCGCATCTGGCGGCCCGGTATCCGCTGGTGGACCTGTCGGTGCGGGAGCCGGACATCGAGGCCGTCATCGCCAGGATGTACGCGGAGAAGGCGGTCTCGTAGGCTGCCGTCATGAGCGACGACGCAGCCCTGGACCTCCGGGCGTCCGACGCCGACCGTGAGCGGGTCGCCGAGGTCCTGCGGGACGCGGTGGCCGAGGGCCGGCTCGACATGGAGGAGTTCGAGGAGCGGCTGGAGGCGGCCTACACGGCTCGGACGTACGGCGAGTTGGCGCCGCTGACCCGTGATCTGCCGGGGGCGGCGGCGCCGGTCCCGGTCTCCTTCGTCAAGGAGCCGGTGCGGGGCGGGGGCTGGGCGGGCCGTGTCACCGGGGGTGAGGGGTCCTCGACGGGGGCGGTGGCGATCCTGTCGGGGTTCGAGCGCAAGGGCCGCTGGACGGTGCCGAAGCGGTTCTCCTGTTTCGCCTTCATGGGCGGGGGCGAGCTGGATCTGCGGGAGGCGGACTTCGCGGACCACGAGGTCGAGATCAGCTGTGTGGCCATCATGGGCGGTGTGCAGGTGATCGTGGAGCCGGGGGTGGAGGTGGTGGTCCGCGGTGTCGGCGTCATGGGCGCGTTCGAGCACCCGAGGGACGACGGGCCCGTGGATCCGGGCGCCCCGCGGGTGGTCATCAGCGGGTTCGCCTTCTGGGGCGGGGTCGGCGTGGAGCGCAAGCTGCGGCGGTCCGAGCGGCAGCGGCTGAAGGAACAGCGCCGCCTGGAGAGGGCGGAGCGGCGCGAGCAGCGCCGTGAGAGCCGTGAGCGCCGTGAGCCGTGAGCGCCGTGAGCCGTGAGCGCCGGGCACCGCGACGCCGTGAGCCGTGAGCGCCGTGCGCGTCCGCGGGTCGTGCCTGGCTGGGCGCGCAGTTCCCCGCGCCCCCAGGGGCGCAGATGACGCCGAAGCATCCGAGCAGCGGGAGGACGGAACGCTCACGGCCGGCAGGGCGCCGTCCTCGGCCCCGGGACGGCCCTGGCTGAGCGCGCAGTTCCCCGCGCCCCCAGGGGCGCAGATGACGCCGAAGCATCCGAGCAGCGGGAGGACGGAACGCTCATGGCGGGCGGGGCGCCGTCCTCGGCCCCGGGGCGTCCCCGGCTGAGCGCGCAGTTCCCCGCGCCCCCAGGGGGCGGTGGGGGTGTTGGTCGGGGCTAGCTGGTGCAGACCTTTGTCAGTTCGCCTGCTGCGGAGGTGACCGGGCCGACGTCCGGGGTCTGGTCGCCGGCCCTGAGGGACGTACGGACGTTGCCGACGGCCTGGGTCAGGTCGTCCACCGCCTTGTTGACGTCGGCGTCGTCCGTCTTGTCACCGATCTTGCGCAGGTTCTTCTCGATGGAGTCGAGCGAGGCGTCGGCCTGGGTGGGATCGGCGGCGGCGTTCTCCACGGCCTGCTGGAGTTCGGTGACGCTGTCGGCGATGGTGTCGGCGGTCTGGACGCAGTCCAGCGCCTTGTTCACGGCGTCGCAGCCGGTGGTCAGGCCGGTGGTGAGTACGGCGACGGCCACGGCGGCGGCGATGGCGGTGACCCGGCCCCGGCGTGCGCGGCGGCTGGCGGACATCGTGGGTTCCCCTCCCCTGGGACGACTGACCGGGCGCACGCGCATGGGCCGTGCGCCCGTACCCAGAGGGACGTCGGCAGGGCCCGGCGGGTTGCCCGGGCCTTGAGGGATTCTTTACGCGATCGTGGCCGCCAGCGCCGCCTGCTGGACGGCGGCCAGCTCGGTGCAGCCGGCCACGGCGAGGTCGAGCAGGGCGTTGAGTTCCTCGCGGGCGAACGGCTCGGCCTCGGCGGTGCCCTGGACCTCGACGAAGCGGCCGTCGCCGGTGCAGACGACGTTCATGTCGGTGTCGGCGCGCACGTCCTCCTCGTAGCAGAGGTCGAGCAGCGGGACTCCGCCGACGATGCCGACGGAGACGGCGCTCACGGTGCCGGTCAGGGGCTGCCGGCCGGCCTTGACGAGCTTCTTGCGCTGGGCCCAGGCGACGGCGTCGGCCAGTGCCACGTAGGCGCCGGTGATCGCCGCCGTGCGCGTGCCGCCGTCGGCCTGGAGGACGTCGCAGTCGAGGACGATGGTGTTCTCGCCGAGCGCCTTGTAGTCGATGACGGCGCGCAGGGAGCGGCCGATGAGGCGGGAGATCTCGTGGGTCCGGCCGCCGATCTTGCCCTTGACGGACTCGCGGTCGCCGCGGGTGTTGGTGGCGCGGGGCAGCATGGAGTACTCCGCGGTGACCCAGCCTTCGCCGCTGCCCTTGCGCCAGCGCGGAACGCCCTCGGTGACGGAGGCGGTGCAGAAGACCTTGGTGTCGCCGAAGGAGATGAGGACGGAGCCCTCGGCGTGCTTGCTCCACCCGCGCTGGATGGTGACCGGGCGGAGCTGTTCGGGAGTACGGCCGTCGATGCGAGACATGGCATGGAGCCTAGCCGGACACGCGCAAGAGGCTCCTCCCACGCCGGGAGGAGCCCCTTTTCGGCGGTGAGCCGTGGGCTCACATCATGTCTTCGATCTCCGCGGCGATCGGGTCGGCGTCGGTGCCGATGACGACCTGGATGGCGGTGCCCATCTTGACGACGCCGTGGGCGCCGGCGGCCTTCAGGGCGGCGTCGTCGACCAGGTCGGGGTCGGACACCTCGGTGCGGAGCCGGGTGATGCAGCCCTCGATCTCCTCGATGTTGTCGATGCCACCGAGCCCGGCGACGATCTTCTCAGCCTTGCTGGCCATGTTCCTTCTCCCTGCTCCGAACCGCTTTGTCGCAGTAACCCACAGTTGGCCCATCTTCGCGAGCGGTCATGCCGTCCGTGCCGAATGATGGCGATCACGACAGCGGAACCGTCCGCCGACTGGTCTACACCACCGTGGGGAAGGTCGCCAAACCGCGTCCCGGAAGGGCGGCCCGGAAAGGACGCCCATGAGCGCCGAGAGTGCCGCCGGCCCCGCCCGGACCCGCTGGAACCACCTGTTCCAGGGTCTGCAGAAGATGGGCCGGAGTCTGCAGCTGCCCATCGCGGTGCTGCCGGCGGCGGGCATCCTCAACCGGCTCGGCCAGCCCGACGTGTTCGGGGACGACGGCCTGGGCTGGACCGACGTGTCGAAGGTGATGAAGGGAGCGGGCGGCGCGCTGCTCGACGGCTCCCTCGGCCTGCCCCTGTTGTTCTGCGTGGGCGTCGCGATCGGCATGGCGAAGAAGGCGGACGGCTCCACGGCCCTGGCCGCGGTGGTCGGCTTCCTCGTCTACTACACGGTCCTGCACCAGTTCCCCGAGCGGTGCCCCGGCGGCTCGCGGTCCGTGCAGGACGTCGGCTGCCAGGTCGTCGTCGACACCGGCGCGGACACGGTGACGCCCTTCACCTTCCAGAACCCGGGCGTCTTCGGCGGCATCGTGGTGGGGCTGCTGGCCGCCTTCTTCTGGGCCCGCTACCACCGCACCAGGCTGGTGGACTGGCTGGGCTTCTTCAACGGCCGCCGGCTGGTGCCGATCATCATGGCGTTCGTCGCGATCGTCTTCGCGGCACTGTGCCTGTGGGTCTGGCCGCCGATCGGGGACGCGCTGGAGAGTTTCAGCCACTGGCTGCGGGAGGCGGGCGCGTGGGGCGCCGGCGTCTTCGGCGTGGCCAACCGGGCGCTCCTCGTCATCGGCCTGCACCAGTTCCTCAACGTGCCCATCTGGTTCCAGTTCGGCACCTACACACCGCCCGGCGGCAAGCCCGTCCACGGCGACATCAACATGTTCCTCGCGGGTGACCCGCACGCCGGCCAGTTCACCTCGGGCTTCTTCCCGATCATGATGTTCGCGCTGCCGGCCGCCGCCCTGGCCATCACGCACTGCGCCCGGCCGGAGCGCCGCAAGGAGGTCGGCGGTCTGATGCTGTCGGTCGCGCTGACGTCGTTCGTGACGGGCATCACCGAACCGCTGGAGTACTCGTTCCTGTTCATCGCGCCCGCCCTGTACGCCGTCCACGCCGTGCTCACCGGCGTCTCGATGGCGGTGACCTGGGCGCTCGGGGTGCACGACGGCTTCAGCTTCTCCGCGGGTCTGATCGACTACGTCATCAACTGGAACCTGGCGACGCGACCGTGGGCGATCGTCCCGATCGGTCTGTGCTTCGCGGCCGTGTACTACGCCGTCTTCCGGTTCGCGATCACCAGGTTCGACCTGCGGACACCGGGGCGGGAACCGCCGGAGGTGGCGGAGGAGATGGAGCGGGACAACGTGCGGTGACGGGCCCTTCCGCCGGCCGCCCGGGCGAGCACGCGGCGTAGCGCCGCAGTAGCGGATCCGTGGGTTCCTTATCCCGCCTTCATCGTGCTACAACAGGTCTACACCACTGGTGGTGTAGACCAGAGACGCTGCCGTCCCCTTCCTTGGTTCCCGGGCGGCGCCTTGCCCGATGGAGGAAGTTGTGACCACGGCCAGCGCCGCCCCCGCGGCCCAGAAGAAGAAGGGCGCGGGCGTGATGGCTGTACTGCAGCGTATCGGCCGCAGCCTGATGCTGCCGGTGGCCGTGCTGCCCGCCGCCGCCCTCCTGGTCCGCCTCGGCAACACCGACATGCTGGGCCGCCCGTCCTTCCCGGCGTTCCTGACGAAGATCGCCGGCTTCATGGCGGCCGGCGGCAACGCGATCCTCGACAACATGGCGCTGCTGTTCGCCGTGGGCATCGCGATCGGCTTCGCGAAGAAGTCGGACGGCTCCACGGCCCTCGCGGCCGTCGTCGGCTACCTGGTCTTCAAGAACGTGCTGGGCACGTTCACCGACAAGAACCTGCCGAAGGTGGCGGCCGTCGTCGACGGCAAGATCGTCATGCAGAACGCCCCGGTGGACGCGAAGGTCCTCGGCGGCGTGGTGATGGGCATAGTCGTGGCCCTGCTCTACCAGCGCTTCTACCGCACCAAGCTGCCCGACTGGGCGGGCTTCTTCGGCGGCCGTCGTCTCGTCCCGATCCTGTCGGCCTTCGCCGGCCTGGTCCTCGGCATCGTCTTCGGCTACATCTGGCCGGTCCTCGGCACGGGCCTGCACAACTTCGGCGAGTGGCTGGTGAAGTCGGGCGCCGTCGGCGCGGGCATCTTCGGTGTCGCCAACCGTGCGCTGATCCCGATCGGCATGCACCACCTGCTCAACTCGTTCCCGTGGTTCCAGGCGGGCGAGTACCACGGCAAGAGCGGTGACATCGCGCGCTTCCTGGCCGGCGACCCGCACGCGGGCCAGTTCATGACCGGCTTCTTCCCGATCATGATGTTCGCGCTGCCGGCCGCGTGCCTGGCCATCGTCCACTGCGCCCGGCCCGAGCGCCGCAAGGTCGTCGGCGGCATGATGTTCTCGCTGGCTCTGACGTCCTTCGTCACCGGTGTCACCGAGCCCATCGAGTTCACCTTCATGTTCATCGCGCCGGTCCTGTACGCGATCCACGCGGTCCTCACCGGTGTCTCGCTGGCGCTGACCTGGGCGCTGGGGATGAAGGACGGCTTCGGCTTCTCGGCGGGCGCGGTCGACTTCGGACTGAACCTGGGCATCGCCAGCAACCCGTGGGGCCTGGTCCTGGTCGGCCTGTGCTTCGCGGTGGTCTACTACGTGATCTTCCGGTTCGCGATCACCAGGTTCAACCTGCCGACCCCGGGCCGCGAGTCCGACGAGGAGCTGGCGGAACTGCAGAAGGCCGAGGCCAAGTAGCCCGGTCCCGC
This sequence comes from Streptomyces sp. SID486, assembly GCF_009865385.1. GTDB lineage: Bacteria > Actinomycetota > Actinomycetes > Streptomycetales > Streptomycetaceae > Streptomyces. Next base: position 15,518 of record NZ_WWJT01000593.1, on the reverse strand, counting down.
GACCGACCGGCGAAGGCCCCCGGAGCCCTGGCTCCGGGGGCCTTCGTCATGGACCGCGGCGGGTCAGATCTCGTACGTGCGGCGGGGCGCGGCGAGCTCCACCGGCCCGGCGAACACCTCACGGGCGTCGCGCAGGTTGGCCTGCGGGTCCGTCCACGGCGGGATGTGGGTGAGGACCAGGCGGCGGGCGCCCGCGCGAGCCGCCGTCTCACCCGCTTCGCGGCCGTTGAGGTGCAGGTCGGGGATGCTCTCCTTGCCGTGCGTGAACGCGGCCTCGCACAGGAACAGATCGGTGTCCCGGGCCAGCTCGTCCAGCACCTCGGTGACGCCCGTGTCACCGGAGTACGTCAGTGAGTTCCCGCCGTGCTCGATGCGGATGCCGTACGCCTCCACGGGGTGGCGGACCCGCTCGGTGTGCACCGTGAACGGGCCGATCTCGAACGTGGACGGCTTGACCGTGTGGAAGTCGAAGACCTCGCTCATGGAGGACGCGGAGGGGGTGTCCGCGTACGCCGTGGTCAGACGGTGTTCGGTGCCCTCGGGGCCGTAGACCGGGATGGGGGCGCACCGGCCGCCGTCATGGCGGTAGTAGCGCGCCACGAAGTACGCGCACATGTCGATGCAGTGATCGGCGTGCAGATGGCTGAGGTAGATCGCGTCGAGGTCGTAGAGACCGCAGTGGCGCTGCAGCTCGCCAAGGGCGCCGTTGCCCATGTCGAGCAGCAGCCGGAAGCCGTCGGCCTCGACGAGGTAGCTCGAACAGGCCGATTCCGCGGACGGGAACGACCCCGAGCAGCCGACGACGGTGAGCTTCATGAAGCAGAAACCTCCGTTGGCGGGAAACCGGTGGGCGGGGCGGGGAGCCACTCGGGATGAGGGCTGTCGGGGGTCGTGCGGTTTGTCGAGCGTAAGGCGCGAAAGCACGGGTCGCTCCTCCGCCAGGTGCCGTTGTGGGCGAACTCACCTGTGCTGTCACCGGTTCGGCTGGACCCAGGGCGCACAAGGATCCGAAGAGGGCGCGCGATGTTCGGCGCGCGCCGGTAACGTCGTCGTATGGACACGTCATGGTGGCTGGCGCTCGCCGCGGTGGTGCTGCTCGCGCTGGTCGCCACGCTCGTCGACGGCTGGGGCCGCGGTCGTCGGCCCGCCGGGCGGCGCCTGAGGCCGCCGGGCCGGGCGGGCACGCGCGGGACGCACGCGCAGCGGCCGTCCCCCGGGGACATCTGGTGGGCGGACGTCCCCTACGAGGACCGCCGCGGGGTGAAGGACCGGCCCTGTCTGGTACTGGCCGTGCGGGGCGACCGGGCCACGGTCGCGAAGATCACCAGCAAGTACCACGACGAGCGCAGCGGGGTGATCCCGCTGCCGCCCGGCGCCGTCGGCGACGCCCAGGGGCGGCCCAGCTTCCTTGAGACCGACGAGCTGCGCGAGGTGCCGGTCAACGGGTTCCGGCGCCGGGTCGGCGTGGTCGACCCGGTCCTGTGGGACCAGGTGCGGCACCTGGCCGGCTAGCCGGTACGCCTCAGCTCACCCGGACGGTGACCGTCCATTCCTCGATGCCCTTGCAGGACACCTGGCCGGGCGCGGTGGGCTCGGGGCACATCGGCCGGGACGAGGCGAGCTTCACGGTGCCGGCGGCGACCGCCTGGTAGGCGGCCGTGGCATCACCCGGCCGGAGCACGAGGCCGGCGTTGACCGCCTTCAGTCCCGTGCCGCTCGCGGTGACCGGCTTCCAGGGGCGGGCGTCGGTACCGTCCAGGGTGAGCCGGACCTCGCCGCCCTCGGCCACGCAGACGGTACGGCCGTGGTCGGCGGCCGTCAGCTCCGCGTGGTCGGCGCACCCGGCGGCGGTCCGGGTGGGGGACGGCGGCTGCGACGCCTTGCCGCTGCTCCCGGTGTCCTCCTGGGAGCCGCAGCCCGCGAGGAGCAGCGCCGCCGTGAGGGCGAGGGGGGTCGCGAGGGCGAGGGGCGTCGTGGGGCGCATGGGGGTCCGCCTTTCTGCCGTCGGCTGCCGGGCCGGCCCGGCAGCCTGGTGCGGATGTGACGTACCCCGGCCGCGAACGGATCCCTCACCGGACCCGCCGCCCTGCCGACCGGCGCGCCGGCACCGGCCCGGCGCCGGCCTCCCGGCGGTCCCGCCGTCAGCTTCCCGGCGGTCCCGCTGTCAGCCTCCGGGCGGTCCCGCCGGCTTCGGCGTCAGGCCCAGAGCTGGCCCTGCAGTGTCTCGATGGCCGCTTCCGTCGTGGGCGCCGTGTACACACCGGTGGAGAGGTACTTCCAGCCGCCGTCGGCCACGACGAAGACGATGTCGGCGCTCTCCCCCGCCTTGACCGCCTTCCTGCCCACGCCGATCGCCGCGTGCAGGGCGGCGCCGGTGGAGACTCCCGCGAAGATGCCCTCCTGCTGGAGGAGTTCGCGGGTGCGGGTGACCGCGTCGGCCGAGCCGACCGAGAAGCGGGTGGTGAGCACGGAGGCGTCGTACAGCTCGGGGACGAAGCCCTCGTCGAGGTTCCTGAGCCCGTAGACCAGGTCGTCGTAGCGCGGTTCGGCGGCCACGATCTGGATGCCCGGCCGGTGCTCGCGCAGGTAGCGGCCGACGCCCATGAGGGTGCCGGTGGTGCCGAGGCCCGCCACGAAGTGGGTGACCGAGGGGAGGTCGGCGAGGATCTCCGGGCCGGTGGTCGCGTAGTGGGCGCCCGCGTTGTCCGGGTTGCCGTACTGGTAGAGCATCACCCAGTCGGGGTGCTCGGCGGACAGCTCCTTGGCCACGCGCACGGCGGTGTTGGAACCGCCCGCGGCCGGTGAGGAGATGATCTCGGCGCCCCACATGCCGAGCAGGTCCCGGCGCTCCTGGGAGGTGTTCTCCGGCATCACGCACACCATCCGGTAGCCCTTGAGCTTGGCCGCCATGGCGAGCGAGATGCCGGTGTTGCCGGAGGTGGGCTCGAGGATCGTGCAGCCCGGGGTGAGCCGGCCGTCCTTCTCCGCCTGCTCGACCATGTGCAGGGCGGGACGGTCCTTGACCGAGCCGGTGGGGTTGCGGTCCTCCAGCTTGGCCCAGATGCGGACGTCCGGGGACGGCGACAGCCGCGGCAGGCGCACCAGAGGGGTGTTGCCCACCGCGGCCAACGGGGAGTCGTAGCGCATCGCTGGTCAGCGGCCGATCAGCGCATGCCGCCGGCCACGGCCGGCAGGATCGTCACGCTGTCGCCGTCGGACAGCTTGGTGTCGATGCCGTCGAGGAAGCGGACGTCCTCGTCGTTGAGGTAGACGTTGACGAAGCGGCGCAGCTGGTCGCCGTCCACGATGCGGGCCTGGATGCCCGCGTGCCGGCTCTCGAGGTCGGCGAACAGCTCGGAGAGGGTCGTCCCGCTGCCCTCCACCGCCTTCTGGCCGTCGGTGTACTGGCGGAGGATGGTCGGGATGCGGACCTCGATGGCCATGGTGGCGGGCTCCTGTCGGAAGGGTTCGTCGATTCGGTGTGCGTGCCTGGGGGTCCCCCAGGCATACGGCACTGGGGGGAGCGCCGCGGCTCACGGCCGTACGGCGGGGGGAACGTCAACAGATGGCGCTGTTCAGCCTGCACAGGTCGACGTGCAGCCGCGCCACGAGCAGCGTGCCCGGCGCCTTGTCGCTCACGTCGTTCAGAACCATGGGCTCATCGTATCGATTCCCCGTCCGCACCCCGGAGTGTGATTCCACATGCCGGACGGAAACGGTCCGGCAGATGGGACGGTCGAACAGGTGGGGCGGTGCGGCGGTTGCGCCGGCGGGTGGGACGGCGGGCCGGCGGGTGCGGCGCGTGTCAGTAGGCGTCCACGATCCTCACGTCCTCCTCGGTGACCTCGCCCTCCACGATCCGGAAGGAGCGGAACTGGAACGCGCCGAGGCCGTCGGTGTCCGCCGTGGAGACCAGGACGTAGTGGGCGCCGGGCTCGTTGGCGTAGGAGATGTCCGTGCGCGAGGGGTACGCCTCGGTCGCCGTGTGGGAGTGGTAGATCACCACGGGCTCCTCGTCGCGGTCGTCCATCTCGCGGTAGAGCCGGAGCAGGTCACCCGAGTCGAACTCGTAGAACGTGGGTGACATGGCCGCGTTCAGCATCGGGACGAAGCGCTCGGGGCGGTCCGAGCCGGCCGGCCCGGCGACGACGCCGCACGCCTCGTCGGGGTGGTCCTTGCGCGCGTGGGCGACGATCTGGTCGACGAGGGCCTGGGTGATGGTCAGCATGGGGGTCAGGATAAGCAGGCGGGCCGTCCCGTACCGAGGGTCGGTACGGGACGGCCCGCATGGTGGACGTCCTGAGCGGCTGCCGCCGGGGGCGCCACGAGTGCTCCCGGCGGCCGGACGTCCCGGGGAGGTGTCCGTCAGCGCTTCCTGAAGGCGGCGGCCTCCGGGTTGCGGCGCTTGAGCACCAGGTAGGCCACGGCCAGGACCAGGCCCCACAGCGGCGCGCAGTACAGCGAGACCCGGGCGTCCTTGTCGATGCCCATCAGCACGATCACCATGCCGATGAAGGCGAGCGCGAACCAGCTGGTGTACGGCGCGCCCGGCGCGCGGAACTCCGAGGTGGGCAGCTCGCCGCGGTCGGACTTGGCGCGGTAGCGGATCTGGCAGAAGAGGATGACGATCCAGGCCCACATGCCGGAGATGGTGGCGAAGGACACCACGTAGTCGAACGCCTTGCCCGGCCACTGGTAGTTGATCCACACGCCGACCAGCATCAGCGCGGCGGAGAAGGTCGTACCGACCAGCGGGGTGCCGCTGCGGGTCAGCTTCGTGAAGACCTTGGGGCCCTGGCTGTTGAGCGCGAGGTCGCGCAGCATGCGGCCGGTCGAGTACATGCCGGAGTTGCAGGACGACAGCGCGGCGGTGAGCACGACGAAGTTGACGATGCCCGCACCGGCGGCGAAGCCCATCTTCTCGAAGGCGGCCACGAACGGGCTGACGCCGGGGTGGAAGCTGGTCCACGGCACGACCGACAGGATCATGATCAGCGCGCCGACGTAGAAGACGGCGATGCGCCACGGCACGGTGTTGATCGCCTTGGGCAGCACGGTCTTGGGGTCCTTGGACTCGCCCGCGGTCACACCGACCAGCTCGACGGCGAGGAAGGCGAACATCACCATCTGCAGGGTCATCAGCGTGCTGCCGACGCCGTGCGGGAAGAAGCCGCCCTGGTTCCACAGGTGGGACACGGAGGCGGTGTCACCGGCGTCGGAGAAGCCGACCGTCAGGATGCCGACGCAGATCAGGATCATGCCGATGATGGCGGTGACCTTGACCATGGAGAACCAGAACTCCAGCTCGCCGAAGAGCTTCACGGAGATCAGGTTGGCGCCGTACAGGACGACGGTGAAGATCAGGGCCGACACCCATTGCGGGATGTCGAACCAGTACGTCATGTAGGCGGCCGCCGCGGTGACCTCGGTGATACCGGTGACCACCCAGAACAGCCAGTACGTCCACCCGGTCACGAAGCCCGCGAACGGACCGATGAACTCGCGCGCGTACTCCGAGAACGAACCGGAGACCGGGCGGTACATCAGCAGCTCGCCGAGGGCCCGCATGATGAAGAAGATGACGAGGCCCGCGATGGCGTACGCCAGGATCAGGCTGGGGCCGGCCTTGGAAATGCCCTTGCCCGCGCCGAGGAACAGGCCCGTGCCGATGGCTCCGCCGATGGCGATCATCTGGATCTGCCGGGCGCCGAGCCCGCGCTGGTATCCCTCGCCGCCCTCGCTGCCCTCGGCCCGCACGGCCTCATTGCCGTCGCGATGCTGGTCGACCTGCGCTGAGGTCATGTGTGGTGCGCCTTTCTCCATGCCGACCCGGGCCTTTCGTCGGCCTCGGATCGGGTCTCGATCCCCCCGGATTGCTGGAGCTGTTGCCTGGCCGACGGTCGTCGGCTCGGTGGCGCACCCGGCCGAACATGGGTGGTGTTGGCCGGGCGGTCGTGAAGATTTATCACGGCCGCAATACTGATCACACCGGAGCGATGTGACGCATCACACTGGAAGAACCGGACAAATAACGCTCAAATGCGTCAAAACAGGCCACAAAGGTGACGGGATCGTTATCCGGATTTGAGCGTCCTCTGAGCGAACGCCCACGGATGGTCAAACCGCACGGATCACGACATGAGGGTCGTCACCAGGGTCTCCTGGAGGCCGCCCAGCCAGAGATAGGCCAGCACCATCGGCTTGCGCGGGTCCTCTTCCGGGAGGCGGTAGAGCAGGTCGGTGTCGTCCTCGTCGGAGATCTCCAGCCGGGCGCCGATCGCCAGCCGGAGGTCGTTGAGGGCGCCGAGCCACTGCCGGGACTGCTCCGGGGACAGCTTCAGCACCGCTCCGCCCTCGTCCACCGGGGCGAGCGCGTCCAGGGTGCGGATCACGCCGAGCGCGTTCTCCCGCTTGCCGGCGCGCAGGTCGTTCTCGGTGTAGCGGCGGAACTCGGCGGAGTGCTCCCGCCGCTCCTCGGCCTCGGCCGCCGAGCCGGGATCGCGCTCGGGGTCGACGTAGGCGTCCGGGAAGAGCCTGCGCAGCACCGGGTCGGCCGGCGGCTCGCTCGGGCCCTCGGCGAACAGCTCGGCGAGCGGGTCCGCCGGGGCGTCGGCGCCGGGGCCGGGACCGATCAGCTCCAGGAGCTGCACGGCCAGCGACCGGATGATGGAGATCTCGACGTCGTCGAGTGCGACGGCCGCGCCGCCGCCGGGGAGCGGTTCGAAGTGTCCGGGCATGTGAGTCGGTCGCTACTTCCGGTCCTGCTGGAGGGTGGCCCACAGACCGTATCCGTGCATCGCCTGCACGTCGCGCTCCATCTCCTCGCGGCTCCCGCTGGAGACGACCGCCCGGCCCTTGTGGTGGACGTCGAGCATGAGCTTGGTGGCCTTGTCCTTGGAGTAGCCGAAGTACGACTGGAAGACGTACGTCACGTAGCTCATGAGGTTGACCGGGTCGTTGTGCACGATCGTGACCCAGGGGACGTCGGGCTCGGGTACGGCGAAGACCTCCTCCGCCGACTCGGTGCGTTCGATCTCTACGGGCGCGGGTGACGTCACACAGCCATGCTGCCACGATCACTACAAATCGTCACACCGACGAAAAGGCGGTACGCTGCTCGTCATGAACACAGCGGACCTTGGGCTGCCGGTGGACGTTCCCTCGACGGCGCTCTTCACGGACCAGTACGAGCTGACGATGTTGCAGGCCGCCCTCAAGGCCGGGACGGCCGAGCGGCGGAGCGTGTTCGAGGTCTTCACCCGGCGGCTGCCGGACGGGCGCCGCTACGGCGTGGTGGCCGGCACCGGGCGCGTCCTGGACGCCGTGGAGAACTTCCGCTTCGACCCGGACGTCCTCGGCTTCCTGGGTGAACAGAAGATCGTCGACGAGCGGACCCTGAAGTGGCTCGCCGACTACCGGTTCAGCGGGGACGTCTGGGGCTACCCCGAGGGCGAGGTGTACTTCCCCGGCTCGCCGGTCATGCGCGTCGAGGGCACCTTCGCCGAGTGCGTGCTCCTGGAGACGGTGATCCTCTCCATCCTCAACCACGATTCGGCGATCGCCGCCGCCGCCTCCCGGATGGCCTCCGCGGCCGGGGGCCGCCCGCTGATCGAGATGGGCGCCCGGCGCACCCACGAGCTGGCCGCCGTGGCCGCCGCCCGCGCCGCCTACGTCGGCGGCTTCGCGACCACCTCCGACCTGGCGGCCGGCTTCCGCTACGGCATCCCGACCGTGGGCACCTCGGCCCACGCCTTCACCCTGCTCCACGACCGCGAGCGGGACGCCTTCCAGGCCCAGGTGGACACCCTCGGCCGGGGCACCACCCTGCTGGTGGACACCTACGACGTCACGGAGGCCGTCCGGACGGCGGTGGAGGTGGCGGGGCCCGAGCTGGGCGCGGTCCGCATCGACTCCGGCGACCTGCTGCTGGTGGCCCACCGGGTGCGCCAGCAGCTGGACGAGCTCGGGGCGCGGAACACCAAGATCGTCGTGACCTCGGACCTGGACGAGTACGCCATCGCCTCGCTGGCCGCCGCGCCCGTGGACGCGTACGGCGTCGGCACCCAGCTGGTGACCGGCTCCGGCCACCCGACGGCCTCCATGGTCTACAAACTGGTCGCCCGCGCCGAGACGGCCGACCCGAAGGCGCCGCTGGTGCCGGTCGCGAAGAAGTCCAGCGGCGGCAAGACCTCCGTCGGCGGGCGCAAGTGGGCGGCGCGCCGGCTGGACGCCGAGGGCGTCGCGGAGGCCGAGGTCGTCGGCACGGGGCCGGTCCCGGCCGGGCTGGCCGGCCGGCAGCTGCAGGTACGGCTGGTCGAGGACGGCGAGGTGGTCGCCCGCGAACCGCTGGACGTGCCCCGGGACCGGCACATCGCGGCGCGCGCGAACCTGCCGCTCTCCGCGATCCAGCTCTCCCGGGGGGAACCCGTCATTCCGACGGAGTACGTCCACGGGCGCCCGGGCAGCTGAAGCGGGACCGGCCGTCCGCCCCCTCGAACGCCCCCTCCCGCACGGGACCGGAAGTGTCTAGGCTCAGTTACTTCACTCTCAGTCGGAGGACACCCAGCATGCGCCGCGCCTTGATCGTCGTAGACGTGCAGAACGACTTCTGCGAGGGGGGCAGCCTCGCGGTGGCCGGCGGAGCGGACGTGGCCGCCGCCATCACCGAGCTGATCGGCCAGGCGGCGGGCGCCGGGTACCAGCACGTGGTGGCCACCCGCGACCACCACATCGCGCCCGGCGGCCACTTCGCGGACAACCCGGACTACGTCCGTTCCTGGCCCGCGCACTGTGTCGCGGGCACGGAGGGGGTGGGCTTCCACCCGAACTTCGCCCCCGCCGTCGCCTCCGGCGCGGTCGACGCCGTGTTCGACAAGGGGGCGTACTCGGCGGCCTACAGCGGCTTCGAGGGTGCCGACGAGAACGGGGTGCCGCTGGCCGACTGGCTGCGCGCCCGCGAGATCACCGAGGTGGACGTGGTGGGCCTGGCCACGGACCACTGCGTACGGGCCACCGCCCTGGACGCCGCCCGGGAGGGCTTCCGTACCCAGGTGCTCCTGGACCTGACGGCGGGGGTGGCCCCGGCGACCACCGAACGGGCCCTGGAGGAGCTGCGGGAGGCCGGTGTGGAACTGGTGGGCAAGCCGGTCGTCTCCTCCTGAGCGCACGGAGCCGGGCAGGGGATCTCCGACACCCCACCCCACACGAGACCACCGCGTCTCGGCCACACCGCTGTGGCCTCGACCACGAGTACGGCACCCGCGTGAACCCGGGACGGCCGTGAGGCGTCAAGGTGAGGGCGCGTTCTCCTGCGGGAGCGACGGCCCCGGTCACGACGACGTCGAAGGCGTCAAGGTGCGGTGCCGAGCAGTCGAGGAGAACACACAGTGATGAGAACCCGGACCTGGGCCGTCATGGCCGCCGCCGCGGCGCTCGCCGGCCTGACGGCCTGCTCGGGGCCCGGCTCCGCCGACACCGAGGAGCGCCTGCACGTCGAGACGGACCGCGCCTCTTACAGCAGCGCGGAGGGCGTCAGCGGGGCCGCCGACATCGCCGTCACCGGGCCGGTGCTCGGCGTCCGGACGCGGGAGTGCGACGAAGGGGGCGACACCGCCACCGAGCCCGCCGTCGACCCCCCGGCGGAAGACGGCGTCGACCCCGGCCCGGACCCCTCGGCCACCGGCTCCCCGGCCCCCACGGCAACTCCCTCCGGCATCGCCGGTGACGGAGCGGGCGGGCCGGAGTGCGTTCCGATGGTCTTCCTGAAGGTGCGGGTCGCTGCGGTGGTGAAGCCCGGTTTCGGAATCTCCGGGGGCGACGAGATCGTCGTCGGCGACATCGACACGGACAAGGTGACGGCGGAAGGCACCACCCCACTCGTGGTGGGCCGGCGGTACGCGCTCTACCTGCGGCGGATGACGGCCCCCGACCACCCCGGCATCACGTCCGTGCCGACGTTCTGGATCCCGGTCGGCGGCGACCAGGGCGTCTTCTTTCTCAATAAGGACACCGTCCGGCCCGCCTCGGCCGACATCGTGGCCCTCACGAACGCCGAGGCGGAGAAGAAGCTCGGCGCCGCCTCCGGGACGTCCCGGCCCGAGCGGCTCCGCACGACCGTGGCCGGACTGAGGGAAGCGGCGAAGGTGGCCGCCGCCGGTCAGCGCGCGAGCGCGCACAGGGCCGCGAAGCAGCGGCGGCCGTCCCACACGTCAGGGCCGCCCGGGCGGCCCTGACGTCATGCCTGCGTCATCGGCTGCCGGAGCAGCGCCCGGATCGGGTGCCACAGCTCGTTCACGATGACACCGTTGTCGGCCGGTGCCGTGCGCCATATCAGGCCGTCCGGATGGTGCAGCACCGCCGTGACCTCGTCCGGCGTGGGCGGCGCGGCGTTCCCCCGGAGGTAGATCGCGCGCAACCCCAGGTTGCGGAGCCTGGTCAGAGCTCGGGCGCGGTTCTGGGCGTGCACCAGAACCCGCACCCCGGCGGGGTCGTAGGGCAGGTTGAGCGCCACCACGACCGTGCCGTTCGGCAGCTTGCAGAAGCCTCCAGCGGCCATGCGGTCACATCCCCGTTCCGGTCGGTGTCAATAAGCGGTCCACAGGACGCACCTAAACACGATCGGCGGCAACCCGCCAAGGGGTTGCCGCCGATACGCTTCTGACCTGCGGGTTTGTTGACTACTTCACCGCGGGGCCGACCTTGAGCTGGATCGTGGAGCCGTCCTTGGCCTCCTGGACGATCGTGATCTTGGTGTTGGTGTCAGTGACCTTGACGCCACCCGTCGGGTTCGAGGCGTCGTAGTAGGTGCTGGCGTGGTCGTTGAAGACCGAGACACCCTTCGACGCCTTGATCTTCAGCGCGACGTCGGCCTTGTGCAGCGTGATGCCGTCCGTGCCGTAGCGGCTGAAGGGGGAGTCGTAGGCCTGGACGCGGTTGCGCAGCAGCGTGCCGTCGGCCCACTTCAGCGCCTTCGCGTGCGAGTCGATCGGCAGGATCAGACCGGTGCCCGGGTGACCGTTGGTGGCGTTCGTGTTGTTGTCCGCCTGGGAGGTGTCCCACTTCCAGATCAGCAGGCCGTTCTGGTACGGGTAGTGCTCGACCCAGTCGGGGCGCTTGGCCGAACCGAAGTTGTACGGGCCGGTCTTCAGCGTCTTGTCGTACGACACGTACTGCCGGTTCTCGGCGATGTAGTACTGCTTGTAGTCCTTGGTGAAGGACGCGCCGATGCGGGAGAAGCCGTTCGCGGTCCAAGCGGAGTCCGCGGTCTCGGCGTTGTCCGAGAACAGCGGGGTGCCGTCGGCGGTCACGGTGATCTGGTCGGCCGTGAAGCCGTTCTCCGCGACACCGCCGTCGGTGGCGTAGCGGAAGCGCAGGTCGATCTTCTTGCCCGCGTAGGCGTCGAGCGGGAACGACAGCTTCTTGTGCGTCTGCGAGAAGCCGCTCAGCGCCGGCTTGCCGCTGGCGTCACGCGCCAGGGGCTGGCCGTCCGCCGTGCCGTCCAGGGCGGTCCAGTTGGCGCCGCCGTCGGTCGACACCTCGGTGTAGACGTAGTCGTAGCCGTCCTCGGTGGCCCACCAGCCGTCCAGGTCCAGCTTCGCCGACGACTTGCCGGTCAGGTCGACCGAGCGGGTCAGCGTGTTCTTGAGGTCGTTGCCGCTGCCGCTCCACCACTGGGCCGAACCCTCGGCGGGCTGGGTGATCGTGGTGGTGACCGCCTTGTCGGGCAGGTTCACCACGAGGGCCTGCTTGTCCCAGGTGTTGTACTCGGCCAGGCCCAGCTTGTGGGTGGACTGCTTGCCGGCCGTGGCGGTGTCGAAGTTCAGCCAGCCCAGCTGGAGCTTGTCCCAGGCGTTCATGTCGCCGGGCAGGTCACCGATGGACTCCTTGCCCGTGCCGAGCCAGGAGCCCGAGGACATCAGGGTCCAGAAACCGGTGGAGTTGTCGCCGCCGGCGGTGTCGTACTCGTCCGGCAGACCGAGGTCGTGGCCGTACTCGTGGGCGTAGACGCCGAGGCCGCCGTTCTCCGGCTGGATGGTGTAGTCGCCGACCCAGATGCCGGTGCTGCCGACCTGGGCGCCGCCGAGCTTGTTGTTCGACGGGCCGGTGGCGCCGGCGTCGGTGCCGAAGGCGTACCAGCGGTGGGCCCAGATCGCGTCCTTGCCCTGGGCGCCGCCGCCCGCGGACTCGTCCTCACCGGCGTGCACGATCTGGAAGTGGTCGACGTAGCCGTCGGGCTCGTTGAAGTTGCCGTCGCCGTCGAAGTCGTACCGGTCCCACTGGTCGTACTTGGCGAGGTCCTTCTTGATGTCGGCGTCGGTGCGGCCGGCCTTCTTCTGCTGCGCCACCCAGGAGTTCAGGCCGTCGCTGACGACGTTCCACACGCTCGGGCAGTTGGTCTGGCCGCAGGCGTTGTTGCCGTACCGGGCCTCGTTGTACGGGACCTTGACCCAGTCGGTGACCTCACCGGAGACCGAGTAGCGGCCCGAGGACTGCTTCTCGTAGTACTTCTTCAGCGACTCGGTGTTCTTGCCGGTGCCGAAGTAGAGGTCCTGGTAGTGCTTCTTGTTGTAGTCCTTCTGCCAGGCCGTGGAGTTGTCCTTCTTGCGGTCCGGCTTGGCGATCTTGTTGTGCAGCGGGCCGGCGGTGCCGCCGACCTTGGGGTCGGTCTGGTTGCCGAACTCCACCAGGATCGTGAAGATCTTGTCGGTCTTCTCGCGGCCCAGCTCGACGTACTTGCTCTGGCCCTTGCGGCTCGCGAGCTTGACGACCTTGGAGCCGTTGCGCTCCTCGGCCTTGGCCTTGCCCGATATGAGCTGCTTCAGGGCTTCCTCGCGCTGAGCGTCCTGCGTCTTGCTCAGCGGGCCGTCGAGGTCGTGCTTCTGCTGCTTCACCGGAGCCGGGTCGTGCCGGTTGGCGGCGGCCGACCCGGCCGGGGTGCCCGCCTCCGCGACGGCGAAGGTCGCGAACGTGGCGGAAGCGGCCGCGAGCGTCACGCCGATGGCGGCCGCTCTGAACGTCCAGGATCTGCTGGTCACTTGAGTTCCTCCCCCGCGCCGCGCACACGGACAGGGGGTTCCGGGTCATGGAGGAATCCGTGCGCGCACGATCAACGCGTGTAATCAAGTGACGACATTTGACTAGAGGTTTAGCGGAAAAGACAGACCTTGACTTGAGCAGGACAAGTGCACTATGCGGAGGTGGCGTTCGCTTTGCGGACACGTGTCGACTTGCCGACAGGCGCAGGAACGCGGCCTCACGAGAGGCGGGGTGACTCCATGCGCCCCCCGTGCACCGGTACCGTGGGTTAGGTCATGCTTACCGGGCGTCCGGCTCGGGCATGCAGGCCAAGAGAGTCGAACGGCACCCCGCTCCCGACCCGCCGAGGACACGATTGCCATGCCTCGTCCGACCGCCGCACAGCTCGCCTACGGTTCCTGCACCGTGATCTTCTCGACGCTCGCCATGCTGCTGCTGTCCCAGACGAGTTCGGGCCTCGGGATCGTCGTCATCGCCCTCGCGGCGCTCGCGCTGGGGCTGCTGATCGCGTGGACGGTCCCCGCTCCCGGGGCGCACGCGGCGCGGGCGTCCGCCGAGCCGGTGGCGGACGAGGAGCGCGTCCCCACCTCCCTGTGACCGACCGGCACGCGGGACAGGTGGCCGTGGGAGACGGGTGGCCGCGGGAGACAGGTGGCCGTGGGACACGTGCCGGCGGCGGCCCGGGTGCACCGCCCGGACCGCCGCCGCGTCATGGGCGCCGCCGGCGCCGCGCTCGGCTCAACGCGCGCTGACCACCACCGTCTTGGCCGCCTTGTCGTGCAGGCCCTGCTTGTAGGGCTTGTCGAAGAAACTCCAGCCGCCCGAGATCGCCGTCCAGATGCAGGCGCAGCAGAAGGCGAACGGCAGCCACAGCACCAGGGCGCGGATCAGCGAGGTCTGTGCTGAGGGAGTGGCGCCGTCGGCCAGGTCGGCCACCCGCATGCCCAGCCACTTCTTGCCGAGGGTCTGACCCGACTTGCTGGTCAGGATCGTGTCGTAGGCGATGTAGAGCACCGCCGCGATGACGGACTGGGCGACGGACCTGCCGACCTCGATGCGGTCGCCGTCGACGCTGTACTCACGCACTCCGAACGCCCAGGTGAGCAGCCAGACGACGATGCCGACCAGGATCATGTCGATGATGCGCGCGAGCGTCCGCTTGCCGCTGTCGGCGAGCGGGGGCATGCCCGCCAGCGGATCGGCCGGATAACCACCGGCCCCGGCTCCGTACGGACCGCCGCCGTAGGGCCCGCTCCCCGGGCCGCCGCCGTAGGGGCCGCCCCCCGGGCCGCCGCCGTAGGGCCCGGCGTCGCCGTACGGGCCGCCGCCGTAGGGAGGCGGCTGCTGACCACCGTACGGGGGCGGCGGCTCACCGCTTCCGTACGGCGGCGGCTGGCCACCCCCGGGGCCGCCTTCCGGTTGCTGCGGACCGCCGCCCGGTCGGGGAGGCTGCCCGCCGCCCGGGGGCGGGGGCTGCCCGGCACCGCCGTACGGGGCGTCGTACGGCGAGCCCGAACCCTGGTCCGACGGGGGCCTCTTCCGGAAGGGGTCGTCCTCGGGGGGCTGCTCTCCGGAGCCGGGAGGCGGTTCGCTGCTCATGGCCCGAGTGGAACCCGGACGCCCCGGCTCCGCATCCGGCAGACGGCCGGACGGAGTAGGCGGCCCCGCGGTCAGCCCGCGACGAACGTGTGGGCCGCCTTGTCGTGCCAGCACTGGCGCCAGGGCCGGTCGAACACGCACCACAGCACGCCCACGATCCCGATGCCCAGCAGGCCCGGCAGGGCGAGCACCAGCCAGCGGCGCAGCGCCGGGCCGAACGTCGGCGGCTCGTGCCCCTCGATGTCCCGCACCTCGATGCCGCACAGTTTCTTGCCGAGGGTGCGGCCCCACTTGACGGTGGGCAGCACCTCGTACAGGACGCCGACGAGGAGGAGGACGGCGAGGACGATGCCGAGGCTGGTGCCGGTCGTGCCGTCGAGCAGCCAGACGGTGACCTCATGGCCGGTCAGCCGGGCCGCGTCGATCTTCTGCTGGACGTGGTCCGCGGCCCGCATGCCGAGGGGGACCGCCGCGGCGGCCGTCACGGCGGCCGTCGCCAGCAGGTCGATGAGCCGGGCGGTGAGGCGCCGGCCGAGACCGGCGGGGCGGGCGGACGCCTGCCGGCGCGCGGCGGCCTGGAAGATGTCCTCCACCGGCGGCTTCCACGGCGCCACCGGCTGCTCGTCCCCGCCTCCGGCCAGTTGGTGCACCTGCTGCGCCCAGGACGCCTGCCCGCCGCCGGGACCGGTGGTCAGCGGGGCACCGGGCGCACCGGGCGCACCGGGCGCACCGGGCGCACCGGGATGCGGGGTAGCGGGTGGGCCGGACTGCGGGGGCACGGACTGCGGGAGCCCGGCCTGAACCGGGCCCGGGTGCGCGGGGCCCGGGTGCGCGGGGCCCGCCTGGTGCGGCACGGGCGGGGCCGCGGCGACGGGGCCCAGGGC
>NZ_WWJT01000592.1 GCF_009865385.1 Streptomyces sp. SID486 | reverse complement strand
CGGCCGCAACGCCTACGGCATCCAGGCCGCCGCCCAGGCGTACTTCCACGTCGACGCGGAGGAACTCACCGTCCGGCAGGGCGCCTACCTCGCCGCGCTGCTGCAGGCGCCGAGCCAGTACGACTGGGCGGTCGCCAGCCCCACCGGCAAGAAGCTGGTGACGGCGCGCTGGAACTACGTCCTGGACAACATGGTCGAGGAGGGCTGGCTGCCCAAGGCCGAACGGGACGCCATGCGGTTCCCCAAGATCGAGGAACCCAAGGGCGCCCCCGGCCTCGACGGACAGAAGGGCTACCTCGTCGAGCTGGCCAACCAGCAGCTGGAACACCAGCTCATGGCGGAGCAGGGCCTGACGCAGTCGCAGGCCGAGAGCGCGGTCGTCGAGAACGGCTGGACCATCACCCTCAACATCGACCGCAAGAGGCAGGCGGCGCTGGAGAAGGCCGTCAAGACCGAGCTGACGAGCAAGCTCGACAAGAAGAAGCGCAAGGTCGACGGCGCCATCCAGCCCGGAGCGGTCTCCGTCGACCCCAGGACCGGGAAGATCGTCGCGCTCTACGGCGGCCAGAACTACTACGAGCACTACTACGACAACGCCACGCGCAAGGACTACCAGCCGGCCTCCACGTTCAAGCCGGTCATCCTCGCCGCCGCGCTGGAGGAGAACGCCACCACCCAGGACGGCAAGCCCATCACCGCGGACACCCTCTACGACGGCACCAGCCGCCGCCAGGTCCTGGACCACGGCAGCAAGGTCGGCTTCGCCCCGCCGAACGAGGACGACGTCGACTACGACGACATCACCGTGCAGCAGGCGATGAACAAGTCCGTCAACTCCGTCTTCGCGCAGATGGGCGTCGACGTGGGCATGGACAAGGTGATGAGCACCGCCGGCAAGCTCGGCATGGACACCAAGGGCATGCAGGCGGTCCCCGCCCAGACACTCGGCTCGATGGGCGCAAGCCCGCTGGAGATGGCCGGGATCTACGCCACCTTCGCCAACCACGGCTACAAGGTGACCCCGAGCATCCTCAAGTCGGCCGAGAAGAAGGACCGTACGGCCGACATCCCGGACGCGGTCGGCGGCCAGGTGATCAGCCGCACGGCCGCCGACACCGTCACCTCGGTGCTCACCGGCGTGGTGGACGACGGCACGGCCAAGACGTCCGTGGCGAGCAACCCGCTGCGCGACGGCCAGCAGGTGGCGGGCAAGACCGGTACCTCCGACGAGAACAAGTCGGCCTGGTTCACCGGCTACACCCCCGACCTGGTCACCTCCGTCGGCCTGTTCGGCGAGGACCCGAAGACCAAGGCCCACGTGACCATGCGGTGGGCGACCGGCCTGCCGGCCCCGGGCCGGATCAACGGCGGCGGCTACCCCGCCCAGATCTGGGCCGGATACACCTTCGGCGTCACCCAGAAGGCGAAGTTCGACCTGGACACCACCCAGGGCGCGGCCGTCGAGCCGACCGAGACGCCGTCGTGGACGCAGACCCCGTCCCGGACGCCGTCGCAGACGCCGAGCAGCGCGCCGCCCAGCACGTCGCAGTCCCCGTCGCGGACGCCGTCGCACACCCCGTCGCAGACGCCGTCCCAGACCCCCTCCCAGACGCCGTCGCAGACACCCTCCAGCACACCGCCGACGTCACCCGGCACGGAGGACCCGCTCGACCCCGACCCGGACGGCGGCCTCGACCAGCTGGAGCAGCAGGACCGGTAGGCGCACACCCGAAGGGGCGCCCGGATCACTCCGGGCGCCCCTTCGGCGTCGTCAGCCGAACCCGCTCAGCCCCGGTTCAGCTCGAACCAGACCACCTTGCCGGTGCTCAGCCGGGTCGCGCCCCAGCGCCGGGCCAGCCTGTTGACCAGGTACAGGCCGCGGCCGCCCTCGTCCGTGGCCCGGGCCTGCCGCAGCCGCGGCAACTGCGGCACGTCGTCGCCCACCTCGCAGCGCAGCACGTCCGTGCGCAGCAGCCGCAGCGTCACCGGCCGCGACGCGTACCGCACGGCGTTCGTCACGACCTCGCTGACCAGCAGCTCCACCGAATCGGTCAGCTCCTCCAGGTTCCAGCGGGCCAGGGCCCGCCGGGCCAGCCGGCGGGCCTGTCCGGGGGCCGTCTCCTCCGGCTCCAGCGTCCAGTACGCGACGTCGCTCGGCGCGATCCCGTCGAACCGGGCCGCGAGCAGCGCGATGTCGTCGTCCCGGTCGCCCGGCCCGAGCATGTCCAGCACCTCGTCGCACAGCGCCTCCAGCGGCGGCGGATGGTCGGGGCCGGTCAGCTGCGCGGTCGCGGCGAGCTTCTCCCGCAGCTGCTCTATGCCCGTCCACACGTCCCGCAGCCGGGACTCCACCAGCCCGTCGGTGTAGAGCAGCAGCGTGGCCCCGGCGGGCGCGTCCAGTTCGACCGCCTCGAAGTCCACCCCGCCGACGCCGATCGGCGCGCCCGGCGGCACCCGCAGCACCTCGGCCCGGCCGCCCAGGTGCAGCAGCACCGGCGGCGGATGCCCGGCGTTGGCGATCGTGATCCGGTGCGTGACCGGGTCGTAGACGGCGTACAGGCAGGTCGCCATGCGGTCGGTGCCCAGGCGCTGCGCCTGCTCGTCCAGGTGGTGCAGCACCTCCTGCGGCGGCAGGTCGAGCCCGGCCAGCGTCTGCGCGGTGGTGCGCAGCTGGCCCATGATCGCCGCCGAGGTCATCGAGTGGCCCATCACGTCACCGACCACCAGCGCGACCCGGCTGCCCGGCAGCGGGATCGCGTCGTACCAGTCGCCGCCGACCCGCGCGGTCTCCGCCGCCGGCAGGTACCGCGAGGCGAGGCGCACGCCGGTCGGCCGGGGCAGCGTCTCGGGCAGCATGGTGCGCTGCAACTCGTCGGCGATGTAGGCCTCGCGGCCGTACAGCACCGCCTTGTCGATGCCGAGCGCGCTGTGCGTGGCCAGCTGGGCGGCCACCAGCAGGTCGTCCGCCTCGAAGGCGAACCGCTCCGGGCGGCGCAGGAACAGGGCGGCGCCGATCACCCGGCGCCGGCCGCGCAGCGGGGCGAGGATCGCGTGCTGTCCGCCCGGTACGACGGCCTCACCGCCCTCGCCGAGCAGTTCGGGCAGCGCGGCCCGGGCCGCGGGCGCGTCGGCGAACACCGGCCGGACCCCGCGCAGCACCTCGTTCAGCGCGCCGCCCGGCCGGACCTCGCACAGCTCGGTGGTCAGCGTCGACAGGTCCGCCAGCGCGGACGGCTCCGGATCCGGCTCGAACGCGGCCGGCAGCAGCACCCCCTCGGTGTCCCGCTCCTCCGGTATCCGGTCGGTGCGGCGCAGCCGCAGCACCACCGGGCCGGTGGGCCGCTCGTCGCCGACCGGCAGCGGGTCGCGCAGGTAGACCAGGATCGCGTCCGAGAAGGTCGGCACGGTCGCCCGGCAGAGCCCCATCACGATCTCGTCCAGGTCTATCCCGCGGGCGATCCGCCGGGTGGCCGCGCCCACGAACCTGAGCCGGTCCCCGTCCCGCCGCATGGGCATCGGACGCCCGGGCGGCAGTCCCCGCCCGGTACGGCGCTCCTCACCGCCCGTCGCCCGCTCCTGCTCGGCGCCGGGCTGCGTGGGGATGCCCTCCGGCGGGCGCGGGCGATGGTCTCCCACGCCCGGCTTCGCCCGCGCGGGAGGCGCTTCCATGGGTTCGGTGGTGGCGGGCTGGGAATGCTCGGCGCCGCCCACCGGGTGCTCCTTCCCCATGCCGTCCTTTCCCTTGCCACGGGGCGTGGCCGTGCCCGGGCCCGAGGGCGTCGACTCGGCCCGGGCCTGCGCGGGTAAGGCCGGGTTGCCGAGCTGTTTCGAGGTACGCAGGAGCGCCCCGCGGGCCTCCGCGGGGTCGACGCCCGGCTGGGGGCGTCCGAAGGAGGTGGGCTGCTCCGTCACGCGTGTCGCATCCGTCCGTCCGGGGCTGTGCGCCGGGTGCGCCGGGCGCACAGTTGGTCCCGCCGAAGTCCCGATACCCGCAATACGTGCCCCAGGAACGGAATTCCCGCGGGGTCGGAGGTTGTTCCCCGGCCGTTCGTGCAGCCGCCGCACTCCGCGGTGGTGCCGCCCTCGTACCCCTCGCTCACGTCCTGCCGCCCCTCGGTGACGATCGGTCAAGCCCGGCAGGTACGCCGGGAGTTGCGCTAACGCCCCTTGCGGAGGACGATCCTACGTTTCTTGCCCTGGGACCTATCAAGGGTCTCATGAGGACATGTGCGCGGGTGTGCGGTCCCAGTCCTCGGGGAGAGAAGGTACCGCCCATGAGGGGTCCGGGCGCCAGTGCTGCCAGCCGTCCGAGAACGGCGGGCCCCACGCGCGGATCACCTCCACCGCCTCCCGGCCCGCCTCCCGCACGCGGCGGGCGGTCGCCGCGTCCATCAGCCCGTCCCGCTCGGCCTGCGCGAACTCGTCCTCGTCCCGCCAGTGCCAACTGCGGTCCGGGTGCACGGAGATGTCGAGGAAGTGGTCCTCGGAGTCCACGCCGGCCGTCCAGCGGGCGAGCGGCTGCTCCAGGTTCACGTACCAGTTCTTGAACCGCCAGCCCGGCTCCCAGAACAGCCACACCGACCAGGGCCGGCCGGGCTGGGCCAGCTTCAGCACGCCCGTGCCGAACCAGCGGTCCCGCTGGACGGAGCGCGGCCTGGTGTAGCGGGACTCCAGCGGCTCCTGGTGCACGGGTGTGCCGTCGGCCAGGACCGGTTTCACGCACTCGGTGCCGGGGGCCAGCCACACGGCGAGCAGGTCGGCGTCGTCGCGCACGACGGTGACGGGCCGGGCGATGTGGAAGCGCGGGCCCCCGTTCTCCCGGTAGCGCCACAGGATGGGGGTGCCGGGGGCCCAGTGCGTCGCGGGTCCACCCGCCACTCGTGTCATCGCTCCGTCGTCCGTCATGGACAGATATTAGGTGCCACGGGCATACGACGCTGCGGTGCGGATCACGGCGGGCGGGGGTGGCCGGAAACGTTCGCTCCCCGTCACGGGTGCGTCATCCGCAGCACGTCCAGCGCCTCGTCGAGCTGCTCCGGTGTCAGGTCGCCGCGCTCCACGTACCCGCCCTCCAGGACGACTTCGCGGATCGTCTTCCGCTCGGCGAGGGACTTCTTGGCGACCTTCGCGGCCTCCTCGTAGCCGATGTACTTGTTGAGCGGGGTCACCACGGACGGGGACGACTCGGCGTACTCGCGGGTGCGTTCGCGGTCGGCGGTGATGCCGTCCACCGTCCGGTCGGCCAGCAGCCGCGACACGTTGGCGAGCAGCCGGATCGACTCCAGGACGTTCTTGGCGATGACCGGGAGCATCACGTTCAGCTCGAAGTTCCCGGCGGCGCCGGCCGTGGTGATGGTGGCGTCGTTGCCGACGACCTGGGCGGCGACCATCAGCACGGCCTCGGGGACGACCGGGTTGACCTTGCCCGGCATGATCGAGGAACCGGGCTGGAGGTCGGGCAGCCGGATCTCGGCGAGGCCGGTGCGCGGCCCGGAGGACATCCAGCGCAGATCGTTGGCGATCTTCGTCAGGCCGACCGCGATCGTCCGCAGCTGCCCGCTGGTCTCCACGATGCCGTCGCGGGCGCCCTGCGCCTCGAAGTGGTCGCGGGCCTCGGTGAGCGGCAGCCCGGTGGCGCGGGCGACCTCCGCGATGACGGCGGCCGAGAACCCGGGCGGGGTGTTGATGCCGGTGCCGACCGCCGTGCCGCCCAGCGGCAGCTCGGCCAGCCGGGGCAGCGAGGCGCGCAGCCGCTCGACGCCGTAGCGCACCTGGGCCGCGTAGCCGCCGAACTCCTGGCCGAGCGTGACCGGCGTGGCGTCCATCAGGTGCGTACGTCCGGACTTCACCACGTCGGCGAACTCCGCGGACTTGCGTTCCAGGGAGGCGGCGAGGTGCTCCAGGGCCGGGACGAGGTCGTGGGTGACCGCGGCGGTGGCCGCGATGTGGATGGAGGACGGGAAGACGTCGTTGGACGACTGCGAGGCGTTGACGTGGTCGTTGGGGTGCACGTCCCGGCCGAGCCGCTCGGTCGCCAGGGTCGCGATGACCTCGTTGGTGTTCATGTTGGACGAGGTCCCCGACCCCGTCTGGAACACGTCCACCGGGAAGTGGTCGTCCCAGGTGCCTGCGGCGACCTCGCCGGCCGCCTCCTGGATCGCCTCGGCGACGTCCTTGTCCAGCACGCCCAGCTCGGCGTTCACCTTCGCCGCCGCCGCCTTGACGCGGGCGAGGGCCTCGATGTGCGCGCGCTCGATGCGCTGCCCGGACACGGGGAAGTTCTCGACGGCGCGCTGTGTCTGCGCCCGCCACTTGGCATGGGCCGGGACCCGGACCTCACCCATCGAGTCGTGCTCGGTCCGGTACTGGGGCTCTTCGGTCGTCATCGTCGTACCTCCGGAAGCGTGAGCGGTCGTCGCGGCACGCGTATTCCCCGTCCGACCGCCCGTCAGTACGGACCCGGCCGCGGGGAGGTGTCCCGAAACGCGTCGGGACCAGCATCGAAGGCGCGGCCGCCGCTGTCGCGACGGCCGCCGCCGTGTCCGCGGGCCTCCCGGCCCCCGGTCACCCGCCCGGCCCCCTGGCCGGCCGGGCCACCGGTGACAGCCGGGACGCGCTACGCGAGCCCCGGCCCCCGCACCGGGATCGAGGTGAACGTCGGCTGGGGTGCGGGGTCCTGGAAGAAGTCGTTGCCCTTGTCGTCCACGACGACGAACGCCGGGAAGTCCTCGACCTCGATCTTCCAGACCGCCTCCATGCCCAGCTCCTCGTACTCCAGGACCTCCACCTTCTTGATGCAGTCCTGGGCGAGACGGGCGGCCGGGCCGCCGATGGAGCCGAGGTAGAAACCGCCGTGGGTGTCGCACGCGTCGGTGACCTGCTTGCTGCGGTTGCCCTTGGCGAGCATCACCTTCGACCCGCCCGCGGCCTGGAACTGCTCCACGTAGGAGTCCATGCGGCCGGCCGTCGTCGGACCGAAGGAACCGGACGCGTACCCCTCGGGGGTCTTCGCCGGACCGGCGTAGTACACCGGGTGGTCCTTCAGGTACTGCGGCATCTCCTCGCCCGCGTCCAGCCGCTCCTTGATCTTGGCGTGCGCGATGTCACGGGCCACGACCAGCGGGCCGGTCAGGGACAGCCGGGTCTTGACCGGGTACTTGGTCAGCTCGGCGAGGATCGTCTCCATCGGCTGGTTCAGGTCGATCCTGACCACGTCACCGGCCTCGTCCAGGTGCTCGTCGGTCGTCTCCGGCAGGAAGCGCGCCGGGTCCGTCTCCAGCTGCTCCAGGAACACGCCCTCCGCGGTGATCTTCGCGACGGCCTGGCGGTCGGCCGAGCAGGAGACGGCGATGGCGACCGGGCAGGAGGCGCCGTGCCGGGGGAGGCGGACCACACGGACGTCGTGGCAGAAGTACTTGCCGCCGAACTGCGCGCCGATGCCGATCTTCTGGGTCAGCTCGAAGACCTTCTCCTCCAGCTCCTTGTCCCGGAAGCCGTGACCGAGCGGCGAACCCTCGGTGGGCGCGTTGTCCAGGTAGTGCGCGGAGGCGTACTTGGCGGTCTTCAGCGCGTACTCGGCGCTGGTGCCGCCGACGACGATCGCCAGGTGGTACGGCGGGCAGGCGGCCGTGCCGAGCGAGCGGATCTTCTCCTCCAGGAACTTCATCATGGAGGTCTCGTTCAGGACGGCCTTGGTCTCCTGGTACAGGAAGGACTTGTTGGCCGAGCCGCCGCCCTTCGCCATGAACAGGAACTTGTAGGCGCCGCCGTCGGTCGCGTACAGCTCGATCTGGGCGGGCAGGTTGGAGCCGGTGTTCTTCTCCTCCCACATGGTGAGCGGAGCCATCTGCGAGTAGCGCAGGTTGAGCCTGGTGTAGGCGTCGTAGATGCCGTGCGAGAGGTGCTTCTCGTCCGCGCCCTCGGTCAGCACGTTCTGGCCGCGCTTGCCCATCACGATCGCCGTGCCGGTGTCCTGGCACATCGGCAGCACGCCGGCCGCCGCGATGTTGGCGTTCTTCAGCAGGTCCAGCGCGACGAACTTGTCGTTGCCGGACGCCTCCGGGTCGTCGATGATGCGCCGCAGCTGAGCCAGGTGGGCGGGCCGCAGGTAGTGCTGGATGTCGTGGATGGCCTCCTCGGCCAGCTTGCGCAGCGCCTCCGGCTCCACCTTGAGGAACGTCCGCCCGTCCGGCCCCTCGACCGTGGAGACGCCCTCGGACGTGACCAGCCGGTAGGGGGTGGTGTCCTCTCCCTGGGGGAGCAGATCGGTGTACGCGAACTCAGGCATCGCAGCCCATTCCTCACTCTACGGACGGCTGCCCGCCGACGCTGGCGGGCCCCACCAGCGTAGGACCTGCCGTCGGCGGCGGACTTGTGAGGTAGGGCTCAGTAGACGGACCGGGCCCGGCCGACGGCAGGGGTGTCGCGATCTATCGTGTGTGGGTACGCTGCTGCCGTGGACCTTCACAAGCAGACCGCCCCCGCGCCCACGACCGAGCTGCGTGCCTCGGACGCCGACCGGGACCGGGTCGCCGACATCCTCCGCGAGGCCCTGGCCGAGGGCCGGCTGACCGCCGACGAGCACGCCGAGCGCGTGGACGGCGTGCTGAGCGCCAAGACGGTGGGTGAGCTGGAGGTGTTCATCCGGGACCTGCCCGCGGCCCACCGGGGCCCGGCCGCCCCCGCCTACACGCCCGTCCCGCCGCGCCCTGACCCGGGCGCGGTCCCGGTGGAGGCCGACGCCAACGTGGTCGCCGTGTTCAGCAGCGCGATGCGCCGGGGCCGCTGGCGCGCCGGGCGCCGGCTGCACGCCTACGCGATCTTCGGCAGTGTGGAGATCGACCTCAGCGAGGCGATCTTCGAGTACCAGCAGGTGGTGATCAAGGCGGTCTCCGTCTTCGGCGACGTCCAGATCCGCGTCCCGGAGAACATCTCGCTGCGCGGCACCGGCGGCGGTGTGCTCGGCAACTTCGAGGTGAGCCCGCTGGACTCGGTGGATCCCGGCGCGCCGGTCGTCTACGTCGACGGCTGGGCGGTCCTCGGCAACGTCGAGGCGCGGCCCAGGCGCGGCAAGCTGGTGGCGGACATCCTGGAGCGCGTGCAGGACAAGGTCGACCGGAAGCTGCGCAAGCACCTGGGGCACTGACGGACGCGAACCGGGGCGGCGGCGCGAGGGCGCCGGCCCCGGCGGCCGGCTCGGGGCGGGGGAGTGAACGAGCCGCCGCGCGCCCGCGGGCGGGAACTCTGTGCATAGGCGCGCGCACAGCGGGTAGGGCTTGCTGCATCGTCTCTCGCTCGCGAAGCCGTCGTCAGGAGTAGACCGTGCTGCAATCGCCGCATTCGTCCCTGCAGGTAGCCGCCGTTCCGGCCCCGCGGGTGCCAGCGCGAGACAGGGATCAGGACGCGCCCTGGCACACCGAGGCGGTGTGCCGGCGCGACGAGGCCGGGCTGTTCTTCGCCCCGTCCAAGGAGCCGACCGCCGCCCGGCTGTCCCGCGAGGAGGCGGCCAAGCGGGTCTGCTCGGGCTGTCCGGTCATGGTCGAGTGCCGTGAACACGCCCTTCTCCAGCCTGAGCCCTACGGAGTCTGGGGCGGCCTCACGGCGGCCGAGCGCCGGGTGGTCCTGGCGAGGCGCCGCCGCCGGGAGATGGAACTGAAGAAGGCGGCACGGCCGGCGGCCGACCGCATGGCGGGTTAGCACCGCAAGGCGGGCGCCCCCTCCGCACCGGGGGCGCCCCGGCAGGCGCTACCTGGCCCGGTCGAAGTTGATCGCGCTGTAGGCCCGCAGCTTGCTCAGCCGGTGCTCGGAGTCGATCCTGCGGACCGTCCCCGACTTCGACCGCATCACGATCGACTCGGTCAGCGCCTTCTCGGGCCGGTACTGGACCCCGCGCAGCAGCTCGCCGTCGGTGATGCCGGTCGCCACGAAGAAGACGTTCTCCCCGGACACGAGGTCGTCCGTCGTGAGCACCCGGTCCAGGTCGTGCCCGGCGTCGATCGCCCGCTGCCGCTCCTCGTCGTCCTTCGGCCACAGCTTGCCCTGGATGGTCCCGCCCAGGCACTTGACGGCGCACGCGGAGATGATGCCCTCGGGGGTGCCGCCGATGCCGAGCAGCAGGTCGACGCCGGTGCCCTCGCGCAGCGCGTACACCGACCCGGCGACGTCGCCGTCCGAGATCAGCTTGATGCGCGCGCCGGCCTCCCGGACCTCCCGGATCAGGCCCTCGTGCCGCGGCCGGTCGAGGATGACGACGGTGACGTCCTCCGGTGTGACCTTCTTCGCCTTGGCGATCCGCTTGATGTTCACGGCCACGGGCGCGTCGATGTCGACGAACTCGGCCGCCTCGGGGCCGGTGACCAGCTTGTCCATGTAGAACACGGCGGACGGGTCGAACATCGCGCCGCGCTCGGCGGCGGCGAGGACGGCGATCGCGTTCGGCATGCCCTTGGCCGTCAGCGTGGTGCCGTCGATCGGGTCGACGGCGATGTCGACCTCGGGGCCGGTGCCGTCGCCCACCCGCTCCCCGTTGAAGAGCATCGGCGCCTCGTCCTTCTCACCCTCGCCGATGACGACCACGCCGTTCATCGAGACGGTGGAGACGAGGGTCCGCATGGCGCGCACCGCGGCGCCGTCCGCGCCGTTCTTGTCACCGCGCCCCACCCAGCGGCCCGCGGCCATCGCGGCGGCTTCGGTCACCCGGACGAGTTCGAGGGCGAGGTTGCGGTCCGGAGCCTCGGAGGGAACATCGAGCTCGGACGGCAGGTGATGATTTTCGGTCATCGGAGCGCACCTTTCTGATACGACGACGGCCGGATGAGGGTCTTGGACCCGACTCTATCGTTAGGCAGACAAAATGAGCAGGGGACCCCACGGATGAGCGCCCCGGGCACCTGCGACGATAGAGGGCGTGGCAGGTTCGAACGGCAAGCAGAAGACGGCCCGGGACATGATCCTCTCCCTGGCCCTGATCGGTGTCGCGGCGGCGGTCGTCTACTTCCTCAGCATCCCGCGTGACGATCACGCCCCCGACCTCAAGCGGGTCGACTACCGCGTCGAGCTGCTCACGGCCCGCCGCGCGGCGAGCTATCCGGTGGCCGCGCCCGAGGGGCTGCCGGACACCTGGAAGGCGACCTCCGTGCGCTACCAGGGCGAGAAGTCCGACCGCTGGCACCTCGGCTTCCAGAGCCCGGACGGCCAGTACGTGCAGATCGAGCAGTCCCGGCAGAAGCGGGCCGACTTCATCGACCAGGCCAGTCAGGGCGGGTCGGAGACGAAGCGGAGCGAGCGGATCGACGGCCGCACCTGGACCCGCTGCACCGGCGGCCGGTACGACGCCCTCGTCCTGCAGGACACCCCCGGCTCCACGACGGTGGTGGCCGGCACCGGCTCCTACCAGGAGCTGACGACGATGGTGGCGGCGCTGAAGCTGGAGTGAGCCGCACGCGGCGGCCACGCACGGCACGAGAGGGGGCCCCCGGCAGTGCGCCGGGGGCCCCCTCTCGTGCCGTGCGGGCGCCGTCAGACGGTCGTGACGACGTCCTCGTAGGCCAGGCGCGGCGAACGCGGGAACCAGGCGTCCGGGCCCGGGCGGCCGATGTTGACGACCATCAGCGGGGTGTGGTCGTCGTCCAGGAACTCCTTGCGCACGCCCTCGAAGTCGAAGCCGGTCATCGGGCCGGCGGCCAGGCCGGCGGCGCGGACGCCGACGATGAAGTAGGCGGCCTGCAGCGCGGCGTTCAGCGCGGCGGCGCTCTCACGGGCCGGACGCTCGCTGAAGAACACGTCCTTGGCCTGCGGGAAGTGCGGGAACAGCGCCGGCAGCTCCTCGTGGAACTCGTTGTCCGCGGAGAGGATGACGGCCAGCGGGGCGGCGGCGGTCTTCGCCCGGTTGCCCTCGGCCATGTGCCCCACCAGGCGCTCGCGGGCCTCCGCGGAACGGACCACGGTGACGCGCAGGGGGCTCTGGTTGAAGGCGGTCGGGCCGTACTTGACCAGGTCGTAGATCGCCTGGACCTGCTCCTCGGTCACCGGCTCGTCGGTGAAAGTGTTCGCGGTACGGGCCTCGCGGAACAGCAGGTCCTGGGCAGCGGGGTCAAGAACGAGAGACATGCGTGACTTCCTCGGATGCGCGTCCGGTCCGCGGTGCCGGGACCGGCTGACGTCACCGACCCTACGCCCCTTTAGATTTAAGCTTCAACTAAAGCTGGGGGGTGGTGATCGGCTTCACAGGCCGCCGGGGCGGCGCCCCGGCCTACTCGCCGCCCCCCTCGGCCGCCTCACCCGCCTCCTCCTCGGCCAGCGCCGCGTCCAGCCGGGCGCGGGCGCCCTCCAGCCAGCGCCGGCACACCTTGGCCAGCTCCTCGCCGCGCTCCCACAGCGCCAGGGACTCCTCCAGCGTCGTACCGCCCGCCTCCAGCCGCCGTACGACCTCGATCAGCTCGTCGCGCGCCTGCTCGTACGACAGGGCCTCGTCCACCTTGCTCGTCATGCTCGTCCCTCGCCCGCCTTCACCTTGCTCGTCCGTCATGGCCGTCGTCCGCCCGGCTTCACCTTGCTCGTCCGTCATGGTCGTCGTCCGCCCGGCTTCACCTTGTTCGTCCGTCATGGACCTCATCCGCCCGGCTTCACCGTGCTCGTCATGGCCGTCGTCCGCCCGGTTCGACCGTGCTCGTCATTCGCCCGCCGTCACGGTGAACTCGCCGTCGGCGACACGGGCCCGCAGCGCCTCGCCCGCCGTCACCTCGGCCGGATCGCGCACCACGTGCCCGTCCGCCCGCTGCAGCACCGCGTAACCGCGCCGGAGCGTCGCCGCGGGGGACAGACCCACCACGCGCGCGTGCGTGTGCGTCAGCTCCGAGTCCGCGCGGTCCAGCAGATGTCCCAAGGTCCGCCGGCCGCGGTCGAGCAGCGAGGACACGTGGTCGGCGCGCTCGTCGAGCATCCGGTGCGGATCCTCTATCGAGGGCCGTGCCAGCGCGTGCGCCAGCCCGCGTTCCTCCCGCTCCACGAACGCGGCCACGCAGCGCCGGGTCCGGTCCCGCAGCATCCGCACCCGTTCCAGCTCCTCGCCGACGTCCGGCACGACCTTCTTGGCCGCGTCGGTCGGCGTCGAGGCGCGCAGGTCGGCGACGTGGTCCAGGAGCGGATTGTCCGGCTCGTGCCCGATCGCCGACACCACGGGCGTACGGCATCCGGCCACGGCCCGCACCAGCTGCTCGTCGGAGAAGGGCAGCAGATCCTCGACGCTGCCGCCGCCGCGCGCGACGATGATCACGTCCACGTCGTCGATCGCGTCCAGCTCCTTGACGGCCTGCACGACCTGCGGAACGGCGTGCACCCCCTGCACCGGCACGTTGCGCACCTCGAAGCGGACGGCGGGCCAGCGGTGCCGGGCGTTCTCCAGCACGTCACGCTCCGCGGCGGAGGCCCGGCCGCAGACCAGGCCGATCAGCTGCGGCAGGAACGGCAGCGGCTTCTTGCGCTCCGGCGCGAACAGTCCCTCGGCCGCGAGCGCCTTCTTCAGCTGCTCCAGCCTGGCCAGCAGCTCGCCGACCCCGACCGGCTTGATCTCGGTGGCGCGCAGCGACAGCTGGCCCCGGGGTGCGTACCACTCGGGTTTCGCCAGGACGACGACCCGGGCGCCCTCGCCGACGACGTCCGCGACCGCGTCGAACACCTGGCGGTAGCAGGTCACGCTGACCGAGATGTCGTACGACGGGTCGCGCAGCGTGAGGAACACGACGCCGGCGCCGGGCCGGCGCGACAGCTGCGTGATCTGCCCCTCGACCCACACCGCACCGAGCCGGTCGATCCAGCCCCCGATCAGCCGCGACACCTCGCCTACGGGCAGAGGGGACTGCGGGGTCGTGTTGACAGCCATGCGGCGAGCCTAACGGCCGGAGCCGACAACGCGGCCGTGCCCGCGGGCTGCGGGACCGTCTGCCGGAACGGGGCCGTGCCGCGCGCGTGTGGGTGGGCGGTTCGTCCGTCGTCAGGTGCCGGCACGGCCGCCCCGGGGCGCCGTGCCGCGCGTGTAGGTGGGCGGTTCGTCCGTCGTCAGGTGCCGG
>NZ_WWJT01000591.1 GCF_009865385.1 Streptomyces sp. SID486 | reverse complement strand
GGCCGGGGTGGCGGGCGCGGCCGGCGCGGCCGGCGCGGCCGGCTCCTCCACGGTCACGCCGAAGTCGGTGGCGATACCCGCGAGCCCGTCGGCGTACCCCTGGCCGACGGCGCGCGCCTTCCACTGGCCGCCCCTGCGGTAGACCTCCACGACCACCAGCGCGGTCTCTGCGCCGAGCTGCGGCGGGGTGAACGTCGCCAGCACGGCGCCGCCGTCCGCCTCCCGGATCGTGGCCGTCGGCTCGATGCCCTGGAAGGTCTGGCCGGCGGCGTCCGGGCTGGCCGTGACGACGATCTTCTCGATCTCCGGCGGCACGGCGGCGGTGTCGACCGTGACCGCGTCCGGCGCCGCACCGCCGCCGGAGCGGTAGGTCACGCCCGGGCCGGTGGGCTGGTTGTAGAAGATGAAGTCGTCGTCGGACCGCACCTTGCCGTCGGCGGTGAGCAGCAGGCCCGACACGTCGAGCCGCACCGGAGCGGAGACGTCCACCGTCACGCGCGCGGCCGGGAGAGGGATGTTCGAGCCAGGGGTCATAGCTGTCATGCCGGGTGAACGATCGACACCGCTTTACCGTTCCCTTACCGGCCGAACGGCTTACGGCACCACGACGATCTTCCGCCCCACGCCCGAAGCGAACTGCTCCAGCGCCTGCGGGTAGCGCTCCAGCGGGATCCGGTCGCTGATGAACACCTCCGGGTCCAGGACGCCGTTCGCGAACAGCTCCGCCGCCCGCTCGAAGCTGTGCAGCACGGCCATGGAACCGGTGATCGTGATCTCCTGGTTGTAGATCCGGTAGGGGTCGATCGTCACCCGGGTCGCGTAGTCGGCCACCCCGAACTGCAGGAACGTGCCCGCCTTCGCCACCCGGTCCAGGCCGTCCTGGATCGCGGCCGCGTTGCCGGTCGCGTCCACCACGACGTCCCAGCCCTGCGGCCGGTCCAGTTCGTCCGCGCCGCCGGCCGCACCCGAGACGCCGAGCCGGCGGGCCGTCTCCAGCCGGGCCGGGTTGATGTCGACCACGTCCACGCTCGCGGCGCCGGTCCGCTTGGCCAGCTCCAGCATCATCAGGCCCATGGTCCCGGAACCGTAGATCAGCACATGGGCGCCCAGGCGGGAGCGGAGGACGTCGTAGCCGCGCACCGCGCAGGACAGGGGCTCCACCAGGGCGGCGTCCGCGGTGCGCACGTGCTCGGGCAGCTTCACGCAGTTCGCCACGGGAGCGAGCGCGTACGTCGCGGCGCCGCCCGCCGTGGTCACGCCGATCGCGGCCCACCGTTCGCACAGGTTGTTGTGACCGGTACGGCAGTACCGGCACTCGTGGCAGTAGAGCGAGGGGTCCACGGCCACCCGGTCGCCGATCGCCAGCTCGGTCACCTGGGTGCCGACCCCGACGACCTCGCCGGCGAACTCGTGCCCGGGGACGATCGGCAGCTTGGGTGCGAACTCGCCTTGCAGAATGTGCAGGTCGGTGCCGCACAGGCCGCAGGCGGCGACCTCGACGACGACCTCGCGCGGCCCTGGCGTCGGGTCGGGGACCTCGGTGACGAGAGCACGGCCCACGGACTCGATGACGGCGGCCTTCATTTCACGGCTCCCAACGACAGGCCCTGGACCAGCTTGTCCTGGGCGGCGAACCCCGCGGCGAGCACCGGCAGGGAGATGACGAGCGACGCGGCGCACACCTTGGCCAGGAACAGACCCTGGCTGGTGATGAAGCCGGTCAGGAAGACGGGGGCGGTCTCCGCGACCACGCCCGTGAGGACCCGGGCGAAGAGCAGTTCGTTCCAGCTGAAGATGAAGCAGATCAGGGCCGTGGCGGCGATGCCGGGCAGGGCGATCGGGGCCACCACGCGCGCGAGGATCGTCGGCAGACGGGCCCCGTCGATCTGCGCCGCCTCGATCACCGCCACCGGGACCTCGGCGAGGAACGACTGCATCATCCACACCGCGATCGGCAGGTTCATGGAGGTGTAGAGGACGACCAGGAACCAGATGTTGTCCAGCATCCCGGTGTTCTTCGCGAACAGGTAGACCGGCAGTAGACCGGCCACGACCGGCAGCATCTTCGTGGACAGGAAGAAGAACAGGACGTCCGTCCACTTGCGCACCCGCCGGACCGACAGCGCGTACGCCGCCGGCAGGGCGAGCAGCAGGACGCACAGCGTCGAGACCAGCGAGGCGACGGTGGAGTTGACCAGCGCCGGCCACGGGCTCGCCCCGCCGCCGCTGCCGAAGAAGTCCCGGTAGCCGTCCAGGGTGAGGGCGGCGCCGAAGGAGGGCGGGTTGGCCGCCGCGTCCGCCTCGGAGTGGAAGGAGGTCAGCGCCATCCAGGCGATGGGCAGGAAGAAGGCGATGCCGGCCAGCCAGGCCACCAGGCCGGCGCCCAGGCCCCGGTGCCTTCTGATCGTCACGGCGAAACCGCTCATGCGCGGGACCCCTCCTCGCGGAACAGGGACGACACCACGCGCAGGGCGAAGGTCGCGATGATGATCGAGCCGATGACCACCAGGACGCCGGCGGCCGAGGCGAGGCCGTTCTCGTGGGCCTGGTAGAAGCTCTGGTAGACGGTGTAGGGGAGGTTGGCGGTGCCGAGACCGCCGGACGTGATCGTGAAGACGGCGTCGAAGTTCTGGACGATGTAGATCGAGCCCAGCAGGGCGCCGAGTTCGAGGTAGCGGCGCAGGTGCGGGAGCGTCAGATGGCGGAAGACCTGCCAGTCGTTCGCGCCGTCCACGCGCGCGGCCTCGATCTGCTGGGGATCACGGCTCTGCAGGCCGGCCAGCAGGATCAGCATCATGAACGGTGTCCACTGCCACACCAGGGACACCTCGACCGCGAGCAGCGGGGTGCGGGAGATCCAGTCGGGCTGGGGGCCGCCCACGTAGTGCAACAGGCCGTTGAGCAGGCCGTATTCGGGGTTGTAGAGGACGTGCTTCCAGAGCAGCGCCGCGGCCACCGGGACCACCAGGAAGGGGGCGATCAGCAGGGTGCGGACGACGCCCCGGCCGCGGAACCTGTGGTTCAGCAGCAGTGCCAGCGCCAGGCCGAGGACCAGGCTGGCCAGCACCACGGTGACCGTCAGCAGCACGGTCGTCCACACCGAGTGGCGCAGGTCCGCGTCGGTCAGGACCTGGCGGTAGTTGTCGAGACCGGTGAAGTGGCGGGCCTTCGGGTAGAGGGCGTTCCAGTCGAAGAAGGAGATCACCAGCGTGGCCACGAACGGCAGCTGGGTCACCACGACCATGAAGACGAGGGCGGGCAGGAGAGGGGCCCGGGTGGCCCAGGCGCGCAGCCGGGCGGGGGGCCGCGGGGTGGCGCGTACCGGTGTCGCAGCACGGGGGGCTGTCGTCGCGGTCATCGTCCCTCGTACTCCTCGGAGATCCGCTCGGCGAGCGCTTGCGATTTCTTCAGGGCCGAGTCGACGGACTGCCGTCCGGCGATGGCCGAACTGATCTCCTGGGAGACCTTGGTGCCCAGGTCGGTGAACTCGGGGATGCCGACGAACTGGATGCCGGGCGCGGGACGCGGCTGGACGCCGGGGTCGTTCGGGCGGCTGTTCTCGATGGCCCGCTCGGTCATCTCCTGGAAGGCGGCGGCCGAGGCGCGGTAGGCGGCGTTGGTGTAGGTCGACGCCCGCTTTCCCGCGGGGACGTCGGACCAGCCGCTGGTCTCGCCGACCAGCCGCTCGTAGCCCTTGCCGGACGCCCAGGAGACGAACTTCCATGCCTTGTCCGGGTTGCGGGAGGCGTGCTGGATGCCCCAGGCCCAGGTGTAGAGCCAGCCGGAGGACTTCGTCCGTTCCACCGGGGCGGGGGCGTAGCCGAGCCTGCCCTTGACCGGTGAGCCGCTCGCCTCCAGCAGACCGGCCGCGGAGGTCGCGTCGTACCACATGGCGGACTTGCCCTGGGTCATGTTGTTCAGGCACTCGGCGAAGCCCGACTGGGCGGCGCCGGCCTCGCCGTGCTCGCGTACGAGCCCGACGTAGAACTTCGTCGCCTTCGCGAAGGCGGGGGAGTCGAGCCGGGCCTTCCAGTCCTTGTCGAACCAGGTGCCTCCGAAGGTGTTCACGACGGTGGTCAGCGGTGCCATCACCTCGCCCCAGCCGGGCAGCCCGCGCAGGCAGATGCCGCGCATGCCGGGACGGGCGCCGTCCGCCTTCGCCGCGAGGGCGGCGACCTGCCGCCAGGTGGGGTGGGCGGGCATCGTCAGGCCCTTCTCGGCGAACACGTCCTTGCGGTACATGAGGAAGGACGACTCGCCGTAGAAGGGCTGCCCGTAGAGCTTGCCGTCGTCGCCGGTCAGGGACTCGCGCATCGGTGCGAGGACGTCTTGCTCGTCGTACGCGGGGTCCTCGGCGACGTAGGAGTCCATCTCGCGCAGCCAGCCGTTGCGGGCGTAGATCGGGATCTCGTAGTTGGACAGCGTGGCGACGTCGTACTGCCCGGCCTGGTTGGCGAAGTCCTGGCTGATCTTGTCGCGGACGTCGTTCTCGGGCAGGACCGTGAAGTTGACCTTGATGCCGGTCTGCTCGGTGAAGTGGGCGGCGGTCAGCTTCCGCAGCTCGGTCATCTGGGGGTTGTTGACCATCAGGACGTTGATGGCGTCGCCGCCGGAACCGGTCCCGCCCGCGCCGGCCCAGCAGCCGGAGAGCAGCGGGGCGAGCAGCGTCCCCACGGCGGCCGCGGCGAGCGTGGCTCGCGGCCTTCGTCGGCTCGGGATGCGCATGGATCGCTCCTGGAGTGTGAGGGCATGAACGGAAGACGTGGGGAGATGTCTGGAGATATGCGACATCGTGCGCGCCCGGGGGGT
>NZ_WWJT01000590.1 GCF_009865385.1 Streptomyces sp. SID486 | reverse complement strand
CGGCCTCCCCGGCCACCGCGGACACCCTGTCCACCGCTGACGTCGTACCGCCTGCGACCGCCGCCCCGGACGACCGCCCGGCCGAACCCCCGGCCGGCGCCGGTGAACACGGTGCTCCCGCACCGTCTGACCCGCACCAGCACACGACCACGCACGCGAACGCGAGCGCGCACACGCACACGCACACGCACACGGACACGCACCCGGAAGGCGACACCACTTCATGACCGGCCCGACCACCGCCGACGACAAGCTCACCTGGCTCCTGGAGGGCCTGCTGGAGAGGACCCCGGGGGCGCGGCACGCGCTCGTGCTGTCCCGGGACGGGCTGAAGCTGTGCCGGACCCCCGAGCTGAGCGTGGACCAGGCCGACCAGCTGGCCGCGATCGCCGCCGGAATCCAGTCGCTGTCGCACGGGGCGTCCGTGGAGTTCGGCGACGGGAGCGGCGGAACCCGCTCGGCGATGACGGAGTTCTACGGCGGTGTGCTGTTCATCGTGGAGGCGGGCGCCGGCGCCCACCTGGCTGTGATCACCAGCGAGGACGCCGACGCGGGCCTCGTCGGGCATCACATGAGCGAACTGGTGGAGCAGCTCGGCGAGCACCTGACCGCTCCGCCCCGCACGTCATGAGCCGACCGGGCGTGCACCGGCCCGGCCGGGACGATGCCCCCGACCGGCTGTACACCATCACGCAGGGCCGCAGCCGCACCGACCCCGACAACCCCTTCGACCTGGTCACCCTCGTCGTCGCCGAGTCGGAGCCGACGGCCGGCATGCAGTCGGAGCACGCGGCGATCCTCCGGCTGGCCCGGTTCCCCACCTCGGTGGTGGAGATCGCCGCCGAACTGCGGCTGCCCGTGGGCATCACCAAGGTGCTGCTGTGCGACCTGCAGGCGGCGGGCCGCGTCAGCGCCCGCCACCCGCGCCGGCCGGCCATAACCGACCCCGACATCCTGGAGCAGGTGCTCGTTGGACTCCGCAACCTCTGACGCGCGCACCCCGTTGGGTGCCTCCGCCGACCAGGGTTTCAAGATCGTGGTCGTGGGCGGGTTCGGCGTCGGCAAGACCACGCTGGTCCGCTCGGTCAGCGAGATCCGTCCCCTCAACACCGAGGAGACGATGACACAGGCCGGTGAGCCGGTCGACGACATCAGCCAGGTACGCGGCAAGTCCGCGACCACCGTCGCCTTCGACTTCGGGCGGATCAGTCTGGACGCGCGCAACGTGCTGTACCTGTTCGGCGCGCC
Organism: Streptomyces sp. SID486; assembly: GCF_009865385.1. Lineage (GTDB taxonomy): Bacteria > Actinomycetota > Actinomycetes > Streptomycetales > Streptomycetaceae > Streptomyces. The sequence goes on along the minus strand of NZ_WWJT01000590.1, from coordinate 4,248 downwards.
GGGCCAGGAGCGGTTCTGGTTCCTGTGGGACCGGCTGTTCTCCGGCACGCTCGGCGCGGTCGTGCTGGTCGACACCCGGCGGATCGACGACTCCTGGTACGCCATCGACCGGCTGGAGCACCACGGCACGCCGTTCATCGTGGCCTGCAACGACTTCGGCGGCCCGGTGCACGCCGGCGCGGACGTCCGCGAGGCCCTCGACCTGGACCCGCATGTGCCGCTGGTCGACTGCGACGCCCGCTCCCGCGAGTCGGGCAAGCAGGTCCTGATCACGCTGGTGCAGCACGTGAAGAACCGGTACGCCGACCCGTCCGCGCGGGCGGGCCTGCCCCGACAGGAGTTCGTGTGACCACCCCCGACGCCGTCCCGCTCGGCGGCCCCCGGTTCCAGACCGAACCCGCCCGGCTGTACCGGGAGATGCGGCGCGACCACGGCGCCGTGGTGCCGGTGCTGCTCGACGGCGACGTCCCGGCCTGGCTGGTGCTCGGCTACCGGGAACTGCACCAGGTGACCGGCGATCCCGCGCTGTTCAGCCGGGACTCCGATCTGTGGAACCAGTGGGAGAACATCCCGGCGGACTGGCCGCTGCTGCCCATGATCGGGCGCAAGCAGCCCTCCATCCTCTACACCGTCGGCGAGCGGCACCGCCGGCGCGCGGCGATGGTCAGCAACGCCCTGGAGGAGGTGGACCCGTTCGAACTGAGGGCGCACGCCGAGCGGTTCGCCGACGAGCTGATCGACGCGCTGTGCCCGGCGGGCGAGGCCGACCTGGTCGAGCAGTACGCGATGCTGCTTCCGGTGCGGGTCCTGGCCCGGCTCTACGGCTTCCCCGACGAGGACGGCCCGGGGCTGGTCACCGCCCTCAACGACATGATCGACGGCCGTGAGCGGGCGCTCGCCGGACAGACCCTGCTGGCCGGTTCGATGGTGCGGTTGCTCGCGGACCGGAAGAAGGAGCCCGCGGACGACGTGGTGTCCCGGATGCTCGCCGACGACGGCGGGTTCAGCGACGAGGAGATCACGCAGGACCTGATGGTGATGCTGGCGGCCGGACACCAGCCGACCGCCGACTGGATCGGCAACTCCCTCCGGCTGATGCTGACCGACGACCGGTTCGCGGCCTCCCTGTTCGGCGGGCGCAACAGCGTCGCCGAGGCGATGAACGAGGTGCTGTGGGAGGACACGCCCACCCAGAACGTCGCGGGCCGCTGGGCCGCCCGTGACACGCACCTCGGCGGCCGGCGGATCCGGGCCGGCGATCTGCTGCTGCTCGGCCTGCAGGGCGCCAACTCCGACCCGCAGGTGCGCACCCACGGCTCCGCGCTCACCGGCGGCAACAACGCGCACTTCTCCTTCGGGCACGGCGAGCACCGCTGCCCGTTCCCGGCGCAGGAGATCGCCGAGGTGATCGCCCGCACCGGCATCGAGGTGGTCCTCGACCGGCTGCCGGACATCGACCTGGCCGTGCCCGCCGAGTCCCTCTCCCGCCGGCCCTCGCCCTGGCTGCGGGGACTGACGCGGCTGCCGGTCCGCTTCACCCCCGTGCCCGTCCGCTGACCGGCGCCGCCTCGGCCGGCGGCCCATCCGCCGAGGGGACCCGGGGGGCTCCCCCCGACCTGCTCAGTACTCCGACCGACCCTGCCCTGGGAGGCACGTCACGATGACGACCGGTACCGAAGCACCCCGCATCGCCCTGGATCCCTTCGTCACCGACCTGGACGCAGAGAGCGCTGCGCTGCGTGCGGCCGGTCCGCTCGCCGCCGTCGAGCTCCCGGGCGGGGTGCCGGTGTGGGCCGTGACCCGCCATGCCGAGGCCAAGGCGCTGCTCACCGATCCCCGGCTGGTGAAGGACATCGCGGTGTGGGGGGCCTGGCAGCGCGGGGAGATCCCCGCGGACTGGCCGCTGATCGGTCTGGCCAATCCGGGCCGTTCCATGCTAACGGTGGACGGCGCCGACCACCGCCGGCTGCGCACGCTGGTGGCGCAGGCGCTCACCCCGCGCCGGGTGGAGCGGATGCGGGAGCGGATCGAGAAGCTCACCGAGGATCTGCTGGACGCCCTGCCCACGGGCGACGAGGCGGTGGATCTGAAGGCGGCTTTCGCCTACCCGCTGCCCATGTACGTCATCGCCGACCTGATGGGCATCGAGGAGGCGCGGCTGCCCCGGCTGAAGGTGCTGTTCGAGAAGTTCTTCTCCACGCAGACCCCGCCGGCGGAGGTCGTCGCGACCCTCACCGAACTCGCGCAGATCATGGGCGAGACGGTGGCGGCGAAGCGGGCGGCGCCGGGTGACGACCTGACCAGCGCGCTGGTCCTGGCCTCCGAGGACGGCGACCGCCTCACGGACGCGGAGATCGTCTCCACGCTCCAGCTGATGGTGGCGGCAGGCCACGAGACGACGATCTCACTGATCGTCAACGCCGTCGTCAACCTCTGCGCCCATCCCGGGCAGCGTGACCTGGTGCTGTCGGGCGAGGCCGGCTGGCCGGAGGTGATCGAGGAGACGCTGCGGTACTCCACCCCGACGTCGCACGTGCTGATCCGGTTCGCGACCGCGGACGTGCCGGTCGGCGACAAGGTGATACCGGCCGGGGACGCGCTGATCGTGTCGTACGGGGCGATCGGCCGGGACGAGAACGCGCACGGGCCGTCCGCCGGGGAGTTCGACATCACGCGGGAGACGAAGAACCGGCACATCTCCTTCGGTCACGGACCGCACGTCTGCCCGGGTGCCGCGCTGTCCCGCCTGGAGGCGGGCGTGGCCCTGCCGGCGCTGTACGCCCGCTTCCCCGGCCTCGACCTGGCGGTTCCGGCGGCGCAGCTGCGCAACAAGCCCGTGGTCACCCAGAACGACCTGTTCGAGCTGCCGGTGCGGCTGAATCCGTAGGTCCCGGTGGAGCGCGCTTGACTTCGAGCGCGCTCCAGCTCGTAGCGTCCCGGACATCGAGCAGGGCCCCGCCGCCCGGCCTCCCGCACGGGATGCCGGGTGCCCGGATCCGTCGCTAGATGGAAGAAGGCCCCTCGCGCCCGGCGAAACCGTCCGGGACGACGACGAACGAGCGTGCACGAAAGGACCTCCCATGCAGAAGCGCAGCCTGCGGGACCTCCAGGTATCGGCCATCGGCCTCGGATGCATGGGGATGTCCGCCTTCTACGGCTCCGCCGACCAGGAGGAGGGGGTGGCGACCATCCGGCGCGCCCTCGACCTCGGCATCGACTTCCTCGACACCGCGCAGGTCTACGGCCCGCTCACCAACGAGTCGCTGGTCGGCGAGGCGATACGCGGACACCGCGACGAGTACGTGATCGCGACGAAGTTCAACTACCGGATGGACGACGCGGTCCCCGGTGACATGAGCACGGTCGGCCGGCAGGACGGCTCGGCCGAGCACGTGCGCAGCTCGGTGCACGGCTCGCTGGAGCGCCTGGGCACCGACCACATCGACCTCTACTACCAGCACCGGGTCGACCCCGACGTGCCCATCGAGGAGACGGTCGGCGCGCTGGGCGAGCTGGTCGCCGAGGGCAAGGTGCGGCACATCGGGCTGAGCGAGGCGAGCGCGGAGACGATCCGGCGCGCGCACAGGGTCCATCCGATCACCGCGGTGCAGAGCGAGTACTCGCTGTGGACCCGGGACGTGGAGGCCGAGGTGCTGCCCGCCTGCCGGGAGCTGGGTATCGGCTTCGTGCCGTACTCCCCGCTCGGACGCGGTTTCCTCGCGGGCCGCTTCACCTCGCCCGACGAGCTGGACGAGAACGACTTCCGCCGGGACAACCCCCGTTTCACGGACGCCAACCTGCGGGCGAACCTGCGGCTGGCGGCGAAGGTGAAGGAGATCGCCGCGGAGAAGGACGTGACACCGGCCCAGCTGGCCATCGCCTGGGTACTGGCCCAGGGCGAGGACCTGGTGCCGATCCCGGGCACCAAGCGGCGCACCTACCTGGAGCAGAACGCCGGCGCCGTGGGGATCGAGCTGACCGGCGAGGACCTGGCCCGCATCGACGCCGAGCTGCCGGAGGCGGCGGGCGAGCGGTACGACGAGGCGGGGATGCGGGCCGTCAACCGCTAGGGCCTCCCGTTCGGATCGTGCCGGGCTCGCGGGGCATGGTGCCGCTCTTGTCCCGGCCTGATCCCGACGGAATACCCCGGTCCGTCGGCGCGGGGGCGCCTGGCGGCGAGGACCGGCGGGCGTGGGGACCGCCCGTGCCCTTCGCGCGTCCGCCGTCGGCGGGGCCGCGGTGACCGGT
>NZ_WWJT01000589.1 GCF_009865385.1 Streptomyces sp. SID486 | reverse complement strand
ATCGCGGCGGCGGCCGTGGCGAGGGCGGCCCGCGCCGCCACCGCGCGCCGCTCGGCGCACGCCAGCCAGTCGCGGTGGGCGAGCAGATCGTCGTACGCGGCGGCGAACACCGCGTCGAAGCCGCCCGGGCCGCCCCCGCTCACCTGCGCGGCCACCAGGGCCGGCAGGGAGACGTCGGCATCCCGCAGCCCCTCGGGCAGGTCCTCCGCCGACAGCCGGGGCGCACCCCGCTCGACGGCACGCCGTACGGCACCGCCCACCAGCCGGTGCGCGGTGCGGAACGGCACGTCCTGCCGCACCAGCCGGTTGGCCAGCGCGGTCGCTCCCACGAAGCCCTCCTCAGCGCGGGCCAGCATGCGCTCCGGCACGGGGCGCCCGCCGCTCACCAGCGCCCGGACCAGGACGGCCGCGTCACGCACCGCGTCCAGGCCGGGCCGGACGGCCGCCACCGCCTCGGTACCCACCTCGATCGAGTTCGTGAACGGGGTGGAGCGGGTCATCGCCGCCGCGGCCGTCCAGGCCCCGATGGCCGTACCCGCCTTGGCCTTGACGTGTTCGAGGAGAAACACGTTGCGTTTCTGCGGCATGGCCGAGCTGCCGCCCACCAGCCGGTCCGGGAAGGCGAGGAAGCCGAACTCGGCGCTGCTCCACAACTGCAGGTCGGTGCCCAGTCGGCTGATCGTCAGGGCGGCGCCCGTGGCCGCCGCGAGGGCGTGCAGCGCGCCGTCCCGGCTGGCCACGGTGTCGAGCGCATGCCGGGCCGGAGCGGCGAAACCGAGCAGCTGCGCGGTGCGGGACGGGTCGATGGGCAGGTCCGAGCCCGCGGCCGCCCCGGCCCCCATCGGGCAGCGGTCCAGCGCGTCGACGGCCTGTCGCAGCGCGGTGACATCGCGGCCCAGCGCCACGGCCACACCGGTCAGGTAGTAGCCGTAGGTGATGGGCAGGGCCGCCTGGTAGTGCGTGTGCACGGGCATCACCACGTCGCGGTGTGCCCGGGCGCGTGCCAGCAGCACCGCCAGCAGCCGGGTCAGCTCGCCGAGCAGCGAACGCAGTTCGGCCCGCAGACGCAGCGCGGTCACCGTGGCCTTCAGGTCGTTGCGGGACCGTCCCGTGTGCAACCGGCCCCCCGTGTCCGGCCCCAGCGCCGCGCCCAGCCGCTCCTCATAAGCCAGGTACAGGCCGCGCGGCACCGGAACGCCGTACAGGGAACGGAAGTCCTCGGCCCGCAGCTGCCCGATCCGGTGGATCAGGGCGGCCGCGTCGGCCGGCGGGATCAGCCGGCACTCGACCAGCATCACCAGGTGGGCGAGGTCGATCTCGGTCGTCAGGGACAGCTCGTCCGCGAGGTCCGCCGGGGTGAGGGTGCCGTACACCAGCCGCTGGATCTGGCGGCCCACGGTCGCGGTGAGGCGGCTCATGCGATCAGCTCCCCGAGGGCCGAGCCGGCGACCTGGCGAAGAGAGCGGCGGCCCCAGGCGTACCGGGACCACACCGCGGCCGGCCGGGTCGGTTCCGTCACCTCCAGGGGCTGCTCGGGCGGCGCGCCGGCCAGGCCCCGCGCCGCCAGCCAGGCGTCGTCGTAGACGGTGTCCAGGTAACGGTGTCCTTCGTCGGGCAGCATGACCACCACCCGGGCGTCGGGATGGCGGCGGGCCCACCAGCGGGCCACGAGATACGCGGCACCGCTGGTCGGCCCCTGGAACAGCGCCGTCGACCGGTGCAGCAGCCGGGTGGCGGCGAACGCCTCGGCCGCGGTGCACCAGTGGATCTCGTCGAAGTCCCGGTGATCGAGGTTGCCCGGCATCAGACTGTTGCCGAGGCCGCGCAGCACCCGCCTGCCGTCCGGGTGGCCGAACAACACGCTGTGCGGGGTGTCGACGCCGACCGCACGCAGCCCGGGCCGCGCGACGCGCAGCGCGCGGGCGGTCCCGCACATCGAGCCCCCGGACCCCACCGGCCCCACCAGGCAGTCGAGTTCGCCGAGGCCGCGCTCGAGATGCTCGGCGACGACGGTGTAGGAGGCGGGGTTGTCGGGGTTGGTGTACTGCTCCGGGCAGAAGGTGTCCGGGCGCTCCGCCCGGATCCGGGCCAGCCGGTCCAGCCGGGCCTGCTGGAAGCCGCCGACGGCCGCGGGCTGCGGGCAGATCTCCACCCGTGCGCCCAGATCCGTGAGCCGGCGGTGCAGGGCGGGGTCGATGACCGGGTCGCTGACGAGGGTGAGCCTGCGCTGCATCAGGGCCGCCTGCATGGCCAGCGCCAGCCCGAACGTGCCCGACGTGGTCTCCACCACCTCGGTGTGCGGGCCGAGCAGCCCCGACTCCTCGGCCTTCAGCAGGATGTGCCGGGCGGGCACCAGCTTCATCAGCGTGAAGGCCGCGCCGTAGAGGTTGTCGTCGAGCTGGATGATCCTCGGCAGCAGCAGTGATCCGGCCGCGTCGCGGTACGTCTTCTCGTTCCCAGCCATCGCGCTCCCTGCGAGGGTCGCCGGTCCGGCGACGGGTCCGCCGTGGCCGACCACGATCCCCCAGGGTGTTGCCGGGGTCTGCTCAACAGTGAACAGACCCCGCGCACCGCGTTCCCTACGTTCGCTGCCATGGAAGCCACACCGCAGGAGACGGTCATGGAGATCGTCCGCGAAGTGCTCGGCCGACCCCGTATCGGCCTCGACGACGACCTGTTCGACCACGGCGGCACCTCCCTCTCCTTCGTCCGCGTCCTCGCGGGGATCAAGGAGAAGCTGCACGTCACCGTGCGCGCGGGGGACCTCGGCGGCGTCGCCACGCCCCGCCGGCTGGCGGAGCTGGCCCTGGCCGTCCACCCCACCGACAGCTAAGAGGAGACGAGATGACGAAGCCCCCCTCGGTGCGCGAGTTCACGCTCACGCCGAGCGAGCTGGAGCAGTTCCGACTCAACGGCTTCCACGGCCCGTTCAAGGTGTACGAGGTCGAGGAGATGCGCCGGATCTGGCGCACCGAGCGGCTCGCGCTGATGGACCGCAGCACCGCGGTCTACCAGGAGGAGGCCGCCCAGTCCGGCAACACCAACATCTCCAACTACGACCGGCACCTGGACAACGACTTCCTCGCCGACCACGTGTGCAATCCGCGGATCGTCGACAAGGTCGTCAGCGCCCTCGGCCCGGACGTCCTGTGCTGGCGCACCGAGTTCTTCCCCAAGTACCCCGGGGACGAGGGCACCGACTGGCATCAGGCGGACACCTTCGCCAACGCCTCCGGCACCCCGCAGATCGTCTGGTCGGGCGAGGAGAACGTGCACTTCGGGGGCACGCTGACGGTCTGGACGGCCTTCACCGAGGCCAATGAGGAGACCGGCTGCCTGCAGTTCATGCCGGGCACCCACCAGCAGATGCGGTACGACGAGACGAAGAAGATGCACTACGACCCCGACCGCATCAACAAGCAGGTCAAGGGCGGCGTCGCCCGCGGGTTCTTCGGTTACGACTACCGCGAGCTGCAGATCGACGAGGACTTCGTCCCGGACGAGTCGAAGGCGGTGCCGATGGTGATGCGCCCGGGCGAGGCGATCATGTTCTGGTCCACCCTGATGCACGCCTCGCTGCCGCACAGCGGCAAGAGCGACGAGATGCGGCTCGGCTTCGCCAACCGCTACGTGCCCACGTCGGTGCGGGTCTACCCCGACACCACCGAGATCATCGAGTACGGCGGCCGGGTCAGCCTCGACCGGTTCGGGTCCGTGCTCGTCGCGGGCGTCGACGAGTACCAGCACAACGCGATCGCGACCACCACCACGACCGGGCACCCCTTCACCACCACGTGACGTGCCCTCGCCGTACCGGAGACGCCCCGCCCCCGCACCGGTCGACGCGGCACCGCGAGCCGACTCCCACCGTGCGGATCCGCCCGTGAGGAAAGGAAGGTGACGCCGTCATGGACACCATCGCCGCCATGGAGGTCGTCGACAGCTCCGGTGTCGCCGTGCGCGGCTACAGCGCGGGCGAACCGGGTGCGCCGGCCGTGGTGCTCGCCTCCGCCTGCGGCATGCCGGTGCGGCTGTGCGAACCGTGGATGCGGCGGCTCGCCCCCGGCCACCACGTGGTCACCTGGGAGACGCGGGGGATGTTCGGCGAACCGGGCACCCCGTCCGCGTTCGACGCGCTGTCCCACGACGTCGCCGCACAGGCCGCCGACCTGGTGGCCGTCATGGACCACTACGGTGTCGGCACCGCCCACGTCATGGGCTTGTGCGGAGGGGCCGTGATCGCGCTCCGCGCGGCCGCCGCGGCACCCGGCCGGGTCGCCTCGCTGAGCCTGTGGCACGGCGACTTCTCCGGCACCCCCGGGCCCATGACCGACCACCAGCGCGATCTGCGGGGCCTGCTCCAGCTGGCGGCGCGGAGCCGCGCGGACGCCGCCATGATCAACGAGGCCATCGCGGACACCGCCGCGGCCCGGGTCCCCGCGGACGTCGCCGAGCTGGTCATGCATCCGTACAGCACCGACGAACTCTTCCACCGCTACAGCCGGCTCACCCTGGCCACGATGACCGAGGACATCACCCCGCACCTGCCCGCGGTCCGGGCCCCCGCGCTCGTCGTGACCAGCGAGGACGACCACACGGCCCATCCCGACGGCTCGCACCGGATCGCCGCCGCGCTGCCGGGCGCCCGACTGCGGGTCGAACCGCACGGGGACCACATCTCCGTCTTCGGCGCCGCCGCCCGGCTCCACCGGATCCTGGCCGGCTTCCTCGCCGGCGATCCGTCACCGGCACCGCAGGCGTGAAGCCGCCCAGCAGCACCCGTCCGAGGGGGGACCACGGCATGGCCGACCACGAGCAAGAGATCGACTGCCGCATCCGGCTGACCCACGACGACTTCATCATGGCCAACCATGTCGTCCACGGGGTCTCCGTGCTGCCCGGCGTCACGTTCCTGGACCTGGTGTACCGGGTCCTCGCGGCGCGGGGGCACGATCTCCGCGGCCTCGCCCTGCGGGACGTCCTCTTCTCCGAGCCGGTCGTCACGTGCGAGGGCCATGAACGCGAACTGCGGGTCACCGTCGGTGCCGCGGACGCCGACTCCCCCCGCGCGGTACGGATCGACAGCCGCTGGGTGCGCCACGGGAAACCCTGCGCACCCTGGCGCGAGAACGCGCGCGCCGAGCTGGTCCGTGCCGACGAGCCGCTGCCTGCACCGCTCGACGCCGGGCGACTGCGCGAGGCGTCGGTGCGCGAGGACGACATGGACACGCTGTACGCGCGCACCCGGCGGGAGGGCATCCGGCACGGGCCCGCGATGACCTGCCTCGGCCGGCTGCACAAGGGCGTGACCGAGATGCTGGCCACGCTCCGGCTGGATCCCGCCGGCCGGGCGAGCGAGAGCGGTTTCCATCTGCACCCGGCCAAGGCGGACGCCTCCACCCTGGTGGCGTTCGGCCAGAACGACGAGGTCGGGGACGAGCCGTTCGTCCCCTTCCACATCGGCTTCTTCCGGGCGCCCGCGGCGCTGGGGGAGACCTTCCACGTCCGCGTCCCCCACCCCGAGGAACCCTCGGAATCGGGCGACCTGGTCCACAACGACTACACCCTCCACGACGAGGAGGGGCGGCTGGTCGCCGAGTTCCGCGGCATGTCCTGCAAGCGCATCCGCCACCCCGAGCTGATCACCCGGCTGCTCGACGAGGTCACGGGCGCCCCCGGTCCTGCCTTGGCGGCGGACGTGTCCGGTCCCGCGTTCGTGGCGGACGTCTCCGGTCCCGCGTTCGTGGCGGACGTCTCCGGTCCGTCCTTCGCCGCGGAGAGCTCCGGTCCCGCCGCCGAGGCGAGCGGGCCGGAAGCGGTGGCGGTGGCCCGGCTGCGCGAGTTGGTGGCCCGCGAGCTGGGCTGCCCGGCCGGTGACGTCCCGGCCGACGTCGGCTTCTACGACCTGGGCCTGGATTCCGTGGCGTTGCTGCGCCTGGGCCAGGCGGTGGAGACGCTGGTCGGCACCATGCTCTACCCGACCCTGCTCTTCGAGTACGGATCGGTGGGAAGCCTGGCCCGCCACCTCGCCGGCCCCCATGCGCGGGCCCTCATGGCCGCCACCATCGCGGGGTCCGGCGCATCCGGCGCATCCGGAGCATCGGGCGCATCCGGGGCATCCAGGGCATCCAGGGCATCCGGAGCTCTCGGCGAACCCGGCGAACCCGGCGAACCCGGCGAGACCGGCGCGCCGCCCAGCGCGGACGCACCGGCCGAGGCCGTGACCGTCTGCCGTGCCGAGCGCTGGACCGACGCGCCGGCGCCGCGGCCGGGCGCCGCCGGCGACCTGGTGGTGTTCGGCGCACCGGACCGCCAGGCCGAGCGGCTCAGGACCGCGACCGGACGGCGCGTCGTCCAGGCCGAACGAGGCCCGGAGTTCGAGCGGCTGGGCCGCGACCGTTTCCGCCTCGACCTGCGCGCCCGCGACCAGCTCGGGCGGCTGCTGGCCGTACTCGCCGACGAGGACACCCGCCCGGCGGTCCACGTCCTCCATCCGGTCCATGACGCGGCCACCGAACTGTGGGCCCTGGCCTCCGCCTTGGTCGAGGGGCAACCCGGTACGGCCGGGTTCGCCGGTGCGACCGTCCTTCTGCCGGTACGCCACCCCGCGCCACCGCAGCACGCGGCGCTGGCCGCGCTCGCCGCGACCATCGGCGCCGAAGTGCCCGCGCTGCGCTGCAAGGTGGTCGAACACGACGGCGCGGCCGACGACGTCACCACGCTGCTCGCCGAGACCGGGCAGGACGGGGAACCCTGGGTGCGTCACCGCGCCGGCCGCAGGCAGGTACGGCGCTGGGCGCCCACCGGGACCGGCCCCTCGGCCGACGGCTTCGCCGACGAGGGCGTGTACCTCGTCACGGGCGGGGCCGGGGGGCTGGCGGGTCTCCTCGCCGACCACCTCGTGGCACGCCACCGGGCCCGGCTGATGCTGGTCGGCCGCAGCCCGGCCGGCCCCGGACTGCGGCGCAGAATGGCCGACTGGCGGGAGCGCGGCGGCGACGTCCGCTACACCCGCGCCGACGTCTCCACGCGCGCCGGCGCCCAGGCCGCGGCCGCCGCCGCACGCGAGACCTTCGGGCGCGTCGACGGCGTCCTGCACTGCGCCGGCACGCTCCGCGACGGGCTGTTCTTCCGCAAGGAACCCGCCGACCTCGCGGCGGTGTGCGCGGCGAAGGTCGACGGCACCGTGCACCTGGACGCGGCGACGGCACAGGACGCCCCGGCGCTCTTCGTCCTCTTCTCCTCGCTCTCCGCGGTGCTGCCCAACCCGGGCCAGGCGGACTACGCCTACGCCAACGCCTTCCAACTGGCCTTCGCGCAGCGGCGCGCCGCCGAGCGCCCGGGGCGCACCCTGGCCGTGGCCTGGCCCCTGTGGGCGGACGGCGGCATGCGCGTGGCGGACGGGGCCCAACGCCGCGCCACCGGGGCGACCGGCATGGTGCCGCTGCCGACCAGGGCCGGGCTGGAGCTCCTGGACCGGGCCACCACGGGCGGCGCGACCGCCGTCGCCGTGGTGCACGGTGACGCCGATCGGGTCCCGCACCTCCTGCCGGAACCGGAACCGGAACCGGAACCGGAACCGGAACCGGAACCGGAACCGGAGCCGGAGCCGGAGCGGGAGGCGGAGCCGGAAGAGGACGGCGTCGATGACATCGCGGTGATCGGTCTGGCCGGCCGCTACCCCGGCGCACCCGGCCTCGACACCTTCTGGCGCAATCTCGCGGGCGGCGTGGACAGCATCGTCGAGGTCCCCGCCGACCGCTGGGACCACGCCGCGTACTACTCGCCCGACCGGGACGCGGAGGGCCGTACCTACAGCCGCTGGGGCGGGTTCGTCGACGGTGTCGACCGCTTCCACCCGGCCTTCTTCGGCATCTCCCGGCGGGACGCCGAGCGGATGGACCCGCAGGAGCGGCTGTTCCTGACCGCCGGGTGGCACGCCTTCGAGGACGCCGGACGCCTGCCCAGGGACCCGACCACCCGCGACACGGGCGTCTTCGTCGGCGTCATGTGGAACCACTACCAGCTGCTGGCCGACGAGGCCGGGGGAGTGGCGCCCACCGCGATGCACGCGTCGGTCGCCAACCGCGTGTCCTACGCGCTCGACCTGCACGGCCCGAGCCTCGCCGTCGACACGGCCTGCTCCTCCTCCCTGACCGCGCTGCACCTGGCCTGCGAGAGCCTGCGCCGCGGCGAGTGCGACATGGCGCTGGCCGGCGGGGTCAACGTGTCCGTCCACCCGCAGAAGTACCTGCAACTGGCCCAGGGACAGTTCCTCTCCGCCGACGGCCGCTGCCGCAGCTTCGGAGCCGGCGGCGAGGGCTACGTGCCCGGCGAGGGCGTGGGCGCCGTGCTCCTCAAGCCGCTGCGCCGGGCCAGGGCCGACGGCGACCACGTCCACGGCGTCATCCGGGCCACCGTCGTCAACCACACCGGGCAGACCAGCGGATTCACCGTGCCGAGCCCGGCCGCGCAGGGCGAGCTGATCCGGCAGGCGTTCGCGCGGGCCCGCTGGGACCCCGCCACGGTCGGTTACGTGGAGGCGCACGGCACCGGCACCTCGCTGGGCGACCCCATCGAAGTGGAGGGCCTGCGGCGGGCGTTCGCGGACGCCGGACTGCCCCCCGGGGCGGTGGCCCTCGGCTCGGTGAAGTCGAACATCGGCCACCTGGAGAGCGCCGCCGGCATCGCCGGCCTGACCAAGGTGCTGCTCCAGCTGCGACATCGCGAACTCGTGCCCTCCCTGCACGCCGAACGCACCAACCCGCACATCGACTTCGACGACTCACCGTTCCGGGTCCAGCGGGAACGGCGTGCCTGGACCACCGGGGACACCCCGCGCCGGGCGGGCATCAGCGCGTTCGGCGCAGGCGGCGCCAACGCCCACGTCCTGGTCGAGGAGGCGCCCCCGCCCCCGACGCGCGCGCTCGCCCCCGCCGGCCCCTGGCTGTTCGTGCTCTCCGCGCGCACCCCCGAGGAACTCCGCGCGTACGCCGTCCGGTACCTGGAGTTCCTCGACGGCACCGGCCGGCCGGCGAGCTGGGTGGCACAGCGGGCCGCCGAGGTGCTCGGGGTCCCCCCGGAGGGGATCGGGCCCGACGAGTGCCTGGCCGATCTCGGGTTCGACGCGCTCGCGCTCCGGGAACTCACGGAGGCCGTCGGCGTACCGGCGACCCCGGAGAGCACCGTGGCCGGGCTGGCCGGCCAGGCCAGCCCGGGCGGACCGGGCGGCCCCGACGACCCGTGGCTGCTCGCCGACCTCGCGTACACCTCGCAGGTCGGACGCCTTCCGATGCCCCACCGCCTCGCCGTGGTCACCGCCGACATCGCGGAACTGCGCAAGGAACTGCGGCGGTACGCCGACGGGGAGGGCCCTGGCGACCACGCCCACCGGGGTGGCGCCGCGGCCCCGGCCGCCCTGGACGCGGTGGCCGCGTTCCGCGCCGGGCGGCTGGACGAGGTGGCCGCGCACTGGGCCGCCGGGGGGCACGTGCGCTGGGCCGACTGCCACGCCGGGGACTCGGCCGACCCCGCCGCCCGGCGCCGCCCGATGCCGGGTTATCCGTTCCGGGAGGAGGTGGCCTGGGTGGGCCGCTGGAAGGGCACGCAGGATGCCGCCGCACCGGCCGGGACCGCGGCGCGGCAGCCGGCCGTCGAGCCACCGGAGCCGCGGAGGGGGTCGTCGGACGGAGAGGCGGTGGAGTTCCGTCTCCTCGAACCGGGCATCGCGTTGCTGGTGATGCGCGACGGCGGCGGCAGCAACATGTTCACGGACGCCATGATGAGCGGCCTGCGGCGGGCCTTCGCCCGGGTGGAAGAGGACGACGGGGTACGGGCGGTGGTGCTCACCGGCACCGACGACGTCTTCAGCATGGGGGCCACGCCCGAGGGGCTGCGGACGCTCGCCGGCGGCGGCAGCCGGTTCACCGACGTACCGTTCGTCTACGAGGGACTGCTCCGTTGCAGCCGGCCGGTGATCGCCGCGCTGAGCGGCCACGCCTCCGGCGGTGGACTCGCCTTCGGCCTGTACGCGGATCTGGTGGTGCTGGCCCGCGAAAGTGTGTACCGCGCCAACTTCCTGACCTACGGCTTCACGCCCGGCATGGGGGCGACGTACATCCTCGCCGACCGGTTCGGGCCCGTCATGGCCGCCGAGATGATGTACACCGGCCGCCTCGTCCAGGGGGAGGAACTGGAGCGCCGGGGCGCGAACGTCGCCTTCGCCGACCGGTCCGACGTCCTGGCCACGGCGCTCGGCCTGGCGAGGTCGATCGCGGAGAAGCCCGCGGAGGCCGTCCAGGTCCTCAAGCAGGATCTCGCCGACCGGACCCTGCACCGGCTGGCCCCCGTGATCGAGCGTGAATCGGTCATGCACGAGCGGGTGTTCGGCCCGGAGTCCGTCGGCCGGATCGAGGAGTACTTCGCCAAGGCCGACGGGTTCCGCGCCGCCCGCCCCGCGGCGGAACCGGCGCGGCCTGCCGTCCCCGCGCCGGCCGCGTCGACGGCCCCCGCGGCACCGGTTCGGACACCGGCCGCCCCTCCCGTCCCGGACCCGCTGCCACCCGGGCCCGACGAGGCCCGGATCAGCGAGGTGCTGTACCGGGCGCTCTGCGAGAGTCTCTTCCTGACGCCCGGGGAGGTCGACGAGGCGCTGAGCTTCAGCGAGATGGGCCTGGACTCCATCGGGGCGGTGGAACTGGTCCGCGCCGTGAACAAGGCGTTCGGCCTCGACATCGACTCGGTCACCGTCTACGACCACCCGACGGTGCCCCGGCTGGTCGCCCACGTCCGCGAGACGATCACCCGCGACCGAGCCCTGCTGGCTACGGCGACGACAGCAACCGCCACGGCGACGACAGCGGCCGCGACGACGACAGCAGCCGCGACGGCGACAGCGATGGCAACGGCGACAGCGTTGGCAACGGCGACAGCGGGGGCGACGGGCACAGTTGCGAGAACGGTGACGGCAGACGCGGCAACAGCGGTGAGGACGGTGACGGCAGACGCGGCAGACGCGGCAGAAGCGGCAGGAGCGGTGAGGACGGCGACAGCGCCGGCGAGGGTGTCAGTGGCAGTGCCGATGACAGCGCCGGCCGTCATGGAAACCCCCACCGCCCGCGACCTCGGCGACCCGGGCCACGCGGCACCGGGCCACGCGGCACCGGGCCACGCGGCACCGGGCCACGCGGCACCGGGCTCCGCGGCAGCGGGCTCCGGCGTCGTGCAACTGCCGCCTCTGCGGGCGGTGCCACCGGCGCCGGAGGCCGTTCTCACCGCCGGGCCGGCCGGACAGAGCGGGGGCACCCTCGATGGGCCGGACCTCGGCGGTGAACCGTCCTTCCCCGGCGCGCCGGCCCCCGGACCCACCTCGCGGGCCGAGGCGGACCGGACGGCCGGGGCGGCTGCCACACCGCTCGCCGGGGCCGGCTCCGCTGCCGGGACGGCCGCCCGCGCCGGATCGCCGGGCGCGGCCGCCGATTCCCTGTCATCTGCGTCTACGTCTACGTCTGCGTCTGGGTCTACCTCTACCTCTGCGTCTGCGTCTGCGTCGATGTCGGCCTCGGCGGCGGCGGTGGCGGCGACGGCCGAACCCGGACCGCCGGCCGTGGCGTCGGCCGGCTCCGGGGACATCGCGGTCATCGGCATGGCCGGCCGCTTCCCCGACGCCCCCGACCTGGACGCCTTCTGGGCCAACCTGGCGGCCGGACGCAGCAGCGTGCGCGAAGTCCCGCCGGAGCGCTGGGACACCGGGGCGTTCTACGACCCCGACCGGCGTGCACCGGGACGTACGTACAGCAAATGGGCCGCCCTCCTGGACGGCGTCGACCGGTTCGACCCGCAGTTCTTCCGCCTGTCGCCGCTGGAGGCGGAGGCCATGGACCCCCAGCAGCGGCTCTTCCTTCAGGCCGCCTGGTCGGCCCTTGAGGACGCCGGACACGCGACGAGCACCCCGCCGAAACGGCCGTGGGGCGTGTTCGTCGGCTGCGCCGTCGGCGAGTACCTGGAGCTGCTGGCCGAGCAGGGGGAGAGCACCACCGCCCACGCCTTCCTCGGCAACTCCGCCTCGGTGCTGGCCGCCCGGATCGCCTACCACCTGGACCTGACGGGCCCCGCCCTGGCGGTCGACACCGCCTGCTCATCGTCCCTGGTCGCCGTGCACCTCGCCTGCGAGAGCATCCGCGCCGGAGAGTGCGAGGCCGCGGTCGCCGGCGGCGTGGCCCTGATGCTCACGCCGCGCATGCACGTCCTGACCAGCAAGACCGGGATGCTCTCGCCGACCGGCCGCAGCGCCCCGTTCGACGCCTCGGCCGACGGCATCGTGCTGGGCGAGGGCGTCGGCGTGGTCGTACTGAAATCCCTGGAACGGGCCCTGGCCGACGGCGACTGCGTCCACGGCGTGATCCGTGCCAGCGGCGTCAACGGCGACGGCCGCACCAACGGCCTCACCGCGCCCAGCGCCGCCGGCCAGGCCGCGCTCATCGAGCGGGTGCAGCGCCGGGCCCGGGTCCGGCCCGAGGACGTGACCTACGTCGAGGCCCATGGCACGGGTACGCCGCTCGGCGACCCGATCGAGATCAAGGCCCTCCACCAGGTGCTCGGCCGGGCGGCCACCACCCCTGGTCACTGCGGTCTCGGTTCCGTGAAGGCCAACATCGGGCACACGACGATGTCCGCCGGCATCGCCGGGCTGCTCAAGGTCCTGCTGGCGCTGCGGCAGCGCCAACTGCCGCCTCTGGTCAACTTCGACAAGGCCAACCCGGAGATCGACTTCGCCGGCAGCCCGCTGCGACCGGTCACCGCGCTGGAACCCTGGCACCCCGGACCATCCGGTGAACTCGTCGGCGCGGTCAGCAGCTTCGGCTTCAGCGGGACCAACGCGCATCTGGTGGTCGCGGAGCCGCCGCGGGAAGCGGCGGGCCCGGCCCCGGACACGGCGCTGGCGATACCGGTCTCGGCCCGGACCCGGCCCGCGCTGCGCCAGGTCCTCGGCGCCCTCGCCGACCGGTTGGAGAGTGACCGTCCCGCACTGGCGGACGTGGCCGTGACGCTCGGCGCGGGACGCACCCACCACGCGGTCCGGACCGCCTTCGTCGCCACCGACAGTGCCGACCTGGCGCTCCAGCTGAGAGCCGAACTCGCGGGACTCCCGCGCCGGCCCGGCACGGGCGAGCCGGAACACGCCGTCCAGAGGTACCTGGCGGGGGAGGCGGTGGACTGGGCGGCCCGGGCCGGGTACGCGGACGGCCGCAGGATCTCCCTGCCGGGTCACCCCTTCGAGACCGGGTCGTACGGCCCCACCCACGGGTCGTACGGCCCCGCCCACGGATCGCACGGCCCCACCCACGGATCGCACGGCCCCGCCCGCCCCC